>NZ_JBVIFS010000001.1:0-114806 GCF_055571215.1 Streptomyces sp. NPDC030995
CACAGCAGCCTCGGTTACCAAAGCCCAGCCGAGTACGAAAACACCGCAGCCTGAGCAACACATAGAACCTGTCCGCCAAACAGGAACAACCTCAGGACCGGCCCGACACGGAGAGACGATGAGACTGACGGGAAACCCCCAAACCCACTCTGATCCCGGTCGAGGGGCTCCCGCGACTCGCAGCCACCGCCGCACGGCCTGATGGCATCCGCTGAGCTCCGGTCCACCGAAGCCACCGCCGCACCGTCTAATGCCGTCCGCCGAGCTCCGGTCCACCGAAGCCACCGCCGCACAGCCCAGTGCCGTCCGCCGGGCTCCCGCCCCCGAAGCCACCCCCGCACAGCCCGATGCCGCCCGCCCGGGCTCCGCCCACCGGCACCACCGCCGCACGACCCGACCCCGCCCGCCGGCATCCCGCCCCCCGAAGCCCCGCCCCGCCCCCCGCTCCCCTTGACGTAGTTAGTGATTGAGCACTAACTTAGTCGCATGGCAAGGATGAGCGCAGACGAGCGGCGGGAGAGCGTCATTCGTGCGGCGGTGCACGAGTTCGCCCGGGGTGGTTACTACGGGACCTCCACCGAGGCGATCGCCAAGCGGGTGGGTGTTTCGCAGCCGTATCTCTTCCGGTTGTTTCCGAACAAGCCCGCCATCTTTCTCGCCGCCGCCGAGCGTTGCCTGCGGGAAACCCGCGAGGTCTTCACCGCCGCCTCCGAAGGGCTGTACGGCGAGGAGGCCACGCGAGCCATGGCGAACGCCTACACCCGGCTCATCGCCGAGGATCCCGACAAGCTCCAGATGCAGCTCCAGATGTACGTCACCGTCGCCGCCGCCGAGGCGGCCGGGGATCACGAGCTCGGCGAGCTCGTCCGCAAGGGGTGGCTGGAGCTCTGGGACGCGGTTCACGTGCCGTTCGGTGGCGACGTGAAGGAGACCACGACCTTCATGGCGTACGGGATGTTGATCAACACCCTCGCCGCCATGGGCTTCCCGCCCGAGCACCGGGTCTGGGAGGGGCTGTACCCCGAGGCCCAGAGCAAGGGCCGCCTGGAGAAGTGAGAGCGCGCCGCCTGCCTGGCGCGCCCGACCGCGCTCACCCACGGGTGTACTCATGAGCGCGAAAGTTAGTCAGCAATAACTAACAAGCCCGCAGGGGGAATCGTGAACACGCAGCAAGGCACGGACACGGACATGGGCACGAACACCAAGCTCCGCGGGCCCGCCGTCTGGGCCCTCATCCTCACCGGCGTCGCCAGCTTCATGGCCGCCCTCGACAACCTCGTCGTCACGACCGCGCTCCCCGCCATCCGGGAGGACCTCGGCGGCAAGCTGGAGGACCTGGAGTGGACGGTGAACGCCTACACGCTCACCTTCGCCGTCCTCCTCATGTTCGGCGCCGCCCTCGGCGACCGGTTCGGGCGCCGGAAGCTGTTCATAGTCGGGCTGGCGGTGTTCACCGGAGCCTCCGCCGCGGCCGCCCTCTCGCCCGGCATCGACGCCCTCATCGCCGCCCGCGCCGTCCAGGGCGTCGGCGCCGCGATCATGATGCCGCTCACCCTCACCCTGCTCACCGCTGCCGTTCCCGCTGCCCGTCGTGGCATGGCCCTCGGCATCTACGGCGCCGTCACCGGCCTCGCCGTCGCCAGCGGCCCCCTCATCGGCGGCAGCCTCACCGAGCACATCTCCTGGCAGTGGATCTTCTGGCTGAACGTCCCGATCGGCCTCGCCCTGATCCCGCTCGCCCGGCTGCGCCTCGCCGAGTCCACCGCCCCGAACGCCCGCCTCGACATCCCCGGCACCCTGCTCATCAGCGGCGGCCTCTTCGGCATCGTCTACGCCCTGGTGAACGCCAACGCCGAGGGCTGGACCAGTGCCCCCGTGCTGACCGGGCTGATCGCGGGCACCGCCCTCGTCGGCGGGTTCATCCACCACGGCTACAACAGCGCCAACCCCATGCTTCCCATGCGGCTCTTCCGCAACCGCGGCTTCCTCGGGATCAACCTGGCCAGCCTGCTGATGTTCCTGGGGATGTTCGGCTCGATCTTCCTGCTCAGCCAGTTCCTCCAGGGCGTCTCCGGTTACTCCCCCACCGAGGCCGGACTGCGCATGCTCCCCTGGACCGGCATGCCGATGATCGTCGCGCCGATCTCGGGCATCCTCTCCGACCGGATCGGCGGCCGCCCGGTCGTCGCCGCCGGGCTCGCGCTGCAGGCCCTCGGCCTCGGCTGGTTCGCGATGATCCTGAGCGCGGACCTCTCGTACGCCGCCCAGCTCCCGGCGCTGATCATCAGCGGCATCGGCATGGGGATGTACTTCGCCCCCGCCTCCAACGTCCTGATGTCCACCGTGACCCCCGCCGACCAGGGCAAGGCCTCCGGCACCAACAACGCCCTCCGCGAGGTCGGCGGAGCCCTCGGTGTGGCCGTCCTGGCCTCGGTCTTCTCCGCCCAGGGCGGCTACGAGTCCCCGCAGGCCTTCACCGACGGCACGATCCCCGCCCTGTGGATCGGAGCCGGCGCGGTCGCCGTGGCCGCCGCCCTGGCCCTGCTGCTCCCGCGCAAGGAGAAGCCCGCCCCGGTCGTCGTCGCCGCCGAGGTCCCGGACCGGATCCCCGCGGCAATGTAGCAATCGAAAGGCCAGTCAGACCCTTACGGTCAAGTGATCCGAGCGAAGGAGTGCCCGCCATGCCCGACATTCCCTGGTCCACGCCCACCCAGGCCGCCACCGCCGACGCCGAGGTCTACGTCATGGCCTCCCGTTTCGAGACCGCCACCCTCACCGGCGCCGTCAGGTTCTTCCTCAAGACCCCCGGCATCATCGGCCAGATCCGCAAGGCCCCCGGCGCCCACGGCGTCGCCCTGCGGGCGCGCGTCCTCGGCCGGACCTTCCTCACCCTCTCCGCATGGGAGGACCGGGACGCGCTCTACCGCTTCGCCCGGAGCGAGCCCCACCGCTCCAGCTCCCGGGCCGCGGCCGCCTTCATGAAGGAATCGGCCTTCACCTTCTGGACCGTACGGGCCTCCGAGCTGCCCATCGGCTGGGAGGAGGCCGAGCGCCGCCTCGCCGAACAGACGTCGAACTACTGAGCCACGGTCCGTGGCCCCGCAGGGATGCGAGGGGTACGGACCGTACTCTTGTCCACGTGCAGGAACTCCACGACGCCCCCCTCGCCCCGCTGACCACCTTCCGCCTCGGTGGCCCCGCAGCCCGCCTGGTCACCGCGACCACCGACGCCGAGGTGGTCGCCGCCGTCCGCGCCGCGGACGAGAGCGGCACCCCGCTCCTGGTCATCGGCGGCGGCAGCAACCTGGTCATCGGGGACCGGGGCTTCGACGGCACCGCCCTGCGCATCGCGACCACCGGCTTCGTCCTGGACGGCACCACCCTGGAGCTCGCGGCCGGCGAGAACTGGAGCGACGCCGTCGCCCGCACCGTCGAGGCCGGCCTCGCCGGTATCGAGTGCCTCGCCGGAATCCCCGGCTCCGCCGGTGCGACGCCCATCCAGAACGTGGGGGCGTACGGCCAGGAGGTCTGCGACACCATCACCGAGGTCGTCGCCTACGACCGCACCACCGGCGAGACGGTCACGCTGAGCGCCGCCGAATGCGCGTTCACGTACCGAAACAGCCTCTTCAAGCACCAGCCCGAGCGGTACGTCGTCCTGCGCGTGCGCTTCGCCCTGGAGGACGCGGGCGGCCTGTCCGCCCCGATCAAGTACCCCGAGACCGCCCGCGCGCTCGGCGTCGAGGCCGGCGACCGCGTCCCGGCCGCCACCGCCCGCGAGACCGTGCTGCGCCTGCGCGCCGGCAAGGGCATGGTCCTGGACCCCACCGACCACGACACCTGGTCGGCCGGCTCCTTCTTCCACAACCCGATCCTGACCGACGAGGCCTACGCCGCCTTCCTCGCCCGCGTCCAGGACCGCCTCGGCCCCGACACCGCGCCGCCCGCGTACCCCACCGGCGACGGCCGTACGAAGACCAGCGCGGCCTGGCTGATCGACAAGGCCGGTTTCACCAAGGGCTACGGCACCGGCCCCGCGCGCATCTCCACCAAGCACACCCTCGCCCTCACCAACCGCGGCGAGGCCACCACCGAGGACCTCCTCGCCCTGGCCCGCGAGGTCGTCGCGGGCGTCCACGCGGCCTTCGGCGTCACCCTGGTCAACGAGCCGGTGACGGTCGGCGTCAGCATCTGAGGAGCCCCGGCCGCCCATGCTCTGTCCCCTGCACGGGGCCGGTACGGACCCCACCCGGCTCGTGGGCCGCACGCTCAGCCGAGTCGTCGCGTCCTGGCACGTCAGCGACGGCGAACGCTCCGAGGCGCCCCTCGACGTCTGGCTGATCGACAGCGTCGGCGACTCCATCAGGATCACCACCGGGTCCGACCAGTGCCTCATCGTCGAGTCGGCCGCACCGCACGAGCCGTACGACATGGGGGAGTGGGGCCGCATCGAGGTCGGCGAGGACCTCGGCGACCACCCCTTCCTGCGCCACCTCGGCGAGACCGTCGCCTCGGTCGCCGAGTTCGCGCTGCCCGAGCAGGGCCGCACCCACCTGGAGATCGGCTTCCCGGACGGCGGCCGGGTGCGCGCCGACTGCTACGAGGGGGACCTGCGGCTCACCCGGTGAGCCAGTGGTCGATCCCGGCCAGCAGCTTGGCCTGTACGTCCTCGGGCGCGGCCGAACCGCGCACCGACTGGCGGGCCAGCTCGGCGAGCTCCGCGTCCGTGAAGGCGTGGTGGCGGCGGGCGATCTCGTACTGGGCCGCGAGCCGGGACCCGAAGAGCAGGGGGTCGTCGGCGCCCAGCGCCATGGGAACCCCGGCCTCGAAGAGGGTGCGCAGCGGCACGTCCTCGGGCCGCTCGTAGACGCCGAGCGCCACGTTGGAGGCCGGGCAGACCTCGCAGGTGATCTGCCGGTCGGCGAGCCGCTTGAGGAGGCGGGGGTCCTCGGCGGCCCGTACGCCGTGCCCGATGCGGGCGGCGTGCAGATCGTCGAGGCAGTCGCGGACCGAGGAGGGGCCGGTGAGCTCGCCGCCGTGCGGGGCGGCGAGGAGGCCGCCCTCGCGGGCGATGGCGAAGGCCCGGTCGAAGTCACGGGCCATGCCGCGGCGCTCGTCGTTGGAGAGCCCGAAGCCGACGATGCCGCGGTCGGCGTAGCGGACGGCGATGCGGGCGAGGGTGCGGGCGTCGAGGGGGTGCTTCATGCGGTTGGCGGCGATGAGGACCCGCATGCCGAGGCCGGTCTCGCGGGACGCGGAGTCGACGGCGTCGAGGATGATCTCGACGGCCGGGATCATCCCGCCGAGCAGGGGCGCGTAGGAGGTGGGATCCACCTGGATCTCCAGCCAGCCGCTGCCGTCCCGTACGTCCTCCTCCGCGGCCTCGCGGACCAGGCGGCGGATGTCGTCGGGCTCGCGGAGGCAGGAGCGGGCGGCGTCGTAGAGCCGCTGGAAGCGGAACCAGCCGCGCTCGTCGGTGGCGCGGAGCTTCGGGGGCTCGCCGGCGGTGAGGGCGTCCGGGAGGCGGACGCCGTACTTGTCGGCCAACTCCAGGAGGGTCGATGGTCGCATCGAGCCGGTGAAGTGCAGGTGGAGGTGGGCTTTCGGCAGAAGCGTGAGATCGCGTGCGTGCTCCATCTGGTGATCCTGCCGTACCGCTGCGCTTGGCGGGAGGGGGTTTTACCGATCGGGGGCTTGCTCGAACGTGCGAGTGGGCGCTGCGGGGGCCTTCCGGGCGCTGCCCGGACCCGCGCCTCAAGCGCCGGCGGGGCTGAAAGCCCCTGGGGCTCCGCCCCAGACCCCGCGCCTCAAACGCCGGCGGGGCTGGATGGGGCGGCGGGGCTGGGTGGGGCAACTGGGCCGGATGGTGCGGCAGGGCAGGAGGGTGTGTCGGGGCTGGATGGTGCGGCAGGGCAGGAGGGTGTGTCGGGGCTGGATGGTGCGATGGGGCGGCTGCGCTGGATGTGCCTGAGCGGCGCTACCCCGGCCGGGGAGGCGCCGCTCAGGTTCGTGCTGCCGTCCGCGCTAGGACTTGGCCTCGGCCAGGAGCTTCTGGACGCGGGACACGCCCTCCACCAGGTCCTCGTCGCCCAGGGCGTAGGACAGGCGCAGGTAGCCGGGGGTGCCGAAGGCCTCGCCCGGGACGACCGCGACCTCGACCTCGTCCAGGATCAGGGCGGCGAGCTCGACGGAGCTCTGGGGGCGCTTGCCGCGGATCTCCTTGCCGAGGAGGGCCTTGACCGAGGGGTACACGTAGAACGCGCCCTCGGGAGTCGGGCAGACGACGCCGTCGATCTCGTTCAGCATCCGCACGATCGTCTGGCGGCGGCGGTCGAAGGCGGTGCGCATCTCGTGGACGGCGTCCAGGTTGCCGGAGACGGCGGCGAGCGCCGCGACCTGGGCCACGTTGGAGACGTTGGAGGTGGCGTGCGACTGGAGGTTGGTCGCGGCCTTCACGACGTCACGGGGGCCGATGATCCAGCCCACGCGCCAGCCGGTCATCGCGTACGTCTTGGCGACGCCGTTGACGACGATGCACTTGTCGGCCAGCTCGGGGACGATCGCCGGGAGCGAGACGAACTTCGCGTCGCCGTAGACGAGGTGCTCGTAGATCTCGTCGGTCAGGACCCACAGGCCCTTCTCGGCGGCCCAGCGGCCGATCGCCTCGGCGTCGGCCTCGCTGTAGACGGCGCCCGTGGGGTTGGACGGGGAGACGAAGAGGACGACCTTCGTGCGCTCGGTGCGGGCCGCTTCGAGCTGCTCGACGGAGACGCGGTAACCCGTGGTCTCGTCGGCGACGACCTCGACCGGGACACCGCCGGCGAGACGGATGGACTCCGGGTAGGTGGTCCAGTACGGAGCCGGGACGATGACCTCGTCACCCGGGTCCAGGATGGCCGCGAAGGCCTCGTAGATCGCCTGCTTGCCGCCGTTGGTCACCAGGACCTGCGACGCGTCGACCTCGTAACCGGAGTCGCGCAGCGTCTTGGCGGCGATCGCGGCCTTCAGCTCGGGCAGGCCGCCGGCCGGCGTGTAGCGGTGGTACTTCGGGTTGCGGCAGGCCTCGACCGCGGCCTCGACGATGTAGTCCGGGGTCGGGAAGTCGGGCTCGCCGGCGCCGAAGCCGATCACCGGGCGCCCGGCGGCCTTGAGAGCCTTGGCCTTGGCGTCGACGGCGAGGGTGGCGGACTCGGAAATGGCGCCGATACGGGCGGACACCCGGCGCTCGGGGGAAGGCGTTGCAGAGGTCATGCGGGCAATCGTCCCAGACGGCCAAGAAGCGCCGCACACCGTTTCAGTCAACGGACCGGAGCATGTCCGGATGGCTTCTGTTCGACGTCAGGGTCCGGTTCACGTACACTCACCTGTCGTTGGACCTCGCCAGCCGCTGCAAAGCGTGAGCACTCCGTGCACTCGCTTGGATGCGGTAGGTTGGGGGACGCAAAGGGTCGTAGCTCAATTGGTAGAGCACTGGTCTCCAAAACCAGCGGTTGGGGGTTCGAGTCCCTCCGGCCCTGCTCCACACTCCTTCTCGGATGTGTGTGCGCAGGTACGTACTTAGATGCAACGCCGTGCGGCGCAACCGGGCGCGGTACGGCCACGACCCGGATTCAGGTGAGAGACGTGACGGACGCCCTGGGCTCCATCGACATGCCTGACGCCGAGGACGAGACTCGCGAGAAGAAGGCCCGCAAGGGCGGCAAGCGCGGCAAGAAGGGTCCTCTGGGCCGGCTCGCGCTTTTCTACCGCCAGATCGTCGCGGAACTCCGCAAGGTTGTCTGGCCCACTCGCAACCAGCTCACGACGTACACCACTGTGGTGATTGTCTTCGTCGTCATCATGATCGGTCTGGTGACCGTGATTGACTTTGGGTTCGAGAAAGCCATCAAGTTCGTCTTCGGCTGATCCCCGCGGGGGGCGGCGCCTTGATGGGTGCCGCCCGTTTTCGCATGTTCCACCACCTTTTGTATTCCAGGAAGAAGCAGCCACCGTGTCTGACCCGAACCTGAACGCGAGCCACGACTCCGTCGAGTCCGTCGAGGACGCGCTCGACATCGTCGAGGCGGCGGACGCTGTGGACCCTGACGAGGCCGAGCGCGCCGACGCCAAGGCGGGTGTCGCCGCCGAAGAGGCCGCGATGCACGTCGAGTCCGCCGAGGGCGAAGACGCGGACGAGGCTGACGCCGAGGTCGAGGACGACGCCGAGGTCGAAGAGGCTGCCGACGACGCCGAGACCGAGGTCGAGGCCGAGGTCGACGAGGAGGCCGAAGAGGCCGCCCCGGTCGAGCCCGCCGAGCCCGTCGACCCCATCCAGGCCCTGCGCGAGGAGCTGCGTCTCCTCCCCGGCGAGTGGTACGTGATCCACACCTACGCCGGCTACGAGAAGCGCGTGAAGGCCAACCTGGAGCAGCGCGCCGTCTCGCTGAACGTCGAGGAGTTCATCTACCAGGCCGAGGTGCCCGAGGAAGAGATCGTCCAGATCAAGAACGGCGAGCGCAAGAACGTCCGGCAGAACAAGCTGCCCGGTTACGTTCTCGTCCGCATGGATCTGACGAACGAGTCCTGGGGCGTCGTCCGCAACACGCCTGGCGTCACCGGCTTCGTCGGCAACGCGTACGACCCGTACCCGCTGACCCTGGACGAGATCGTCAAGATGCTCGCCCCGGAGGCGCAGGAGAAGGCCGCGAAGGCCGCTGCGGAAGAGGCCGGTCTGCCCGCGCCCGCCGTCAAGCGGACGATCGAGGTCCTGGACTTCGAGGTCGGCGACTCGGTCACCGTCACCGACGGCCCGTTCGCGACGCTGCAGGCGACGATCAACGAGATCAACCCCGACTCGAAGAAGGTCAAGGGCCTCGTCGAGATCTTCGGTCGCGAGACCCCGGTCGAGCTCAGCTTCGACCAGATCCAGAAGAACTGACTCTTCTGAGACAACGCTTCCGGACAGGTCAGATCGCCCCGTGAAGGGCGGTCTGACCTGCTCGGTTTTTAGCCCCGCACCGATACCCGTTATCGTGGTGCGGTATGCCTCCATCCGGATGACCGGTTGGCGGCGAAAAACTCTCACTAGGACCCGGAGAGAGCAATGCCTCCCAAGAAGAAGAAGATCACGGGGCTCATCAAGCTCCAGATCAAGGCCGGTGCGGCCAACCCGGCTCCGCCGGTCGGCCCCGCGCTCGGTCAGCACGGCGTCAACATCATGGAGTTCTGCAAGGCCTACAACGCCGCGACCGAGTCGCAGCGTGGCATGGTCGTGCCGGTGGAGATCACGGTCTACGACGACCGTTCCTTCACCTTCATCACCAAGACTCCGCCGGCCGCGCGCCTCATCCTGAAGCACGCGGGCGTGGAGAAGGGCTCCGGCGAGCCTCACAAGACCAAGGTCGCGAAGCTCACGGCCGCCCAGGTCAAGGAGATCGCCGAGCTGAAGATGCCCGACCTGAACGCCAACGACATCGACGCCGCCGTGAAGATCATCTCCGGCACCGCGCGTTCGATGGGCATCACCGTCGAAGGCTGATCCAGCCACCCTCCAGCACCACCAGTGGTAGGACCAAGCGCTGGTCCGCACCACGACTCCACGCCTGAAGAAACAACACAGGAGCAGAAGTGAAGCGCAGCAAGACTCTCCGCGCTGCGGACGCCAAGGTCGACCGGGAGAAGCTGTACGCCCCGCTCGAGGCCGTCCGTCTCGCCAAGGAGACCACCACGACCAAGTTCGACAGCACCGTCGAGGTCGCCTTCCGCCTGGGTGTCGACCCGCGCAAGGCCGACCAGATGGTCCGCGGCACCGTGAACCTCCCGCACGGCACCGGCAAGACCGCCCGGGTCCTGGTCTTCGCGACCGGTGACCGTGCTGCGGCCGCGGAAGCCGCCGGCGCCGACATTGTCGGCGACGACGAGCTGATCAACGAGATCGCCAAGGGCAACCGCCTCAACGAGTTCGACGCCGTTGTGGCCACCCCGGACCTCATGGGCAAGGTCGGCCGCCTCGGCCGCGTGCTCGGTCCCCGTGGCCTCATGCCGAACCCGAAGACCGGCACCGTCACCATGGACGTCGCGAAGGCTGTCACCGAGATCAAGGGTGGCAAGATCGAGTTCCGCGTCGACAAGCACTCGAACCTGCACTTCATCATCGGCAAGGTCTCCTTCTCCGATGAGCAGCTGGTCGAGAACTACGGCGCGGCCCTGGACGAGATCCTCCGTCTGAAGCCGTCCGCCGCGAAGGGCCGCTACATCAAGAAGGCCGCCCTGAGCACCACGATGGGCCCCGGCATCCAGCTGGACTCCAACCGCACCCGGAACCTCCTCGTCGAGGAAGACCCGGCTGCTGTCTGAGCCTGATGGCTCACTGAGTGGCTGAACGGGCCCCTCGCCTCCCTTCACGGGGTGGCGGGGGGCCCGTTTTCCGTGTTTCGGGCCACACATCGACCGGTGCGGGGCGGTCGGCCGAGCGATCCGGCACCGGGGCGACGTAGGGTCCCTTTGACCGAACGATCAATCAAGGGGTGGGGGCCTCCGTGTCCGTGTACCGGAACAAGACCGTCGGCGCCGCGCTGGCCGCCGTACTGCTCGTGGGCGGCGCTACGGCGTGCGAGAACGACAAGGGCGACAAGAAGGACTCCGGCAAGGCCGCGGCCGGTGCGTCCGCGCAGCCGGGCAAGCCGGGGGACGGTGGCAACGCCACCGAGGCGCTGACCGCGGCGTACAAGAAGACCTCGGCCGCCAAGTCGGCCAAGGTCCGCATGACCATGTCGATGCCCGCCTCCCTCGGCGGCGGCAGCACCGTGGAGATGACGGGCGTCCAGGGCTGGGACCCGAGCGTCATGGACATCACCATGAAGGGCGGGCTCACCGCCGCCGACAGCGCCGACTCGATGCGCATGATCATGAAGAACGACGTCATGTTCATGGAGATGCCGGCAGACTCGCCGATGTCCGCGGGCATGGACGGCAAGCGCTGGATGAAGCTCGACATGAACGCCGCCGCCGCCGCGGGCTCGGGAGACGCCGAGGCGCTGAAGAAGTTCGGCGGCCTGGGCGGGGCGGAGCAGAGCCAGGACCCGGCCAAGCAGCTCGCCCTGCTGCTCAGCTCGCCGAACGTGAAGCACCTCGGGGCCGAGAAGGTCGAGGGCACGGACGCCGAGCACTACAAGGGCACCCTGACCCTGGAGGAGATGCTCGCCGCGAACGAGTCCTCCAAGGCGCTGACCGAGGCCGACCGCAAGAAGCTGGTCGATGCCACGAAGACGGCCGGCATCAAGGGCTACGACATGGACGTCTGGGTCAACAAGGACGGTTACCCGGTCCACATGAAGGTCAGCATGGGCATGCCCCAGGGGGCCATGAACATCGACGCCTACTACTCGGACTACGGCTCCGCGGCCACCGTGCAGGCCCCGCCGGAGAACGAGACGCTCGACCTCTTCGGCATGCTCAAGGAGCTGGGCGCGGCCGGTGCGGGCGCCGGCGCCGGGGCCTGAGCGAGCCGCGCGTTTTACGAGTAACAAGATCCATTCATGGGGGAGAACCAGATGAACAAGGCTGTCCGGAACCGGGCCGGTATCGCGATGGCGGGTGCCGCACTGCTCGTGGGCGGCCTCACCGCCTGCGGCGACGGCAAGGCCGGCGCGGGGGACGGCAAGGCGGGCGGAAAGGGGGCCGACGCCAAGGCGCACTCGTCCGTGGAAGCGGTGAAGGCGTCCTACCTGAAGACGGTGGCCGCCAAGTTCGCCAAGGCGGAGCTGTCCATCGTCGGGAGCGACGGCAAGACCAGCGGCCAGTCCGGCACGAAGGGCTGGTACCCGTCCAGCCACGACGTGACGCTGAAGGGCGAGAAGGAAGACACTCGCTCGATCATGATCGGCGACATCATCTACACCCACCTGGGCGAGCCTCTCGAAGGCAAGACCTGGATGCGGATGAACCTGTCCAGGGACGGCAAGCCGGGGGTCCGGCTGAACGACGACCCGGCCGAGTACCTCGCGATGCTGCTGGGCCAGGAGAAGCTCACGCACGTCGGCGCCGAGAAGACCGACGGCATCGACGCCCAGCACTACAAGGGCAGCTTCACCAACGATGAGCTGCTCAAGGCGGACGAGTCCACCAAGGTCATGGAGGAGAAGAACCGCCAGTACCTCCACGAGTCCCTGAAGCACGTCAAGACCCTCGAGGTCGACCTGTGGATCGACAAGGACGGCTACCCCGTCCGCGTCGACTCCGTCAGCACGGACGGGAAGGGCTCCACGAAGACCACGGCGAAGTTCTCCGACTTCGGCAAGGCCGCTCCCGTCCAGGCGCCGCCGGCCGATCAGGTCGTCGACCTCAGCGCGAGCCTCGCGGAGACCGACCGGAAGCTGAAGGAGACCGACCAGAAGCTGGAGGAGGCCGGGGAAACGCTGAAGGAGGCCGACAAGACGCTGCGGGACGCCGGACTGGGGGGCCTCGACGGCTCCTGAGGCCGTCCCGAGGCGACCCGAGGCCGCCCTCCGGCCGACCTCGGACCGACCTCAGGCGGTCCTGAGGTCGGTCACCAAGGTCCGGTCCTGAGGCGATTTGCCTCGGCTGGACCCCTTCACGTAGTCTTCCCCAGAAGCCAAAGACCGCTGGTCGTTGCCGTGCCCGCAAGGGTGCGGCGGCCGAAGGATCCGCTGAGCGCGGACGTCCTGCGCAGGTGTTCGTGGAAAGGCTCCCGGAGCAATTCGGTTGAGCTTACGCCCCGTGCGCATGCGCCGGGGCGTTTCGTATGTTCCAGCCCCTTCTGAGCGGTCCTCATCACCCGGAAGGAGGCCGAAGCACTATGCCGACGCCCAACAAGGCTGCCGCGGTAGCCGAGCTCAAGGACGCGTTCCAGAGCTCGAACGCCGCCGTGCTGACCGAGTACCGGGGTCTCACTGTCGCGCAGCTCAAGACGCTGCGTCGTTCGCTCGGTGAGAACGCCCAGTACGCCGTGGTGAAGAACACGCTGACCAAGATTGCGGCCAACCAGGCCGGGATCACCGCGCTGGACGAGCACTTCGCTGGTCCGACCGCGGTCGCCTTCATCACCGGTGACCCGGTGGAGTCGGCGAAGAGCCTGCGTGACTTCGCCAAGGACAACCCGAACCTCATCATCAAGGCGGGTGTCCTTGATGGTAAGGCGCTCACCGCCGATGAGATCAAGAAGCTTGCGGACCTCGAGTCCCGCGAGGTTCTGCTCAGCAAGCTGGCCGGCGCGTTCAAGGGCAAGCAGTCTCAGGCTGCCTCGCTCTTCCAGGCGCTGCCGTCGAAGTTCGTCCGCACCGCGGAAGCGCTTCGCGTCAAGCTCGCCGAGCAGGGCGGTGCCGAGTAATTCGGCTCGCGCACTGATCCACGCCGCCTAGTGCGTGGGTCGTAGCGGGCCGTTACGCCCGCCTCTATATACATCCGGCACCTGCCGAATTAGTGGAAGGATCGCCCATCATGGCGAAGCTCTCTCAGGACGACCTCCTCGCCCAGTTCGAGGAGATGACCCTCATCGAGCTCTCTGAGTTCGTGAAGGCCTTCGAGGAGAAGTTCGACGTCACCGCCGCCGCGGCCGTCGCCGTTGCCGGCCCCGCCGCCGGTGGCCCGGCCGCCGAGGTCGCCGAGGAGCAGGACGAGTTCGACGTCGTCCTCACCGCCGCCGGTGACAAGAAGATCCAGGTCATCAAGGTCGTGCGTGAGCTGACCTCCCTGGGCCTCAAGGAGGCCAAGGACCTCGTCGACGGTGCGCCGAAGCCCGTCCTCGAGAAGGTCGCCAAGGAGGCCGCTGACAAGGCCGCCGAGGCCCTCAAGGGCGCCGGCGCCTCGGTCGAGGTCAAGTAACACCTCTGGAGCCTCTCCGAGGCTCCAACCAAGGGCGATCACCCGTAAGGGTGGTCGCCCTTTGGCGTACTCGCAGTGCCTGACTTGCCCTGGTCTCGTTGGGGAGTAGGGTGATCATCGTTGTCTCGAAGCAGGGTCCGAAGATGATCCGCTCGGAGCACGGGGCCTTGACGAACGGGACGCGGCGCGCAATTCTCAGTCCCGTCGACAGGTCGGCCACCTGGATCCGAGATCCGAGGCATGGATCGACTACGAAGAGGGCAGTACTGATACGCGCTCTGTGTGCGAGCGCCGCAGCGTTGGACGCAGTGTTGGTTGAACACGGTGTTGGTTGAACGAGTGGGGAAGGCCTGTTGCCGGTTTCCGGAAACCTGGTCTGGACATCAGTGAGCCAAGTGGCTACACTGACCCTTTGCGCTGCCTGTTAGCTGTCCCCTGCCCGTCGCCAGGGACATGCCCACGCTTGAGCACACTTGATTGAACCGCCCTGACCTGGATTTTTAACCAGATTTGGGGGGCCCGTCTTCTGTGTCTGCTGGGACCGGTACGCGCGTAGTGAGTCCGAGCCCTCGGAAGGACCCCCTCTTGGCCGCCTCGCGCAACGCCTCGACCAATACGAACAACGGTGCCAGCACCGCCCCGCTGCGCATCTCCTTTGCAAAGATCAAGGAGCCCCTCGAGGTTCCGAACCTCCTGGCGCTGCAGACCGAGAGCTTTGACTGGCTGCTCGGCAATGCTGCCTGGAAGGCTCGCGTCGAGTCGGCGCTTGAGAGTGGACAGGACGTCCCCACCAAGTCCGGTCTGGAAGAGATCTTCGAAGAGATCTCGCCGATCGAGGACTTCTCCGGGTCGATGTCGCTGACCTTCCGCGACCACCGTTTCGAGCCGGCGAAGAACTCTGTCGACGAGTGCAAGGAGCGCGACTTCACGTACGCGGCTCCGCTGTTCGTCACGGCCGAGTTCACGAACAACGAGACCGGAGAGATCAAGTCTCAGACGGTCTTCATGGGCGATTTCCCGCTCATGACCAACAAGGGCACCTTCGTCATCAACGGCACCGAGCGTGTCGTCGTGTCGCAGCTTGTCCGTTCCCCCGGTGTCTACTTCGACTCCTCGATCGACAAGACGTCCGACAAGGACATCTTCTCCGCCAAGATCATCCCGTCCCGGGGTGCCTGGCTGGAGATGGAGATCGACAAGCGCGACATGGTCGGTGTCCGCATCGACCGCAAGCGCAAGCAGTCCGTCACCGTCCTCCTGAAGGCTCTCGGCTGGACCACCGAGCAGATCCTCGAGGAGTTCGGCGAGTACGAGTCCATGCGCGCCACCCTGGAGAAGGACCACACCCAGGGTCAGGACGACGCGCTGCTCGACATCTACCGCAAGCTGCGCCCGGGCGAGCCGCCGACCCGCGAGGCCGCTCAGACGCTGCTCGAGAACCTCTACTTCAACCCGAAGCGCTACGACCTCGCCAAGGTCGGCCGCTACAAGGTGAACAAGAAGCTCGGCGCCGACGAGCCGCTCGACGCCGGTGTGCTCACCACCGACGACGTCATCGCGACGATCAAGTACCTGGTCAAGCTGCACGCCGGCGAGACCGAGACGACCGGCGAGTCCGGCCGTTCGATCGTGGTCGAGACCGATGACATCGACCACTTCGGCAACCGTCGTCTGCGCAACGTCGGCGAGCTCATCCAGAACCAGGTCCGCACGGGTCTGGCTCGTATGGAGCGCGTCGTGCGTGAGCGCATGACCACCCAGGACGTCGAGGCGATCACGCCGCAGACCCTGATCAACATCCGGCCGGTCGTCGCCTCCATCAAGGAGTTCTTCGGCACCAGCCAGCTGTCCCAGTTCATGGACCAGAACAACCCGCTGTCGGGTCTGACGCACAAGCGTCGTCTCTCGGCGCTGGGTCCCGGTGGTCTGTCCCGTGAGCGGGCCGGCTTCGAGGTCCGTGACGTTCACCCGTCGCACTACGGCCGCATGTGCCCGATCGAGACCCCTGAAGGCCCGAACATCGGTCTGATCGGCTCGCTCGCCTCCTACGGCCGCGTCAACGCGTTCGGCTTCGTCGAGACCCCGTACCGCAAGGTCATCGACGGTGTCGTCACCGACGAGGTCGACTACCTGACGGCCGACGAGGAAGACCGCTTCGTCATCGCCCAGGCCAACGCCGGCCTGTCCGAGGACATGCGCTTCACCGAGAACCGCGTACTGGTTCGTCGTCGTGGCGGCGAGATCGACTACATCGCCGGCGACGACGTCGACTACATGGACGTCTCCCCGCGCCAGATGGTGTCCGTCGCGACCGCGATGATCCCCTTCCTGGAGCACGACGACGCCAACCGTGCCCTCATGGGCGCGAACATGATGCGCCAGGCCGTTCCGCTCATCAAGGCGGAGGCCCCGCTCGTCGGCACCGGCATGGAGTACCGCTGTGCGGTCGACGCCGGTGACTCGATCCGTGCGGAGAAGGACGGTGTCGTCCAGGAGGTCTCGGCCGACTACATCACCGTCGCCAACGATGACGGCACGTACACCACGTACCGCGTCGCCAAGTTCTCCCGCTCGAACCAGGGCACCTCGGTCAACCAGAAGGTCATCGTCAACGAGGGTGACCGGATCGTCGAGTCCCAGGTCCTCGCCGACGGACCGGCGACCGAAGAGGGCGAGATGGCCCTCGGCAAGAACCTGCTCGTCGCGTTCATGCCGTGGGAAGGTCACAACTACGAGGACGCGATCATCCTGTCGCAGCGCCTCGTACAGGACGACGTCCTCTCCTCGATCCACATCGAGGAGCACGAGGTCGATGCCCGTGACACCAAGCTCGGCCCCGAGGAGATCACCCGGGACATCCCGAACGTCTCCGAGGAGGTCCTCGCGGACCTCGACGAGCGCGGCATCATCCGCATCGGTGCGGACGTAGTCGCCGGCGACATCCTGGTCGGCAAGGTCACGCCCAAGGGTGAGACCGAGCTGACCCCGGAGGAGCGCCTGCTCCGCGCGATCTTCGGTGAGAAGGCCCGCGAGGTGCGTGACACCTCGCTCAAGGTCCCTCACGGTGAGATCGGCAAGGTCATCGGTGTCCGCGTCTTCGACCGCGAGGAGGGCGACGAGCTTCCTCCGGGCGTGAACCAGCTGGTCCGCGTCTACGTCGCCCAGAAGCGCAAGATCACCGACGGTGACAAGCTCGCCGGCCGCCACGGCAACAAGGGTGTCATCTCCAAGATCCTTCCGATCGAGGACATGCCCTTCCTTGAGGACGGCACGCCGGTCGACATCATCCTGAACCCGCTGGGTGTCCCGTCCCGAATGAACCCGGGACAGGTCCTGGAGATCCACCTCGGCTGGCTCGCCAGCCGCGGCTGGGACGTCTCCGGGCTCGGCGAGGAATGGGCCGAGCGGCTGAAGGTCATCGGCGCCGACAAGGTCGCGCCGGGTACCAACGTCGCCACCCCGGTGTTCGACGGTGCGCGTGAGGACGAGCTCGCGGGCCTGTTCGAGCACACCATCCCGAACCGTGACGGCGACCGCCTGGTCCTGCCGTCCGGCAAGGCGCGTCTGTTCGACGGCCGCTCCGGTGAGCCGTTCCCGGACCCGATCTCGATCGGGTACATGTACATCCTCAAGCTCCACCACCTGGTCGATGACAAGCTCCACGCTCGGTCGACCGGTCCGTACTCGATGATCACGCAGCAGCCGCTGGGTGGTAAGGCACAGTTCGGTGGCCAGCGCTTCGGTGAGATGGAGGTGTGGGCGCTCGAGGCTTATGGCGCCGCTTACGCCCTCCAGGAGCTGCTGACCATCAAGTCCGACGACGTCACCGGCCGCGTGAAGGTCTACGAGGCCATCGTCAAGGGCGAGAACATCCCCGAGCCGGGCATTCCCGAGTCCTTCAAGGTGCTCATCAAGGAAATGCAGTCGCTCTGCCTCAACGTGGAGGTGCTGTCCTCGGACGGCATGTCCATCGAGATGCGCGACACCGACGAGGACGTCTTCCGCGCGGCGGAGGAGCTCGGTATCGACCTGTCCCGGCGCGAGCCGAGCAGCGTCGAAGAGGTCTGACGGGCCTGACGGGGGGCTCGCTCAAGAGCCCCCCGTCATCCCCGGGACCGTTCAGACCATGATTGAGACTCGACCCCGAAAGAGGGATTGACGCACAGTGCTCGACGTCAACTTCTTCGACGAGCTGCGGATCGGCCTTGCCACCGCGGACGACATCCGAACCTGGTCGCACGGCGAGGTCAAGAAGCCGGAGACCATCAACTACCGCACCCTCAAGCCCGAGAAGGACGGACTCTTCTGCGAGAAGATCTTCGGTCCTACCCGGGACTGGGAGTGCTACTGCGGCAAGTACAAGCGTGTCCGCTTCAAGGGCATCATCTGTGAGCGTTGTGGCGTCGAAGTCACGCGCGCCAAGGTGCGCCGTGAGCGGATGGGCCACATCGAGCTTGCCGCTCCCGTCACCCACATCTGGTACTTCAAGGGCGTCCCGTCGCGCCTCGGCTACCTGCTGGACCTCGCGCCGAAGGACCTCGAGAAGGTCATCTACTTCGCCGCGTACATGATCACGTTCGTGGACGACGAGCGCCGCACCCGCGACCTCCCGTCCCTGGAGGCGCACGTCTCCGTCGAGCGCCAGCAGATCGAGAACCGCCGCGACGCGGACCTCGAAGGCCGTGCCAAGAAGCTCGAGACCGACCTGGGCGAGCTTGAGGCCGAGGGCGCGAAGGCCGACGTACGCCGCAAGGTGCGCGAAGGTGCCGAGCGCGAGATGAAGCAGCTCCGTGACCGCGCCCAGCGCGAGATCGACCGCCTCGACGAGGTGTGGGCCCGCTTCAAGAACCTCAAGGTCCAGGACCTGGAGGGCGACGAGCTGCTCTACCGCGAGCTGCGTGACCGCTTCGGCACGTACTTCGACGGCTGCATGGGCGCCGCCGCGCTGCAGAAGCGTCTGGAGTCCTTCGACCTCGAGGAGGAGGCCGAGCGCCTCCGCGAGATCATCCGTACCGGCAAGGGCCAGAAGAAGACCCGTGCGCTCAAGCGCCTCAAGGTCGTCTCCGCGTTCCTGCAGACCAGCAACAAGCCCAAGGGCATGGTGCTCGACTGCGTGCCGGTCATCCCGCCGGACCTGCGTCCGATGGTGCAGCTGGACGGTGGCCGCTTCGCGACCTCCGACCTGAACGACCTGTACCGCCGCGTGATCAACCGCAACAACCGTCTGAAGCGTCTCCTCGACCTCGGTGCCCCCGAGATCATCGTGAACAACGAGAAGCGCATGCTTCAGGAGGCCGTGGACGCCCTCTTCGACAACGGTCGTCGTGGTCGTCCGGTGACCGGTCCCGGTAACCGTCCCCTGAAGTCCCTCAGCGACATGCTGAAGGGCAAGCAGGGTCGATTCCGTCAGAACCTTCTCGGTAAGCGCGTGGACTACTCCGCGCGTTCCGTGATCGTCGTCGGTCCCCAGCTGAAGCTGCACCAGTGTGGTCTGCCCAAGGCCATGGCGCTGGAGCTCTTCAAGCCGTTCGTGATGAAGCGCCTGGTCGACCTGAACCACGCGCAGAACATCAAGTCGGCGAAGCGCATGGTCGAGCGCGGCCGCACGGTCGTGTACGACGTGCTCGAAGAGGTCATCGCCGAGCACCCGGTTCTGCTGAACCGTGCGCCCACGCTGCACCGCCTCGGCATCCAGGCCTTCGAGCCCCAGCTGGTCGAAGGCAAGGCCATCCAGATCCACCCGCTCGTCTGCACCGCGTTCAACGCGGACTTCGACGGTGACCAGATGGCCGTGCACCTGCCGCTCTCCGCGGAGGCGCAGGCCGAGGCCCGCATCCTGATGCTGTCCTCGAACAACATCCTCAAGCCGGCCGACGGCCGTCCGGTCACGATGCCGACCCAGGACATGGTCCTCGGTCTGTTCTTCCTGACCACCGACGGTGAGCTCCGTGACGTCAAGGGCGAGGGCCGCGCGTTCGGCTCCACGGCCGAGGCGACCATGGCGTTCGACAACGGCGAGCTCGCGCTCCAGTCGTCCGTCGACATCCGCTTCCCGGTGGGCACCATCCCGCCGCGTGGCTGGGTGCCGCCGGTCGCCGAGGAAGGCGAGCAGGAGTTCCAGCCGGGCGACAGCTTCCGTCTGCGCACCACCCTGGGCCGCGCGCTCTTCAACGAGCTGCTGCCCGAGGACTACCCGTTCGTCGACTACTCGGTGGGCAAGAAGCAGCTCTCCGAGATCGTCAACGACCTGGCGGAGCGCTACCCCAAGGTCATCGTGGCGGCGACGCTCGACAACCTGAAGGCGGCCGGCTTCCACTGGGCGACCCGTTCGGGCGTCACCGTGGCCATCTCCGACGTCGTCGTGCCCGAGGCCAAGAAGGCCATCGTCGCGGGCTACGAGGCGATGGACGAGAAGGTCCAGAAGCAGTACGAGCGCGGTCTGATCACCAAGGACGAGCGCACGCAGGAGCTCATCGCGATCTGGACCAAGGCGACCAACGAGGTTGCCGAGGCGATGAACGCGAACTTCCCCAAGACGAACCCCATCTTCATGATGGTTGACTCGGGTGCCCGAGGAAACATGATGCAGATGCGACAGATCGCCGGTATGCGTGGTCTGGTGTCGAACGCGAAGAACGAGACCATCCCGCGTCCGATCAAGGCGTCCTTCCGTGAGGGCCTCACCGTTCTGGAGTACTTCATCTCCACGCACGGTGCCCGTAAGGGTCTGGCGGACACCGCCCTGCGTACCGCCGACTCGGGTTACCTGACCCGTCGTCTGGTGGACGTCTCGCAGGACGTGATCATCCGCGAGGAGGACTGTGGCACCGAGCGCGGTCTGAAGCTGAAGATCGCCGTTCGCGGCGAGGACGGCGTGCTGCGCAAGGCCGACGACGTCGAGACCTCGATCTACGCCCGCATGCTGGCCGAGGACGTCGTCATCGACGGCAAGGTCATCGCGCCGGCCAACGTCGACCTCGGTGACGTGCTCATCGACGCCCTGGTCGCCAACGGCGTCGAGGAGGTCAAGACCCGCTCGGTCCTGACCTGTGAGTCCGCGGTCGGCACCTGTGCCTTCTGCTACGGACGCTCGCTCGCCACCGGCAAGCTGGTCGACATCGGTGAGGCGGTCGGCATCATCGCCGCCCAGTCCATCGGTGAGCCCGGTACCCAGCTGACGATGCGTACCTTCCACACCGGTGGTGTGGCCGGTGACGACATCACGCAGGGTCTGCCGCGTGTCGTCGAGCTCTTCGAGGCCCGTACCCCGAAGGGTGTCGCCCCGATCTCCGAGGCCGCCGGCCGCGTGCGGATCGAGGAGACCGAGAAGACGAAGAAGATCGTCATCACGCCCGACGACGGCAGCGACGAGACGGCGTTCCCGATCTCGAAGCGCGCCAAGGTCATCGTGCACGAGGGCGACCACGTCGAGGTGGGCCAGAAGCTCACCATGGGTGCCACCAACCCGCACGACGTGCTGCGCATCCTCGGCCAGCGTGCCGTCCAGGTCCACCTGGTCGGCGAAGTCCAGAAGGTCTACAACTCGCAGGGCGTGTCGATCCACGACAAGCACATCGAGATCATCATCCGGCAGATGCTGCGCCGCGTGACGATCATCGAGTCCGGCGACGCGGAGCTCCTGCCGGGCGAGCTGGTCGAGCGGTCGAAGTTCGAGACCGAGAACCGTCGTGTGGTCACGGAGGGCGGTCACCCCGCCTCCGGCCGTCCGCAGCTGATGGGTATCACCAAGGCCTCGCTCGCGACCGAGTCCTGGCTGTCGGCGGCGTCCTTCCAGGAGACGACCAGGGTTCTGACGGACGCGGCGATCAACGCCAAGTCCGACTCCCTGATCGGCCTCAAGGAGAACGTCATCATCGGTAAGCTCATCCCGGCCGGTACGGGTCTCGCCCGCTACCGCAACATCCGGGTGGAGCCCACCGAGGAAGCCAAGGCCGCGATGTACTCGGCCGTCGGTTACGACGACATCGACTACTCGCCCTTCGGCACCGGCTCCGGCCAGGCTGTCCCCCTGGAGGACTACGACTACGGCCCGTACAACGGCTGAGTCGCGCAGAGTACGTAACCGCAGGGCGGTCACCCAAGAGGGTGACCGCCCTGCGGCGTTCCGCTACCCGGCTGACCGGAGATGCGGCTGGAGGTGGTGCAGCCGGGTGCGGTGATGCGGATGGGACGAGAGCAGCAGGCGCAGTGTGCTGGGCTCATCTTCCTCGGGCTGTGCGGCGAGCACCTGGGCGAGCTGTGGAGCGAACCCCAGTTCCGCGGCATGGCGGTCGGCCCGTAGCTCCGCGCGCCGGCCCACGGCGGCAATCAGGAAGGGGAGCGCCGCCAGCAGCAGTGGCAGCCCGAACGTCCTGGTCACTGCCCAGTACGAGATCCATCCCAGAGCCGCCGCCAGCACCAGCGCGGCTGGGGCGGAGACCCGTTTCGTGCCGCGCAGCGCGGAGCGTACGACCGGCCTCAGGGCCATCCACAGAAGCCGCCCCGGGAGGGCGTACCACCAGCTGAGAAGTCGTGCCCACGTATGGCCCGCGGTGTGGTGTCCCAGCTCGTGCGCGAGTACGGCCGCCAGCTGCGAGGTCGGCAGTGTCTCCAGGGAGTGCCGGGTGACGATCAAGAGGTGGCCGCCGGCCGACGTGGCGGTGACCTCCCCGCTCGCCTCGATCCACACCTCGTAGCGGCTGCCGTCCACCCCGGCGCGGGCCGTCACCTCTCTCCATACCGGTGCCAGAACGGCGAGCTCGTGCGGCGCGGGATGCTGGAGGCGCAGCAGATAGCGGGCGAGGAGTGCCTCGGTGGGCCGATGGAAGCCGAGGGCACCGGCTACCAGCCAGAGCGCCACCGGTATCCCGTAAGGAATCCCGGTCGCGGATTGAAGCTCCCGGCTCAGCAGCAGGACCAGCAGCACGCTGAACCCGACGCCGGGCAGGTGGAGGGCGAGGGCACCGACGGTCGCGAGGTCGGTGGCGTAGCGATGGGCCCGGTAGTGCATGCGGGTGCCCGGTGCGTGCTTGTAGTCCAGATCGTCGTCGGGCTCGGACGGCTGCCGCACGGTCATCCCTTCTCCGGTGCGACGGGGGTCCGGCCATAGCCGGGTGGCAGGTCGCCAGAGGGGGAGTCGTCCAGGACATCGGGATCGACAGCACCCGAGCTGCCCGGTAGTCGCTGGGTGAGCACTTCGCTGAGTGCGCGGAACGCGTGCCGTCGGGGTTCGGCCAACTCGTGATTCTCTGCCGAGGAGGTGTCGAACAACTTGGTGACCAGCTCTAGCTGGGCTTCGACCAGGCTCTTCTGGTCCTCTCGGAGGTTGGCCATCACCACCTTCGTATCTTCAGGGTGCTGACTCAGATACCAGGCCCAGGCCTGCACGCCGCCCTGCTCCAGGTAGTTCTCGTACAGCTTGATCTTCTGGGCACGCAGGCGCACGAGGGCTGCCTTGCGCCGCTCCTCCGCGGCATCGGCCTGCTCCCCGAGTACTTGCCCGAGGATGTCTTCGCTGGTCTTGTGCTGAATGCCCTGCATGCGGATCTCGTGCTCGATCGCCTCCTTGTTCCGGTGCAGGCGCAGCGTCCATGAGGTGTCCAGGCCGACACTCGTCCCCAGGGGAGCCCAGTCGGCTGCCGTGGTCAGTAGCTCGGACTCGGCGGAGGCACTGTCGGTGACGGCGTGCCGTCGCACGATGCCGCGGGCAGACCGTTCCAGCTGTTCGAGCAGGAGGCGCGGCACGTTCCGTTGCCCGCTGGAGACGAACAGCACCGGATCCGCCACGCGCCAGCGCAGCTGTACGTCCGCCCGGAACTCCAGGGCGTCGTTGGTGCTGGGGAGCTGCAGCTCGGCCCGGACGAAGTGGACACCCATGTCCACCTCGTACACGGCGCTGAAGCGACTGGTCGTTCTCGGGCGGTGCGGCGGGTGGAACACCGTGTACTCGCCCTGCTTGGTGGCGTAGACGAGACAGTGGTCGAAGCGGGTCAGCCGCTTGCGGCGCAGGCTGAGCCGGGCGAGCTGGCGGACACTGATCACCGGGTCGATCAGCTCGGTGTGCCTGTCGGCGGGCTGTAACCAGTCGAACGCGGTCGAGGACATCCGTGGTCTCCTTGAGGTCAGCGCAGATGCAGGGCTGCGAGCAGGCGGTCGGCGACAGCCGGCCGGGGGCCTCCGTCGTCCCCGCGTACCGTCCGGAGGAGGTGGACGATGCGCCGCTCCTCGGTCTCACCCGTGATCAGGGCCGGGAGCAGGTCGGCGAGTGCCCATTCCGTTTCCCTGTTCGTGTCGGCGGTCAGCACCCATCGGGCAAGTACGGACAAGGCATCGAGGGTGAAATCGCGGTCGCCGAGAGCGGACCTCCACAGCCTGGGGATTCCGGTGGCCGCGGGATCGTCGTCGAGGCGGGCCCGGGCGTATTGGCGGAGGATCAGAGGATGGCCTCCGGCGCCTTCCTCCGCGTGCCGGCAGGCACCGAGGAACCCTCTGACCGAGAGTTCGAACACCGACCGGTGATCGTCCAGGGTTCGCAGCACCTCGGCCAATACCCCGGGGGCGGCCGACGAGAGCAAGAGGAGCTCCACCGACTGGGCCAGCTCGCTACCCAGCAGGTCGTCATCTTCCTGGCCATGCTGCTTGCGGGCTTGCACGCGCAGCGCAGCGAGTGCGTCCTCTGGCCGTTCGTCACCCACCAAGCCTTGGGCACGCACACCCACCCAGCAGCGCCTTCGGTTCTCGTCCGCCGTCCAGTGGTCGATGATCCGCAGGATGTGCGGGACCCCGACGCGGTGGGAGAGAACCAGTGCACTGACCGCGCCGATCAGTTGCTGGACGTGCTTGGACACTGCCCACGGCTCGATGATGAGAGCCATCGCCGACGGCAGATCAGTCGAGGCCAGCGCCGCCACCGTCGCGGCGGCTCGGGTGCGAACGAAGGGCCGTCCGTCCACGGCCAGCTTGCCCAGCCATGCCACCAGAGCGGGGCGAGCAGACGGATGCCCCGTCCACACCTCGCCCAACAGCACCAGCGCTGTGCGGCTGTCCTGGAACCCGGCCTTGCGCTGGAGGACCGGGCCCCACTCGGTGAGCTCCTCTTCTGGATAGTGGCGGGCCCGCGCCAGACGCAGGCGGTCACCGATGTGGGTGCCGAATACGGGGACCGCTCGTGGCAACGACGAGTTGGCGGTCTGCTGGAGTGCGTCGAACAGGAGATCGCTGAGTTCGGCTGTGAGAGCGTACGGGCCGTCGTTGAAGGCGGCGAGTGCGATCAGGAACGACTTCTCCCGCAGGTGCAGAGCGTCCTCGTCCATGGCGAACCATTCCTGGACCTGCTCCTCCAGGGCCGTCAGCGATGCGTCCCGCAAGGCGGATTCATCGACCTGGCCCAGGGCGAATTGCGCGAGCACCTTGGCGTACTTAACGACTTCCCGCGGCTGATGACCTCGCGGCAGGAATTCTGAGACGGCAGGCAGGGCCATGAGCCGACGGGCCTTCTCGGGGCCTGTCTCGGACTCCAGGTGCGCCCGCAGCAAGGCCGCTGCCGAGGGTGGGTCCCATGGCCAGGTGCGCACATCATCCTCGACCCACGGGCGCAGCCCTGTGGTGATCACGAGGTAGCCACCGCGATCCCGAAGACGGTCACGGAGCGAAAGCAGGTGCGCTTCGCGCAATGGCTGGGCTCGGCCCGTCACGAGATCGCACAGGACGTAACTGGTGGCCTCCCCCTTCTGGATCTGTGGGAGCAGTTCGGCGGGCGAGACGTCCCGGTCCACCGTATGTACCGGTGTGGCGCCGAGCCGGCGCAACAGCATCAGGGCTGCGGTGCGACGTCCGCTGGACGGCACACCGGTCAGTACCAACACCCGTTCTTCCCTGAGACGGTCAAGAAGATCGTCGAAGCGTGTTCCCTCGCTCACGAAGTTTCGGGCGAGATCGTCCAAGGCCTCGGCGGGGACCTCCCCGGAAGCGTGGGTGGGGCCCGACCTGCCGAACAGGAAATAGTTCTCGGTCTTGCCTCCGGTGATCACGTCGCCTGCGATCCGGCCCGCCACCACGCCATGGTTTACACCGTCGAAGCCCAGCGATCTCGGGCGGTGCGCGTCCAGCTCGCGCCGGGTGTCCCAGGCCTTCTGCGGACGCGGCTCCTCCTTCGCCGCGCCCTCCGCGCCGCCCTGCTTGGAATCGGCCTCGACCGAGTCCGGCTTTGCCTCCGCCACCGGTTGCTGATCCGGTTGCTTTCCGGGCGTGGGTGAACTCATGCACCCTCACCCGGTCGGTCCTGGAACTCGATCCCCCCATGCATCACACCGCCCTGGATGACGGTCCCGTTGATCTGCTGGGCGACGACGCCGTTGTTCGTGCCCCGGAAATCGACCGCGCCGCCTCCTCCGCCCACGGAATCTGCGGGCATCGGCGGCGCCGGTTGGGCGGCGGTCGGCAGTGGTCCGTGGAGCCAGGCCTTCAGCGGGCCGTTCTTGCTGTCCACCGCGATCTCGTGGAACGCGGAGGCCGGGATGCCCGTGTGGTCATGCCGCACGATGCCCGCGTACACCGTCTCGGAGACGCACAGGGCGATGTCCTCCGTCCGCTGGCGCAACGCAGTACGCAGCGTGTCGGCGTCCAGCAGTCGGCACGCGTAGTTGAGGTCGGAGCCGACCCAGCCGTCGACGGCGTCGACGGTGACGAAGCCCGTGGCCACCACCGCGCGCAGCTTGATCTGGGCTGTGCTGGAGGCCATTCGGTTCACCGCCCGCAGCTGGGCCGGCGCCTCGGTGAGCAGCACGCGCAGCAGCGCCGTCAGTGGGGCATTCGCGTCGATCATCACCAGTACGCCATCACCCCGGTCGGCGCGCAGGTGGTGGGTCTGGTCAATGCCTGCGGACTGAAGGACGCGCTCCACGACGTCGTAGAGCATGCGCCGCAAGTACGCCTGCTCCACGTCGTCCCGGTCGCTGAACCTCTCGATGTCGAGCAGCAGCAGGTTGCGATTGAGCGGGTCGGTCATGACTGCCTCTCGTGAGTCGTGTGCCGTGCGGAAACAGCGTGCGGGCACGCGACATGCAGGTGTGAGGGCAGACGACGCACTGGAACTGTGACCGTGTGCACTGACCGCTCAGGCGCCGGGGCGGCCGATCCGCCGCAGGACGTCCGGTCGTACGATCACCAGCGCCCGGCGTCCCGTGCTGACGACTCCCCGGTCACGGAGCTCCTTCAGCTGCCGTTGCACCATCTCGCGAGAGGCCCCGACCGCACCCGCGAGCTCCTGCTTGGTCAGCGGGACGGTGATCTCCACGCCTTCGTCGATACGTCGGCCGTGTGTGCGAACGAGATCGAGCAGCAGGGTTGCCAGGCGCTCGCGCACGCTCATCGAGGCGAATTCCAGCTGTCGCCGGTCAGCGAAACGGGTGCGGTCGGCGGAGAGTCCGAGGAGGGTGAGAGCGACCGAAGGACAGCGCGCGAGGAACTCGCGGAAGGTGTTGTGGTCGATGGCCGCGGCCCGGACCGGTTCCAGGGCGGTGACGGTTGCCGACCGGGGCCGCCCAGTGACGGCGGCAGATTCGCCGACGATGTCGCCGGGGCCCCGCAGGGCCAGGAGGGCCTGGTAGCCGCTGGGCGCGGAGGCGGTCACCTTGGTCCAGCCCGTGAGGATCAGCAGAACGTGCGTCGATGGCTCGTGCTGCTGGATCAGCGGAGCCCGGGGGCTGAACGCCAGTTCGCGCCCCAGCTTTCGTAACGCGGTGGCGTCCTCGATCTCCAGCCGGGCCAGGAAGGGGACGCGGTCGTCCAGTCCTCCGTCGCCCGGGAGATAAGCCGAATCCATGCGAGCCCCCCGATCATTCCGGGCGGTCAATGTACTGACCGGGGGCGCTCCGGGCTGCGGAAACGACAGGATTGACGTCGGAGGGGTCAGCCGGTCCCAGCAGAGCGGCGCCGGCGCAGGCCCGTCACCGTGACGCCGATGAGGACCATCAGGCCGAGGGCGCCGCCCGCCAGGCCCGGGGTGAGGCCCTTCGGGGTGAAGGTGCAGGAGACCTTGTCCGTGCCCGCGGGGAGGGTCACGGAGAGCAGGCCGTGGAAGCTCTTCGTCGGGGCGGAGCACTGCCAGCCGGGGACGTCCGTCACCGCGAGGACGGCGGTGCGCTCCCCGCCGGGAGGCAGGGTCGCCCTGATCGAGTGGCCGCCGACGTCCACCGAGGTGGCCCCCGTGGCGGTGAGCCGGGACACGGCCGTGTCGAGGGCGGCGCGGTCCAGGCAGCCGAGCGGGTGGTTTCCGGCGTCGGCGCCCTGCGTACCGGTCCGCACGGTGACGTCGACCCGTCCCGAGGCGGGGACGGCGCCCAGGGGGGTCACGCCCGTCATCAGGTCCTCCAGCGGCTTCTCGGCGCCGCCGGCGCGGACGGTGCCGTACAGGGCGGGGGAGTACCAGTAGGCCTCGGAGCCGGGGGTGCACCGGGCCGCGTACGTCTGCTCGGAGGCGGTGCCCCCGCGGGTGACCTGGGGGACCTGGTAGACGGTGGCGCCCAGGACGTTCTCCTGGCGGGCGTAGACGCTGTCCGCCGGGTTGGGGGAGGTGTGGCCGCCGGTGCGGACGGTGACCAGCGGGGGCGCCGGGAACTTCGAGCCGGTCCAGGTGCCCGGGGCGGCCCCGGGGCGCACTCGTGCGCCGATCGAGAAGATCGCGTCGAGCACGGGGTTGTCGGCGCCGAAGAAGGTCCGGCCGTCGTTCTTGAAGCCGTAGCCGAGGGGCTCCAGGGCCTGGTAGGTGGCTTCGGGGAGGTAGCTGCTGTAGTACTGCGGGCCCTCGGCCCGCAGGGCCAGGGCGTCGTTGTACGAGGTCTGCGGCGCGCCCGAATCCGTCCGGTAGGCGGGCCAGCCGTCCACGCCTCGGACGGCCTCGAAGTGGTCGTTGATCGACCGGTTCGAGGTGACGGTCGGCTTCGCCCAGCGCTCGCGGGCCCGGCGGGCGTCCGCGTTGGCCGCGGCGACGGTGGACTCGGCGAAGACCACGCCGATCATCAGGGCGGCGGCCACCGGGACGAGGTGGCGGCGCTTCTCGCCGAGGGAGAGCAGGACCAGCGCGAGCAGCGAGGCCCCACCGCCGCCGAGCACGGCGGGCCAGGTCCAGCCGCCGAAGTCGTCGGTGCGGCGCAGTACGAAGGTGGCGGCGACCAGCAGCGCGGCGACCAGGGCCAGGTGCAGCGGGCGCGGCCGGTTGGCCAGCGCCAGCCAGGCGACGACCACCACCATGCCGCTGAAGACGAAGGCCTCGCGGTACGGGTTGCCGTTCGGCACCGCCAGCCCGTGCCACATGTACTGCGTGGGCGGGAACTGGAAGGAGGCGACCACGAGCAGGGTCGCGGCCGCCCACACCAGGCGGGTCTTCCTCGCGATGGCGGTGTTGAGGACGAAGGCGCCGGCCAGGATCAGGCCGAGCGAGGCGACGTAGAGGCGGGGCCGGCCGCCCCACAGGTGCGTCGCCGGGAGCATGCCCGAGAGGAAGATCTCGATGCGGACGGGGTCGAAGGCGGCGGCCTGGGTCGGCTGCGCCGAGCCGCTGGACAGGAACGACGGCAGGAGGAGGGGGAGGGTGAGCAGTATCCCGGTCCCGGCGGCCGTCCCGGCCCGCCACAGGGCGCGCAGCCGATGCCTGCCCGTCATGTCGCGGGTGATCAGGCGGATGGCCAGCAGGACGCAGGCGGCCATCGTGGCCATCATCGCGGTGTAGAAGTTCCCGAACCAGGCGAGCGCGACGAGCAGGGCCGCGCCCGGCCAGCGGCGCTCCTCCAGGCACCACTCGACGGCGATGCCGAGCATCGGGAGGGCGACCAGGCCCCACAGCCACATCGGGATGTACGAGGCGTCGCTGAGCGCCCAGCCGCACAGGCCGTACGTGGCTCCGAGCACGCCCCGCTGCCACCACGGGCCGGGGTGCAGCTTGCCCAGGTAGACCGTCATCAGGGCGGCGGCGGTGCCCATCGTGATCGGGGTGATCGCGAAGACGGCCAGGTCGACGTGGGCGCGCGGAACGAGGACGACCAGCCAGGAGAAGGGGTTGCCGAGGTACGTGTAGTAGTCGGACAGGAACTGCTGGCCGAATCCGCCGCGCCAGGTGAAGAGCAGGTCGCCCGCGGCCTGGCCGTGGACGAGGTCCCACAGGGCCCGGTGGAAGGGCACGTACTGGTTGGCCTGGTCGTTGAGGGCGCGGCCGGTGTCGCCGAAGGGGAAGGTGCCGCGGGCGACCCAGGCCGAGCAGAAGGCGGCCGAGGTGATGAGGAAGGCCAGCAGGGGCCCGTAGAGGCGGACGGCGGCCCGGCGTGCGGTCCTGCGCGCGGCTCTGCGTGGGGCCGGCAGGTCCGGGGCCGGGGGGCTGGTGTCGACGTCGACTGTGGCCGGCTCGGGTGCCGCGGTCCCCAATGTCCTGCTCCCTGCTGATCGACTCGCGTGATCGACTGGCGCGTGTCCGCGCCCGGGCAAGCCGCCAGTTTAGGGCGCCGGGACGGGCAAACCCGCCGAGCGGGCACTTCCCGCTTGCGTCCGGCGTGTTTTCGTGCTGGGCATTTGTTTTGACCTACCTCTGTGAGGTAGGTACGCTCTGACCTTGTGCCTGGGGTGTGCCCTGGGCTCCCGCGTGTGCGTAAGACCCCGCGGAGAGCCGAGAAGACCACACCGCGATCCGCGCCCTCTTTCACCTTGGTGAAGGTGTGCAGGATCCGACACACCCGACCGCGTGGGTCGGCAAATGTTCCAGGTTAGCTTCACTACACGGCACACAGAAACCGGAGAAGTAGTGCCTACGATCCAGCAGCTGGTCCGTAAGGGCCGGCAGGACAAGGTCGAGAAGACAAAGACCCCCGCGCTCGAGGCTTCGCCCCAGCGTCGCGGCGTCTGCACGCGTGTGTTCACGACCACCCCGAAGAAGCCGAACTCGGCGCTCCGTAAGGTCGCGCGTGTGCGTCTGACCTCCGGCATCGAGGTCACCGCTTACATTCCGGGTGAGGGACACAACCTGCAGGAGCACTCGATCGTGCTCGTGCGTGGTGGCCGTGTGAAGGACCTGCCGGGTGTTCGTTACAAGATCATCCGCGGTGCGCTTGACACCCAGGCTGTCAAGAACCGCAAGCAGGCCCGCAGCCGCTACGGCGCCAAGAAGGAGAAGTAAGAATGCCTCGTAAGGGCCCCGCCCCGAAGCGCCCGGTCATCATCGACCCGGTCTACGCATCTCCTCTGGTGACGTCGCTCATCAACAAGATCCTCCTGAACGGCAAGCGCTCCACCGCCGAGCGCATCGTTTACGGCGCCATGGAAGGCCTCCGCGAGAAGACCGGCAACGACCCGGTCATCACGCTGAAGCGCGCGCTGGAGAACGTCAAGCCGTCCCTCGAGGTCAAGTCCCGCCGTGTCGGTGGCGCGACCTACCAGGTTCCCGTCGAGGTCAAGCCGGGTCGTCAGTCGACCCTGGCCCTCCGCTGGCTCGTGGGTTACTCCCGCGCCCGTCGTGAGAAGACCATGACCGAGCGCCTGATGAACGAGCTGCTCGACGCCTCCAACGGTCTTGGCGCTGCCGTCAAGAAGCGCGAGGACACGCACAAGATGGCCGAGTCCAACAAGGCCTTCGCGCACTACCGCTGGTAGTCCCACCCCACATCGAGACCGAGAGAAGACCGAAGCCTTATGGCTACCACTTCGCTTGACCTGGCCAAGGTCCGCAACATCGGGATCATGGCCCACATCGACGCGGGCAAGACGACCACCACCGAGCGCATCCTGTTCTACACCGGTGTGTCGTACAAGATCGGTGAGGTCCACGACGGCGCTGCCACGATGGACTGGATGGAGCAGGAGCAGGAGCGTGGTATCACCATCACGTCTGCCGCTACGACCTGCCACTGGCCGCTCGAAGACGTTGACCACACGATCAACATCATCGACACCCCGGGTCACGTCGACTTCACCGTCGAGGTGGAGCGTTCGCTCCGCGTCCTCGACGGCGCCGTCACCGTCTTCGACGGTGTCGCCGGTGTGGAGCCGCAGTCCGAGACGGTCTGGCGTCAGGCCGACCGTTACGGCGTGCCGCGCATCTGCTTCGTCAACAAGCTGGACCGCACCGGCGCCGAGTTCCACCGCTGCGTCGACATGATCAAGGACCGCCTCGGTGCGGTTCCGATCGTCATGCAGCTCCCCATCGGTGCCGAGGCTGACTTCCAGGGTGTCGTCGACCTCGTCACGATGAAGGCGTTCGTCTGGTCCGCCGAGGCGACCAAGGGCGAGATGTACGACATCGTCGACATCCCGGCCACGCACACCGAAGCTGCTGAAGAGTGGCGCGGCAAGCTGGTCGAGACCGTCGCCGAGAACGACGACGAGATCATGGAGCTCTTCCTGAACGGCGACGAGCCGTCCGTGGAGCAGCTGCACGCCGCCGTCCGTCGCATCATCCTCGGCTCCGGCAAGGGCAAGGGCGAGCCCACGATCACCGCGGTGTTCTGTGGCACGGCGTTCAAGAACAAGGGCGTTCAGCCCCTGCTCGACGCTGTCATCCGCTACCTGCCGTCGCCGCTGGACATCGAGGCCATCGAGGGCCACGACGTCCGCGACGCCGAGGTCGTCGTGAAGCGCAAGCCTTCCGACGAGGAGCCCCTCGCGGCGCTGGCGTTCAAGATCATGCGCGACCCGCACCTCGGGAAGCTCACCTTCGTCCGGGTTTACTCGGGCCGCCTGGAGGCCGGCACTGCGGTGCTGAACTCCGTCAAGGGCAAGAAGGAGCGCATCGGCAAGATCTACCGCATGCACGCGAACAAGCGTGAAGAGATCGCCGCGGTCGGCGCCGGCGACATCGTCGCCGTCATGGGCCTGAAGCAGACCACCACCGGTGAGACGCTGTGTGACGACAAGGCACCCGTGATCCTGGAGTCCATGGACTTCCCGGCTCCGGTCATCCAGGTCGCCATCGAGCCCAAGTCCAAGGGTGACCAGGAGAAGCTGGGTGTCGCCATCCAGAGTCTCGCGGAGGAGGACCCCTCCTTCCACGTTCACTCGGACGAGGAGACCGGCCAGACCATCCTCGGCGGTATGGGCGAGCTGCACCTCGAGGTGCTGGTCGACCGTATGAAGCGCGAGTTCAAGGTCGAGGCCAACGTCGGCAAGCCGCAGGTCGCGTACCGCGAGACGATCCGCAAGACCGTCGAGCGTCACGACTACACCCACAAGAAGCAGACCGGTGGTACCGGTCAGTTCGCCAAGGTGCAGATCGCGATCGAGCCGATCACCGAGTCGGACGGTCCGGCGTACGAGTTCGTGAACAAGGTCACCGGTGGCCGCATCCCGAGGGAGTACATCCCCTCGGTCGACGCCGGTGCGCAGGAGGCCATGCAGTTCGGCATCCTCGCGGGCTACGAGATGACGGGCGTCCGCGTCATTCTTCTCGACGGTGGCTACCACGAGGTCGACTCCTCGGAGCTCGCCTTCAAGATCGCCGGTTCGCAGGCCTTCAAGGAGGCCGCGCGCAAGGCTTCCCCCGTACTGCTCGAGCCGATGATGTCCGTTGAGGTCACCACGCCCGAGGAGTCCATGGGCGACGTCATCGGTGACATCAACTCCCGCCGTGGCCAGATCCAGGCCATGGAGGAGCGTCACGGCGCGCGTCTCGTGAAGGGCCTCGTGCCCCTTTCGGAGATGTTCGGCTACGTCGGAGACCTCCGCAGCAAGACCTCGGGTCGCGCCAGCTACTCGATGCAGTTCGACTCCTACGCCGAGGTTCCCCGGAACGTCGCTGAGGAGATCATCGCGAAGGCCAAGGGCGAGTAACTCTTCGGAGTACACGCTTTAGGCTTGTCACCGGAACCTCTGGGGCAACAGGAGCAACACTCCCGTTGCCCCGGGGGACCGGCTTTCCAGCAAAGATCACCTGGCGCCGATGAGTAAGGCGTACAGAACCACTCTCCAGGAGGACCCCGTGGCGAAGGCGAAGTTCGAGCGGACTAAGCCGCACGTCAACATCGGCACCATCGGTCACATTGACCACGGTAAGACGACCCTCACGGCCGCCATTACCAAGGTGCTGCACGACGCGTACCCGGACCTGAACGAGGCCTCGGCCTTCGACCAGATCGACAAGGCTCCTGAGGAGCGCCAGCGCGGTATCACCATCTCCATCGCGCACGTCGAGTACCAGACCGAGGCGCGTCACTACGCCCACGTCGACTGCCCGGGTCACGCGGACTACATCAAGAACATGATCACCGGTGCCGCGCAGATGGACGGCGCGATCCTCGTGGTCGCCGCCACCGACGGCCCGATGCCGCAGACCAAGGAGCACGTGCTCCTGGCCCGCCAGGTCGGCGTCCCCTACATCGTCGTCGCCCTGAACAAGGCCGACATGGTGGACGACGAGGAGATCCTGGAGCTCGTCGAGCTCGAGGTCCGTGAGCTGCTCTCCGAGTACGAGTTCCCGGGCGACGACCTGCCGGTCGTCCGCGTCTCCGCGCTGAAGGCCCTCGAGGGCGACAAGGAGTGGGGCGAGAAGCTTCTCGGCCTCATGGCTGCCGTCGACGAGGCCATCCCGACCCCGCCGCGTGACACCGAGAAGCCGTTCCTCATGCCCGTCGAGGACGTCTTCACGATCACCGGTCGCGGTACGGTCGTCACCGGCCGTATCGAGCGTGGTGTCCTGAAGGTCAACGAGACCGTCGACATCATCGGTATCAAGGAAGAGAAGACCACCACCACGGTCACCGGTATCGAGATGTTCCGCAAGCTGCTCGACGAGGGCCAGGCCGGCGAGAACGTCGGTCTGCTCCTCCGTGGCATCAAGCGCGAGGACGTCGAGCGCGGCCAGGTCATCATCAAGCCCGGTTCGGTCACGCCGCACACCGAGTTCGAGGCCCAGGCCTACATCCTGTCGAAGGACGAGGGTGGCCGTCACACCCCGTTCTTCAACAACTACCGTCCGCAGTTCTACTTCCGTACCACGGACGTCACGGGTGTCGTCACCCTGCCGGCCGGCACGGAGATGGTCATGCCGGGCGACAACACCGAGATGACGGTCGCGCTGATCCAGCCGGTCGCCATGGAGGAGGGCCTGAAGTTCGCCATCCGTGAGGGTGGTCGTACCGTGGGCGCCGGCCAGGTCACCAAGATCTCGAAGTAATTCGGGTTCTGACCTGGTAGCTCGTTCATCGGGCACCAAGTTGCACTGAAGGGCCCCGGCCCACCGCTTCGGCGGTGGGGCGGGGCCCTTCGGCGTGTGCGGGGCGTCCTCCCCCGTTCGGCCGTCATCCCGTCGGGCGCGCAGCGGATGCCCCCCGGGGCGCGGCACGCCAGGCTGCGGTCAACGGCGGATATCACCGAACAGACGAGGACCGAGCCATGTTCGAACACGGCGGCGCCCAGCTCCGGCATGCCGGCGTCATCACCGGGGCGGCGCTGCTGCTCACGGTCACGGCCTGCTCGGCCGGCAGGACCACCGTGGGCACACTCGCCTTCCGCGCCCACGACTCCCCGGTCGAGGTCAGGTACTCGAACACTCCCGTCCAGGGGTGCCACGAGATCCGTCTTCCGCACGGCGCGGCCCACGTGGAGAACCACAGCCTGGTGGACGTCGTCGTGTACCGGACACCGAAGTGCCAGAAGACCGAGGAAGCCGACGGGATCTACATCCCGGTGGCCACGTCGAACGTGACCGCCCCCGGCAGCCAGCCGTGGCGCAGCTTCTCCGTCGTCCACTGACCGGTTCCGGCGCGGAACGACCGAGGGCCGCACCCCGGGAAACGGGATGCGGCCCTCGGGCGCAAAGGCGTCGGGTCAGCTCACGCGGAGCGACTCGGTGAACTCCTTGCAGGCGGCGTAGTCGGGCAGCAGCCCGGTCGCGATGGCGTCGGCCAGCGACGGGGCGGCCTCGTCGCGGGCGGACAGCTGCGGGACGTCGGCCGGCCACTCGATGCCCAGGTCGGCGTCGAGCGGGTGAACCGAGTGCTCGCCGGTCGGGTTGAACGTCTCCGAGCAGAGGTACGACAGCGTGGCGTCGTCGCTCAGCGCGCAGAAGCCGTGGCCGAGGCCCTCGGGGATGTAGACCGCGCGGCGGTCCACGTCGTCGAGGCGGACGCCCTCCCACTTGCCGAACGTGGGGGAGCCGACCCGGAGGTCCACGATGACGTCGAGCACGGCGCCGCGTACGCAGGTCACGTACTTGGCCTGGCCGCGCGGCACGTCGGCGAAGTGGATGCCGCGGACCACGCCCGCGGAGGAGACCGAGAGGTTCGCCTGCGCCAGGTTCAGCGGGTGGCCGACGACCTCGGCGAGGCGGTCGAAGCGGTACCACTCGGTGAACAGGCCGCGCGGGTCGCCGTGCAGCTGCGGGGTGACCTCGAAGGCACCCTCTATGGAGAGCTCGCGGAACTTCATCGGGCGTCGGTCTCCTCGTCGAGCAGCGTCAGCAGGTAGTCGCCGTAGCCGCTCTTCGTCAGCGGCTGGGCCAGCTCGCGCAGCTGCGCGGAGTCGATCAGGCCGGCCCGCCAGGCCGCCTCCTCGATGCAGCCGATCTTGAAGCCCTGACGCTCCTCGATCACGCGGACGAACTCCGAGGCCTGCACCATCGAGACGAAGGTGCCGGTGTCCAGCCATGCGGTACCGCGGTCGAGGATGGTGACGTTCAGCTCACCGGCCTGGAGGTACGCGTCGTTGACGGCGGTGATCTCCAGCTCGCCGCGGGCGCTGGGCTTCAGGCCGCGGGCGATCTCGACGACCTGGTTGTCGTAGAAGTAGAGGCCCGGCACCGCGTAGCGGGACTTGGGCTTGACCGGCTTCTCCTCGATGGAGATGGCCTGGCCCGTCTCGTCGAACTCGACCACGCCGTACGCCGTCGGGTCCGCCACCGGGTACGCGAACACCCGGCCGCCCTTGGCGTCGGTGTGCTGGGCCAGGCGGGTGCCGAGGCCACTGCCGTGGAAGATGTTGTCGCCGAGGATCAGGGCGACGGACTCGTCACCGATGAAGTCGGCGCCGAGGACGAACGCCTGGGCGATGCCCTCCGGACGCTCCTGGACGGCGTACTCCAGCCGCAGGCCGAACTGCGAGCCGTCGCCGAGCAGCCGCTCGAACTGGTCGCGGTCGTCCGGGGTGGTGATGATCAGGATCTCGCTGATCCCGGCCATCACCAGGGTGGACAGGGGGTAATAGATCATCGGCTTGTCGAAGACGGGCAGCAGCTGCTTCGAGACTGCCCGGGTCAGCGGCCAGAGTCGCGATCCGGTGCCACCGGCCAAGAGGATTCCACGCATGGGGAGAACCCTATGCGAGAGGGCATGGGCGAGCCGAGCTCAGGGCATGTGACGTTCGGCGGGCGGCTAGACTCTTCGTATTATGCGCATCCTCGTGACCGGCGGCGCCGGCTTCATCGGTTCAGAATTCGTCCGCCAGCAGCTCGGTGCAGATGCCTCGGCCCGGATCACGGTCTTCGACAAGCTGACCTACTCCGGTGTCGAAGCGAATCTCGCTCCGGTCGCGGACCACCCCGGATACACCTTCGTCAAGGGCGACATCTGCGACGCCGAGGCCGTGGACCAGGTCATGGCCGGCCACGACGTCGTCGTGCACTTCGCCGCCGAGTCCCACGTGGACCGCTCGATCGCCGGCGCGGGTCCGTTCGTCATGACGAACGTCGTGGGCACCCAGGTGCTGCTGGACTCCGCCCGCAAGCACGGCGTCGGCCGCTTCGTCCACATCTCCACCGACGAGGTCTACGGCTCGATCAGCGAGGGCTCCTGGACCGAGGAGTGGCCGCTGGTGCCGAACTCCCCGTACTCCGCCTCGAAGGCGTCGTCCGACCTGCTGGCGCTGGCCTACCACCGCACCCACGGCATGGACGTGGTGGTCACCCGCTGCTCCAACAACTACGGGCACTACCAGTTCCCGGAGAAGGTCATCCCGCTGTTCGTCTCGAACCTGATGGACGGCAAGAAGGTCCCGCTGTACGGCAACGGCGGCAACGTCCGCGACTGGCTGCACGTCTCCGACCACTGCCGCGGCATCGACCTGGCCATGCGCAAGGGCCGCGCGGGCGAGGTCTACAACATCGGCGGCGGCACCGAGCTCACCAACAAGGAGCTCACCGGCGTCCTGCTGGAGGCCGCCGGCCTCGGCTGGGAGATGGTCGAGCAGGTCGAGGACCGCAAGGGCCACGACCTCCGCTACTCCATCGACATCAGCAAGATCGGCGCCGAGCTGGGCTACGCCCCGCAGGTCACCTTCGAGGACGGCATCAAGGCCACCATCGACTGGTACCGCGAGAACCGTGCCTGGTGGGAGCCGCTGAAGGCGAAGGCGGCCCTGCAGAAGTGAGGACCAACCCGCGAGCCGGGCGCTGGCTCGTCACCGGCGCCGCCGGGATGCTCGGCCAGGACGTCCTGGCCGTTCTGCAGCGCGCCCGGATCGAGGCCGTGGGCCTGAGCCGCGGCGACCTCGACATCACCGACCCGGACGCCGTCCGGGCCGCGGTCGAGGACGTCACCGTGGTCGTGAACTGCGCCGCCTGGACCGACGTGGACGGCGCCGAGACCGCCGAGGAAGCCGCCACCGCCGTCAACGGCACCGGCGTACGCGTCCTCGCCGAGGCCTGCGCCGCCGCCCACGTGCGCCTGATCCACGTCTCCACCGACTACGTGCTGCCCGGCGACGCCTCGGAGCCGTACCCGGAGGACGCCGAGACCGGCCCGGTCAACGCCTACGGGCGCAGCAAGCTGGTCGGCGAGCAGGCCGTGACCGAACTGCTGCCGCAGGACGGCTACGTGGTCCGCACCGCCTGGCTGTACGGCGAGCACGGGCCGAACTTCGTCGCCACCATGCTGAAGCTCGCCGCCCAGCGGGACACCCTCGACGTGGTCGACGACCAGCACGGCCAGCCCACCTGGTCCTACGCGCTGGCCCGCCACCTGGTCGAGCTCGGCCAGGCCGCCCTGAAGGGCTGGGCCATGGGCGGGATCTACCACGGCACCGCGAGCGGCCGGACCACCTGGATGGGACTGGCCCGCGAGACCTACCGGCTGAGCGGGCTCGACCCCGAGCGGATCCGGCCCACCACCTCCGAGGCGTTCGTACGCCCCGCCGTCCGCCCCGCCTTCAGCGTGCTCGCGCACGACCGCTGGGACGAGGCGGGCCTGGCCCCCCTCGCCGACTGGCGGGAGCAGCTGGCCGAGGCGCTGGCCACCCCCGGCTACACCGCACTGGCCAAGCAGGCCCGGGACGGCCGAGCGGGATGAAGGCCCTGCTGAACAAGCTGAGCGCGGCGCTGCCGCCGGGCACCGTCGCGGTGGCCGGCGGCACCGTCGTGCTCGGCGCGGCCTCGTACGTCCACCTGGGCGTGGCCGGTCACAGCCTGTCCACGGAGGCCATGGCCAACGTGTCGGTGCTGTGGACCATCGTGATGTCCGTGGGCATCGGCGTCTTCTTCCCCATCGAGCAGGAGCTCACCCGGATCGTCTCCGCCCGTGCGGTCCTGGGCCAGGGCAGCGCCCCGGTGCTCCGCCGCGCGGCCCTGCTGACCGCGGGGATCCTCGGCGTCACCCTGCTCGTGCTCGGCCTCGGCGCGGACCCCCTCGCGGACCTCCTCTTCCACGGCGACCGCGCCCTGGTGGCAGCGCTCGGCGGTGCCTTCGCCGGCATGGCCGCCTGCTACCTCACCCGCGGCGTGCTGGCCGGCCTCGGCCGCTTCGGCGCGTACGGCACCCAGCTCGCCGTCGACGGCGGCCTGCGGATCGTGCTCGCCTTCGGCTGCGCGATATCCGGGCTGCAGTCGGCACTGGCCTTCAGCCTGGTCCTGGCCGTCGCGCCCGTCGTCGCGACCCTCGTCACACTGCCCGCGCTGCTGCGCGCCGTCGGACCGGGCGAGCCGATCGCCTGGCGGGAGCTGTGCAACGGCCTCGGCCTGCTCGTCTGTGCGACCCTGCTGTCCCAGCTGGTCGTCAACGCGGCCGTGATGAGCACCAAGCTGCTGGCTCCGACCGACAGCGCCCTGATCGCGGCGCTGATGAGCGCGCTGGTCCTGGCGCGGGTGCCGCTCTTCGTCTTCGGCTCGCTCCAGGCCTCGCTGCTGAGCGGCCTCAGCGCCGCCTTCACGGCCGGCGACCGGGTGGCCTTCTGGGCGATGCTTCGCCGCATCGGCGTGGTTGTCGGAGCGCTCGGACTGCTCGGCGGGGTACCCGCCACGGTCCTGGGCCCCTGGCTCATCGAGGTGCTCTTCGGCGCCAAGGAGCCGGTGTTGGGCTGCTTCGACTTCTTCCTGCTGTCCGCCGGCACCGTGGCGTACATGTTCGCGATGGTGCTCGGACAGGCGCTCATGGTATTCAAGCGGCACAACCTGCAGCTGCTCTGCTGGGCCGTCGGTACCGCGGTCCTGGTGGGCATCACCCTGACACCGGGCGACGTGGCCATGCGCGTGATCGTTGCCTACGCACTCGGGTCCACCGCCACCGTGCTCGCTATGCTGGCAGCCCTGAGGCTGAGCTTCCCCGGAGCCGCCGCGGCAGCCGGTGAAGGACCCCGGCAGATGGCCGACGCAAGCGGCCCGGGCGTGGGCGCGGTCGGAAGATGACCATGCCGACCCAAGACGTCACACCGATCACCGTGCACTCGCATGTGCCACATTCCGCTGGAGCTACCGTGTCCCAATACGACGATGTCTGGCTGGTCATACCGGCCTATAACGAGGGCCAGGTGATCGCCGACGTGGTCGAGGGGGCCCGCAAGACGTTCCCCAACATCGTCGTCGTCGACGACGGCAGCACCGACGACTCGGCCGCGCACATAGCGACCACCGGCGCCCACCTGGTCCGCCACCCCGTCAACCTCGGCCAGGGCGCGGCCCTGCAGACCGGCCTCACGTACGCGCTCGCCCAGCCCGGCGCCAAGTTCTTCGCCACCTTCGACGCCGACGGTCAGCACCAGACCAAGGACGTCGAGACGATGGTCGCGGTGCTGCGCAGCGGCGAGGCCGACGTGGTGCTCGGCTCCCGCTTCATCGAGCAGAACGGCCAGGTGCCGTGGATCAAGCAGGTCGTGCTGCGCACGGCCGCCGCCGTCAGCCCGACCGCGCGCAAGCTCAAGCTCACCGACGCGCACAACGGCCTGCGCGTGCTGGGCCGGGAGGCCGCCGAGCAGCTGAACATCACGATGAACGGCATGGCCCACGCGTCCGAGCTCGTCGGCTTCCTCGCCGGCTCCACGCTGCGCGTCACCGAGGTACCGGTGGACATCCTGTACACCGACTACTCACGCGCCAAGGGTCAGTCCCTGATCAACGGCGTCAACATCCTTTTTGACATTTCGCTGCGGGAGCGTGGGCGTCGATGAAGTACTTCTGGATTCAGCTGCTGCTGATCGTCGGCTCGGTGTCCATGGCACTGATGTTCATCCGGACCTGGAGCCAGGCGAAGAACCGGGCCTGGAAGCGCATCGCGTTCTCCGCGTTCGTCGTCGTCAACGTGTACGCGGTGCTCCGCCCGACCGACGTCACCTGGCTCGCCCAGCAGCTCGGCGTCGGCCGGGGCACCGACCTGGTGCTGTACGTGATGGTGCTCGCGATGGGCTTCCTCACGCTCAACACCTTCCTGCGCTTCCGCTCGCTGGAGAAGAAGATCACCGACCTCGCCCGGACGGTGGCCATCAACGAGGGCGTACGGCACAACGACGCGCGCCTCGGGCAGGACGGCGCGGTTCCGGCGCAGACCGGCGCCAACGCCGGGGCGGACGACGACGCCAACGCCAAGGCCGGCTCCGACTCCGACTCCGTGAAGGCCTGAAGCTCCATGGCGACCTTCGACTTCATGCTCCCCTACTACGGGGACGTGCAGCTGATGCAGGACGCAGTCCGCAGCGTCCTGGCGCAGACGGACCCGGACTTCCGCCTCGTCGTCATCGACGACGGCAAGGAGCCGGACGTACCCGGCTGGTTCGAGCAGCTCGGTGACGAGCGCGTCCACTACACGCGCAACGAGCAGAACCTCGGCATCACCAAGAACTTCCAGAAGTGCGTACAGCTCTCCGAGGCCGACTACGTGGTCATCATGGGCTGCGACGACCTGCTGCACCCGCACTACCTGGAGACCGTCCGCGGGATCATCGGCGCCCAGCCGGGCATCGGCATGGTCCAGCCCGGCGTCGAGGTGATCGACGGCGACGGCCAGGTGACCCAGGGCCTCGCGGACAACACCAAGAAGCGGCTCTACGCACCGCAGGTCAAGGGCCGCCGGCTGATGGCCGGCGAGGAGCTGGCCGCCAGCGTGCTGCGCGGCAACTGGCTCTACTTCCCGTCGATCGCCTGGCGCGGCGAGGTGCTGCGCAAGGTGAACTTCCGGGACGACTACTCGGTGATCCAGGACCTCGCGCTGGTGGTCGACCTGCTCGAAGGCGGTGAGCAGATGGTCATCGACAACTCCACGACCGTCTTCCAGTACCGCCGGCACGCCGTCAGCGAGTCCTCGGTGCAGGCCTTCTCCGGCACCCGCTTCGCCGAGGCCGAGCGGTACTTCGCCGCGGTGGCCGAGCGCATGGACGCCCGCGGCTGGCCGAAGGCGGCCCGCGCGGCGCGCTTCCACAGCGCCTCCCGCCTGCACGCGCTCACGATGCTCCCGGGTGCGCTGCGCCGCGGGCAGCGCGAGGGCGCCCGTACGCTGGCCCGCCACGCCTTCACCTCCGGGCAGAGCTGAGCCCTTCCGCTCCGCGCGTACGCCGCCGTACGAGAAACGGCCTGCCGCCGGTCCCAGGACCGGCGCCAGGCCGTTTCGCGTTGCCTCTTCCCGTCAGTCCTCCGCGGGCTTCGGCTTCTCGGGCCTCGTGTCGCCGCGGAACGGCGGGACGTACGGCTCGCACTTGCCCCACTGCGCGAACTTGGGGCACTTGCCGTTCGGCAGCTGGACGTTGTGCGAGTACCAGGCGAGCTGACCCGCCGAGTTCTCCCTGGGGTCGCGCGGCATGAAGGCGTCCGCCGTGGCGGAGCCGGCCAGCCCGAACAGCAGACCCAGCGCGCACAGCGCACCCAGTACGACCGACCGGGGCCGGCTCGCCGACGCCCGCCGGACGCGCCCGGCCAGCGGCACCTCGACGTCGTGCGCGCGGATCCAGGCCTGGATCCGCCCGGACGCGAGGTACACGGCGAGCCCGGTCAGCGCGATCAGGCAGTACAGGATCTGGTGGCTCGTGCGCGGGTAGAGCTGGACCATCTGGTCGCGCTCCATGTGCGAGGCGTACCAGTAGCGCAGCACGAACGCGCTGCCCGTGCACGCCGCCAGGGTCAGCACCAGCGGCTGGCGCAGGCCGAGGCCCAGAGCCACGCCCAGCCCGGCCACCAGCACGATGGTGAAGAGACCGACACCGCCGAGCTCCCCGATCGGCGAGTAGGCGATGGTGCGCAGCGGACCGGGGGTGGAGGCGGCCCAAGTGGCGAAGTAGCCCGGGTCGCTGGCGGTGTCGTAGTAGAAGTACGTGTCCTTGGTCGAGCCGCTCGCGCCGAGCAGGTCCACCAGGTAGCTGCCGGCCAGCGCGAGGAAGACCGCGAGGGCCGACACCAGCGGCACCAGCCCGGTCAGCAGACCGCGTACCCCGCCCGAGCGGGTCAGGCCGACGAGCAGCACCGAGAAGAGCACGACCACGCCGATCGAGGACCAGACGAACCAGCCCGCGTACAGCAGGAACAGCACGGCGAGCAGCAGCCCGAGCCCGGCGCCGATCGCGATCGCGCGCCTGCGCCCCAGTACCGCGGACCGCTGCACCACCTGCACCAGCTTGGCGAAGACGGGGATCACGATCATCAGGACGAGCGGGGAGTACGGCTTGTACGGGTCGACCAGCGGCAGCGTCGCCGTCACGCCGATGCCCAGCGCCCACAGCGGGGGCAGCAGCATCCGCCAGGCCAGGTAGGCGGCGGGGCCGGTGATCGCGAGGAAGCCGATCATGACCCACTTCGAGGCCCTCGGCACATCGCCGTCGAAGAAGGTCTCCGCGGTCCAGGCGAGCAGGTGCGGGAAGCCGGGCGGGTACTCCGGCGGCAGCGGCACACCGTCGATGACGTCGTACGCCCACTGCTGGAGGTTGCCGACGTCGCCCCAGTTCGCGTAGATCGGCCACGGCGTCCCGCTCAGGCCCACGATGTTGCCGGACGCGGTCACGCCCGTGGCCAGGCCGGCCACCGCGGCGGCGCCGATCCGGGCGGCGGCGCCCGGCATCAGCCGGGCGACGAGCCAGTACAGGAGCAGCGTCGCCGTCAGCAGGACCACCAGCCGCAGCTGGATCCCGGCGAGTCCGCTGACCTGCCCGATCCGCGTCATCGGGTTGATCCGGATGCGCATGCACAGGACGATGAGCAGCAGGGCGGCGCCGAGGGAGGCGACCATCTCCGCGCCTATGAGGGCGAAGGCGCGGGGAAGCCCGCCGCCACGTCGGCGTGAGGCCCGGCGATCGCGTGCCGGGGCCGGAACGGATGCCGGCGCGGGAGCGGTGACAGTCATGGCCGCCAATTTACCTGGCCGCCCATACCCCGCGTGACTGCTCTGCGTCAACGGTGGGCCAGAGCTTCGGGGCAGTTGGTACCGTTGCCGCGACGAAGGCCGTGCGCAGAACCGATGGTGCGCCCTCGAAAAACCCGACCAGAACAGGAAGTGCCAGGGGTGCAGTCCGCAACCGAGACCAGGGACGCGGCTGCCGCGTCCGCCCCTGAACGGGACGGGGAGTCGCCCAGGACGGAGCGGCTGCTCGCCCGGGCGCAGTCCCTCGTCGGGTGGAAGTGGTTCTGGCCGGTGACCCTCGTCACCGGGTACCTGACGCAGGTGCTGTTCCGGCTCGTCCTGGTGTGGGGCAACAGCTATCCCTCGGTGCACGCGGACGAGGCCTCCTACCTCGTGCTGGCCCGGGTGCTCGCGGGACGGCCGACGACGGAGATGCCGGTCGGATCGGTCATCCCCGGCGGCTACCCGCTGCTGATCTCCCCGTCCATGTGGTTCACGGACAACCCGGTCACCGCGTACCAGCTGGTCATGGGCATCAACACGCTGATCAACGCGCTGGTCTTCCCGCTGGTCTACGTCGCCCTGCGCAGGCTCGACCTGCCCAAGGGGCTCTCGGTCCTGATCGCCATGGCGGCCGCCCTGATGCCGCCGGTGGTCTTCTACTCCGAGTTCGTCATGTCCGACACCCTGCTCCCCGTGGTCCTCCTCGGGTGGCTGATCACCCTGCACGGCTGGCTGAGCGAGGGCGAGCCGCGCCGCCGCCTCCGGTACGGACTCGGGACCGGCCTGCTGGCCGGCTTCTCCATGGCGGTGCACGACCGCGGTGGCGTGGTCGTCGCCCTCACCGCGGCGGTGCTGGTGGGCGCGCTCGTCTTCAAGTGGGCGCCGCTGCGGTCGACGCTCGCCGCGTGGGGCGGGCTCGCCGTCTCCGTGGCCGGCGCCAAGCTGCTCGCCATGTGGCTGGAGGCGCAGTTCAAGGACACGCCGCCGAGCTCGGTGGGTACCCAGGTCATCGACAATCTCGTGGACCCCGACCTGCTGCGCCGCACGATCACCCGTTCGATCGGGCAGCTCTGGTACTTCTCCGTCTCCTCCTGGGGCTTCGGCGCCCTCGCCATAGCGCTGATGGTGTTCGCCGTGTTCAGCCCCCGCTTCACCCGGGCCTCGCGGGTGGTCTCCTTCGTGATGCTCGCCCTGCTGTACGGGATCGCGCTCGCCGCGGCGGCCGGACTGCCGACGGACGCGCGGATCGACAACTGGGTCTACGCCCGCTACCTGGCCCCGCTCGTCCCGGCGTTCTTCCTGGTGGGCATGGCCGTGCTGTACCGCGCGCGGGCCGGTGCGCTGCTGCGGCTGGTGCTGGGCGGGGTGGTGTTCACCGTGCTGACCGCCGAGTTCGTGATCATCGTGGTCGGCAAGGGCCTCTACAAGCTGGCCATCATCCAGTGGGCCATGCCCGACGCGCTGTTCCTGGCCTCGGAGTGGTCGAAGCTGCACATGTGGCGGACGATCGCCGGAGCCCTGCTGGTGCTCGGCGCCTGCGTCCTCTTCAAGCTGGCCGGCGGCCGCCGGGTGATCTGGGCCGTGGCGGTGTCGCTGGCCCTGTTCGCGGCGTACGCGACGGCCACGGTCACCTCGAACATCGCCGAGCCGTACGCGAAGCACCGCAAACCGCAGGCCACCGGTTTCACCAAGTCCTCCGGGCTCAAGCCGGGCGAGAACCTGGTGATGGACTGGGACGTCGACTGGGGTCTGCGGATGGCCCAGTCGTACCAGGTGTTCGAGGGACGGGTCTGGACGAAGGACCTGGAGAACGGCGACAAGCCGCCGGCGAAGGCGGACGCGGCGGTGCTCCAGCTGACGAACGAGGACGCCAAGGCGGAGGACACATGGCCGCACGCGCCCGCGGGCTGGTACGTCGCCAAGGTCAACAAGCAGCAGGGCTGGGTGCTCTGGCGCCACCGCTGACCGCGCCCGGGGACCCCGGTGAACCACTCGAATATCCGTGCCAGTAGCATCCGGCGGATCAGTGGTGTCACCTGGTGAGTTCGCAACGCAGGGGTTGGGGTAACAACTTGAGACTAGGTCGTGTGCGCGGTACGGCACTGGCTGCCGCGCTCGGAGTCGTGGCGGTCCTGGGCTTCCAGGGAGCCGCCAACGGTTTCGGCTCGGATTCTCTGGACGACAAGGGCCTGCAGCGCTACAGCGCTCCCGGCAAGGCCAGGGGCCCCGTCGAGGGCAAGGTCCACAAGCTCGCGCTGAAGCCGAAGGGGACCGGCAAGACCGTCCTCGCCCAGCAGGACACCAAGCCCTTCGGCCTTCTGGGCGTCTCCTGGACCGACCCCGCCGCCGAGGTGAAGGAAGGGGCCATCGAGGCCCGCACCCGCAACGCCAAGACCGGCAAGTGGTCCGCGTGGGTCACCCTGGAGCAGGCCAAGGCGACCCTCGACGGCAAGCGCCCGGGGCTCCGCGGTTCCACGGAGCCCGTCTGGGTCGGCCTGTCCGACGGGGCCGAGGTCCGGCTGGGTGGAGGCGCGGCCGCCACCGCGCTCCCCGCCGGACTGGAGCTGAACCTGGTGGACCCGGGCTCGGCGAGCTCCGCCGCGAAGAAGGGCGACCTGAACGCCGGGCCGGCGGCCTTCGCCGCCCCGGCCGCGGACCCCGTTCCGACGCCCGCCCAGCCCCCGACGGTTCCCGGACCGGCCTCGACGGCGCCCAAGCCCGAGATCGTCTCGCGCGTCGCCTGGGGTGCGGACGAGAGCCTGAACAACGAAGGCCCGGTCTACCTCCCCGGAGCGAAGATCAAGGCGGCCTTCGTCCACCACACGGCGGCCTCCGCGCCGTACGAGTGCAGCGAGTCCGCGGCCATCGTCCGCGGCCTGCACGTCTACCACGTGAAGACCAACGGGTGGCGGGACCTCGGCTACAACTTCCTCGTCGACAAGTGCGGCACGGTCTTCGAGGGCCGTCAGGGCGGCGTCGACCAGCCCGTGATGGGCGCGCACGCCTACGGCTGGAACTCCGAGTCGACGAGCGTCTCCGTCCTCGGTGACTACACGAGCGCGGGGGCCTCGGCCGCCGCCCTCGAAGCCATCTCCAAGGTCGCCGCGTACAAGCTGGGCCAGTACGACGCCGACATGAGCGGCAAGACGATGCTGACCGCGGGCGCCTCGCAGAAGAACTACTTCGGCAAGGACTTCGTCCAGGGACAGCAGTACGAGTTCAACACGCTCTCGGGTCACCGGGACGGCTTCAACACCCAGTGCCCGGGCAACTCGCTCTACCCGCAGCTGGACGCGCTCCGGCAGTCGGGCCCCGCGGCCAAGCTGAAGGTCTCCTCGGTGAACGGGGCCCCGGCGCAGCCGGGTTCCTCCTTCCAGACCCCGGGTCCGGTGTCCCTCGGCTGGGAGACCAGCACGGCGAGCGCCCTGGTGAGCAAGTTCGAGCTGCTCGTGGACGACAAGGTGGTCGCCACCACCGCGGGCACGGCCCGTTCGGCGGCGACGACGCTGGCCCTCGGCAGCCACCAGCTCCAGGTCCGGGCGACCACGACGAACGGCAAGGTGGCCACCAGCCTCCCGGTGACCGTCGTCGCGGAGGTCAAGGACATCAAGTTCGTCCCGGTCACCCCCAAGCGCCTGATGGACACCCGTGAGGGTCTGGGCGTCCCGCAGGCGAAGGTCGGCGGCGGCGGCGTCGTCACCCTCCCGGTGGCGGGCGTCGGCGGGATCCCCGCGAGCGGTGTCACCGCGGTCGTGCTGAACGTGACGGCGACGAACCCGACGGCGAACAGCTACGTGTCGGTGTTCCCGAGCGGGACCATCCGCTCCAGCGCGTCGAACCTGAACTTCTCCGCCGGTCAGACGATCCCGAACCTGGTGGTCGTCCCCGTGGTGGACGGGAAGGTCAGCTTCTACAACAACGCGGGCAGCGTCGACCTGATCGCGGACATCACCGGCTACTTCACCTCGAGCGGTGAGGGCGCCACGCACAGCAACTTCGGCCCGAAGCGTCTGATGGACACCCGTGAGGGTCTGGGCGTCCCGCAGGCGAAGGTCGGCGGCGGCAGCGTCATCAGCCTGCCGGTGGCGGGCGTCGACGGGATCCCGGCGACCGGCGTCAAGGCGGTCGTGCTCAACGTGACCGCGACGAACCCGACGGCGACGAGCTACGTCTCGGTGTTCCCGAGCGGGACCGCCCGTACCAGCGCGTCGAACCTGAACTTCTCCGCCGGTCAGACGATCCCGAACCTGGTGGTCGTCCCCGTCGTGGACGGGAAGGTCAGCTTCTACAACAACGCGGGCAGCGTCGACCTGATCGCCGACATCACCGGCTACTTCTCCGACAGCACCGCGGGCGCGACCCACACCAACATCGGCCCCAAGCGTCTGATGGACACCCGTGAGGGTCTGGGCGTCCCGCAGGCCAAGGTCGGCGGCGGCCAGGTCGTCACCCTGCCGGTGGCCGGCATCGAGGGGATCCCGGAGACCGGGGTCAAGGCGGTCGTGCTCAACGTGACCGCGACGAACCCGACGGCGAACAGCTACGTGTCGGTGTTCCCGAGCGGGACCACCCGCACGAGCGCGTCGAACCTGAACTTCTCCGCGGGCCAGACGATCCCGAACCTGGTGATCGTCCCGGTCGTGGACGGGAAGGTCAGCTTCTACAACAACTCGGGCACCGTGGACCTGATCGCGGACATCACGGGTTACTTCAGCAAGTGATCTGACCTGGCATTTCTTTGATCCGAGAGGCTCCGCACCGTAAGGTGCGGAGCCTCTTTGCCATGCAGGGCACAGGGCGCAGGGCGCAGGGCACACGGCACGTCTCAGGGTGGGGACATGGGGAACGACAGCAACGACGACCACAGACCGGGCGTCTCCGACGAGGAGTGGACCCGCTTCCAGGAGCAGGCCGCCGCCGGAGCGGGCTCCGTGCCGCGGGAACCCTCCGCGCGGGCGCGGATGGTGACCGAGCGGCTGCGCGCCACGCAGGGCCAGCAGCCGCCGGGCTGGCGCACGGGGCCCGCGTGGCAGGAACGCAGGGGCCGCAAGCGGCTGAAGGCGGCCCTGGCCGTCGTGGTCATCGCCGGGCTCGCGCTGATCGCCGTACGGCCGGAACTGGTGATCGACAGGCTCACCGGGAAGAGCGGGGACCGGCAGGAGGCCGCTCCGCTGCCCGGGGAGTCCGTACGCCCGACCGCGCCGCCGGCGATGTTGCGCCCGGACCAGCCGACCCTGAAGGAACCTTTCCGCGGCTCACCGGCCCTCCAGTGGGCGGACGGCGCCGCAGGGATAGAGGTCCCGGAGGCCACGTCCGTGGGCGGCATGTCCAAGGAGCGGGTCGCGGACGCGCTGGCGAAGACCAGGGAGTTCCTGATCGCTTCCAACCTGGACCCGGCGACCCTGCGCGGCGAGCGGCCGACGGCCGCCCTGGCGATCCTCGATCCCCGGCAGCCCGAGGTCCCGGAGCGGCTGGAGCAGTCCCTGACGGCTCCCACCGCGGAGCACACCCCCGTGACGCTCTTCACCCGCTTCGACCCGGCCAAGGTCAAGCCGGTCGGCGACGTCGTCAAGGTGCGCGGCAGCATGCACGCGGAGGCGGGGGACCCCGGGGAGCTGCTCGTGGTAGCGGACTACACCTTCGTCCATCCCATGACGAAGGGGGACGGGACCGTGCAGCGGAGCATCGTGCGCCGGCAGATCACCCTGGCCCTGCTCGACCCCGGACGCTGGGAGACCACACGGGGCCGGCTCCAGGCGCGCCGCTACACCGCGGAGTGGTCGAACGTGGACTGCGAAGCGGCCGACGGCTTCCTGCACCCGTACTTCCCGTACGACATGCCGCCCGGGCCGGCGCCCAGCGGGCCCGCCACGGACCCGTACGACCGCAGCCAGGGAATCCAGGGCGAGGGGTGCGGGACCATCAGCCGGTCCTGACCGGGGGAGGGGCCCCGCCGGCGCGGGAGCGCTGTGCGCGTGGTGCGGTTTGACCACTCAGCGTGGCGGGGTATTCTCTTCGGCCCGATTAGCCAGGTACGTGCCTCGTATGGCAGACTACTCAAGTTGCTCGGCTGAGTGCCGATGCTGCGCGCCTCCCGCCGGGAGGACCGGAAGCGAGTCCCACAGTACTCGTCGTCCTTAATCTGCCTTTCGGGGCAGCAATGGGGACGGACGTACGGGAATCTTCTGGGAAGTGTCAGCACGGTGCCCACCAGGCACTCGGTGGGTGTTTCTCCCCCGAAACGCGGTCACAGGGACCGCACCCCCTTGGATGAGGGAATTTCCGTATGGGAATTTTCTGTAGAGGGAGTGCGACACGCCCGACCGCGTGGGTCGGAGGAGGCGCCGCGGGATCCGTCCCGCAGCCAACCGGGAGCCAGAGCGTTTCCACATACAGACAGGACTACGGAGTAGCCATGGCGGGACAGAAGATCCGCATCCGGCTCAAGGCCTACGACCACGAGGTCATCGATTCCTCGGCGAAGAAGATCGTCGAGACGGTGACGCGCACTGGTGCGTCGGTCGCGGGCCCGGTGCCGCTGCCCACTGAGAAGAACGTGTACTGCGTCATCAAGTCGCCGCACAAGTACAAGGACTCGCGCGAGCACTTCGAGATGCGCACGCACAAGCGCCTGATCGACATCCTCGACCCGACTCCCAAGACCGTTGACTCGCTGATGCGCCTGGACCTTCCGGCCGGCGTTGACATCGAGATCAAGCTCTGAGAGGCGTCGAGAAGATGGCAAAGCAGATCAAGGGCGTCCTGGGCGAGAAGCTCGGCATGACCCAGGTCTGGGACGAGAACAACCGTGTCGTCCCGGTGACCGTGGTCAAGGCCGGACCCTGCGTCGTTACCCAGGTCCGTACGAACGACATCGACGGCTACGAGTCGGTCCAGATCGCCTTCGGCGAGATCGACCCGCGCAAGGTGAACAAGCCCCTCAAGGGTCACTTCGCCAAGGCCGACGTGACCCCCCGCCGCCACCTGGTGGAGCTCCGCACCTCCGACGCCAGCGAGTACACGCTCGGCCAGGAGATCACTGCTGAGGTGTTCGAGTCCGGCGTCAAGGTTGACGTCACGGGCAACAGCAAGGGCAAGGGCTTCGCCGGTGTCATGAAGCGGCACAACTTCCGGGGCCTCGGCGCCGGTCACGGTGTGCAGCGCAAGCACCGCTCCCCCGGTTCGATCGGTGGCTGTGCCACCCCTGGGCGTGTCTTCAAGGGCATGCGCATGGCCGGTCGCATGGGTAACGAGCGTGTCACCACCCAGAACCTGACCATCCACGCGGTTGACGCGGAGAAGGGTCTGCTCCTCATCAAGGGTGCGGTCCCCGGTCCGAACGGCGGCCTCGTCCTGGTCCGTACCGCGGCCAAGGGGGCTTGAGGTAATGAGCACCATTGACATCCTTTCGCCGGCAGGCGACAAGGCCGGTACCGTCGAGCTCCCCGCGGAGATCTTCGACGCGAAGACCAGCGTTCCGCTGATCCACCAGGTCGTTGTCGCTCAGCTGGCTGCTGCCCGTCAGGGCACGCACAAGACCAAGCGTCGTGGCGAAGTCCGTGGTGGTGGCCGCAAGCCGTACCGCCAGAAGGGCACCGGCCGCGCGCGCCAGGGTTCGACCCGTGCGCCGCAGTTCGTCGGCGGTGGCGTTGTCCACGGCCCGCAGCCGCGTGACTACTCCCAGCGGACCCCGAAGAAGATGAAGGCCGCCGCCCTCCGCGGTGCCCTCTCGGACCGTGCGCGTCACTCCCGCATCCACGTCATCACCGGCGTGGTCGAGGGTGCCGCCTCCACGAAGGCCGCCAAGACGCTGTTCGGCAAGATCTCGGAGCGCAAGAACCTGCTCCTGGTCGTCGACCGCGCCGACGAGGCCGCGTGGCTGTCCGCCCGCAACCTGCCCCAGGTTCACATCCTGGAGCCGGGCCAGCTGAACACGTACGACGTGATCGTCTCTGACGACGTGGTCTTCACTCAGGCCGCTTTCGAGTCCTTCGTGTCTGGCCCCAAGGCCGATGAGACCGAAGGGAGCGACGCCTGATGTCTGAGGCGACCGTTACCAGCAAGACCTTCACTGACCCGCGCGACCTGCTGATCAAGCCGGTTGTCTCGGAGAAGAGCTACGCGCTGCTGGACGAGAACAAGTACACGTTCATCGTCGCGCCCGGCTCCAACAAGACCCAGATCAAGCAGGCCGTGGAAGCGGTCTTCGGGGTCAAGGTCACCGGGGTCAACACGATCAACCGTCAGGGTAAGCGCAAGCGCACCAAGACCGGTTTCGGCAAGCGCGCTGACACCAAGCGCGCCATCGTGACCCTCGCTGAGGGCGACCGAATCGACATCTTCGGCGGCCAGGCCTCCTAACGGAGGTCTAGTCGTCCGGAATCGGACGAGGACTGAGAAATGGGTATCCGCAAGTACAAGCCGACGACCCCGGGCCGTCGTGGCTCCAGCGTCGCCGACTTTGTCGAGATCACGCGGTCCACGCCGGAGAAGTCGCTGGTTCGCCCTCTGCACAGCAAGGGCGGCCGTAACAACACCGGCCGGATCACCGTTCGCCACCAGGGTGGTGGACACAAGCGCGCCTACCGCGTGATCGACTTCCGTCGTCACGACAAGGACGGCGTGCCGGCCAAGGTCGCGCACATCGAGTACGACCCCAACCGCACCGCGCGCATCGCGCTCCTGCACTACGCGGACGGCGAGAAGCGCTACATCATCGCGCCGAAGAGCCTGAAGCAGGGCGACCGGATTGAGAACGGCCCCACGGCCGACATCAAGCCGGGCAACAACCTCGCGCTCCGCAACATCCCGGTCGGTACCACGATCCACGCGATCGAGCTCCGTCCCGGTGGCGGCGCGAAGTTCGCCCGCTCCGCTGGTGCCTCCGTGCAGCTGCTGGCGAAGGAGGGCACCATGGCCCACCTTCGTATGCCGTCCGGTGAGATCCGTCTCGTCGACGCGCGCTGCCGCGCCACGGTCGGCGAGGTCGGCAACGCCGAGCAGTCGAACATCAACTGGGGCAAGGCCGGCCGCATGCGCTGGAAGGGCGTTCGCCCGTCCGTCCGCGGTGTCGCGATGAACCCGGTTGACCACCCGCACGGTGGTGGTGAGGGCAAGACCAGTGGTGGTCGCCACCCGGTCTCCCCGTGGGGTCAGAAGGAGGGTCGTACTCGCTCGCCGAAGAAGGCTTCGAGCAAGTACATCGTCCGCCGCCGCAAGACGAACAAGAAGCGCTAGGAGCGGGTTTAGATGCCGCGCAGTCTCAAGAAGGGGCCCTTCGTCGACGACCACCTCGTAAAGAAGGTGGACGTCCAGAACGAAGCCGGCACCAAGAACGTCATCAAGACCTGGTCCCGTCGCTCGATGATCATCCCCAGCATGCTGGGTCACACCATCGCGGTGCACAACGGCAAGACCCACGTCCCGGTGTTCGTCACCGAGTCGATGGTCGGCCACAAGCTCGGCGAGTTCTCGCCGACTCGCACCTTCCGCGGCCACGTCAAGGACGACCGGAAGTCGAAGCGCCGCTAAAGGCGGGGTGGTTACGACTATGACTTACACCGAAGGGACAACCATGGAAGCCAGGGCCCAGGCGCGGTACATCCGCGTCACGCCCATGAAGGCCCGCCGAGTGGTGGACCTTATCCGTGGCATGGATGCCACGGAGGCTCAGGCGGTCCTGCGTTTCGCCCCGCAGGCCGCGAGCGTGCCGGTTGGCAAGGTGCTTGACAGCGCCATTGCCAATGCCGCACACAACTACAACCACCCGGACGCCACTTCGCTGTTCATCAGCGAGGCGTTCGTGGACGAGGGCCCGACCCTGAAGCGGTTCCGTCCGCGTGCGCAGGGCCGTGCCTACCGGATCCGCAAGCGGACCAGCCACATCACCGTGGTCGTCAGCAGCAAGGAAGGTTCCCGGTAATGGGCCAGAAGGTAAACCCGCACGGGTTCCGGCTCGGCATCACCACCGACTTCAAGTCGCGTTGGTACGCCGACAAGCTGTACAAGGACTACGTCAAGGAAGACGTCGCCATCCGTCGGATGATGACGTCCGGCATGGAGCGCGCCGGCATCTCGAAGGTTGAGATCGAGCGCACCCGTGACCGCGTGCGTGTGGACATCCACACCGCTCGTCCGGGCATCGTCATCGGCCGCCGTGGCGCCGAGGCCGACCGCATCCGCGGTGACCTCGAGAAGCTCACGGGCAAGCAGGTCCAGCTGAACATCCTCGAGGTCAAGAACCCCGAGCTTGACGCTCAGCTGGTTGCCCAGGCCGTTGCCGAGCAGCTCTCCTCCCGCGTCTCCTTCCGTCGCGCCATGCGTAAGAGCATGCAGGGCACGATGAAGGCCGGCGCCAAGGGCATCAAGATCCAGTGTGGCGGTCGTCTCGGCGGCGCCGAGATGTCCCGCTCCGAGTTCTACCGCGAGGGTCGTGTGCCGCTGCACACGCTGCGCGCGAACGTGGACTACGGCTTCTTCGAGGCCAAGACCACCTTCGGCCGTATCGGTGTGAAGGTCTGGATCTACAAGGGCGACGTCAAGAACATCGCCGAGGTTCGCGCCGAGAACGCTGCGGCCCGTGCGGGTAACCGCCCGGCCCGTGGCGCGCAGGGCGCAGGCGACCGTCCCGCCGGCCGTGGTGGCCGTGGTGGCGAGCGCGGCGGCCGTGGTGGCCGCAAGCCGCAGCAGGCTGCTGGTGCCGAGGCCCCCAAGGCCGACGCTCCCGCCGCCGCTCCGGCCGAGAGCACCGGAACGGAGGCCTGACCGACATGCTGATCCCTCGTAGGGTCAAGCACCGCAAGCAGCACCACCCCAAGCGCAGTGGTATGGCGAAGGGCGGTACTGAGGTCACGTTCGGCGAGTACGGCATCCAGGCGCTGACCCCGGCGTACGTGACGAACCGCCAGATCGAGGCGGCTCGTATTGCGATGACCCGCCACATCAAGCGTGGCGGCAAGGTCTGGATCAACATCTACCCGGACCGCCCGCTGACGAAGAAGCCTGCCGAGACCCGCATGGGTTCCGGTAAGGGTTCTCCCGAGTGGTGGATCGCCAACGTGCACCCGGGTCGGGTCATGTTCGAGCTGTCCTACCCGAACGAGAAGATTGCTCGTGAGGCGCTCACCCGCGCTGCTCACAAGCTTCCGATGAAGTGCCGGATTGTTCGGCGCGAGGCAGGTGAGTCGTGATGGCGACGGGAACCAAGGCGTCCGAGCTGCGTGAGCTCGGCAACGAGGAGCTCGTTGGCAAGCTGCGCGAGGCCAAGGAGGAGCTGTTCAAGCTCCGCTTCCAGGCGGCCACGGGTCAGCTGGAGAACAACGGCCGGCTCAAGTCCGTCCGTAAGGACATCGCTCGCATCTACACCCTGATGCACGAGCGTGAGCTCGGTATCGAGACGGTGGAGAGCGCCTGATGAGCGAGAACAACGTGACTGAGAAGACCGAGCGCGGTTTCCGCAAGACCCGTGAGGGTCTGGTCGTCAGCGACAAGATGGACAAGACCGTCGTCGTCGCCGTCGAGGACCGTGTGAAGCACGCCCTGTACGGCAAGGTCATCCGCCGTACGAACAAGCTCAAGGCGCACGACGAGCAGAACGCTGCCGGCGTCGGCGACCGCGTCCTCATCATGGAGACGCGTCCGCTGTCGGCGAGCAAGCGCTGGCGCATCGTCGAGATCCTCGAGAAGGCCAAGTAAGCACCTGAGGGGTTTCCCTTAGGTTCGTTCCGCCAGGCTCGGTGGGGGCGGTAGCTCTTCGGAGTGAGGCCCCCGCCGGGAACCGGCAGACAAACAGGAGATACACGTGATCCAGCAGGAGTCGCGACTGCGTATCGCCGACAACACTGGTGCAAAGGAGATCCTTTGCATCCGTGTTCTCGGTGGTTCCGGTCGCCGCTACGCGGGCATCGGTGACGTCATCGTCGCCACCGTCAAGGATGCGATCCCCGGTGGCAACGTGAAGAAGGGTGACGTCGTCAAGGCGGTCATCGTTCGCACCGTCAAGGAGCGCCGCCGCCAGGACGGCTCGTACATCCGCTTTGACGAGAACGCCGCCGTCATTCTGAAGAACGACGGCGACCCTCGCGGCACCCGTATCTTCGGCCCGGTGGGCCGTGAGCTGCGCGAGAAGAAGTTCATGAAGATCATCTCGCTCGCGCCGGAGGTGCTGTAAGCATGAAGATCAAGAAGGGCGACCTGGTTCAGGTCATCACCGGTAAGGACAAGGGCAAGCAGGGCAAGGTCATCGTCGCCTTCCCCGCTGACAACCGCGTCCTCGTCGAGGGTGTCAACCGGGTCAAGAAGCACACCAAGGCCGGCCAGACCGCTGGTGGCTCGCAGACCGGTGGCATCGTGATCACCGAGGCGCCGATCCACGTCAGCAACGTTCAGCTGGTTGTGGAGAAGGACGGCCAGAAGGTCGTTACCCGCGTCGGTTTCCGCTTCGACGACGAGGGCAACAAGATCCGCGTTGCCAAGCGGACGGGTGAGGACATCTGATGGCTACCACTCCGCGTCTCAAGACGAAGTACCGCGAGGACATCGCGGGCAAGCTGCGTGAGGAGTTCTCCTACGAGAACGTCATGCAGATCCCCGGTCTCGTGAAGATCGTGGTCAACATGGGTGTGGGCGACGCCGCCCGCGACTCCAAGCTGATCGACGGCGCCATCAAGGACCTGACGACGATCACCGGTCAGAAGCCGGCCGTCACGAAGGCCCGGAAGTCCATCGCGCAGTTCAAGCTGCGCGAGGGTCAGCCGATCGGCTGCCACGTCACCCTCCGTGGTGACCGCATGTGGGAGTTCCTGGACCGTACGCTGTCGCTCGCGCTGCCGCGTATCCGTGACTTCCGTGGTCTGTCGCCGAAGCAGTTCGACGGCCGTGGCAACTACACCTTCGGTCTCACGGAGCAGGTCATGTTCCACGAGATCGACCAGGACAAGATCGACCGTACCCGGGGTATGGACATCACCGTGGTCACCACGGCGACCAACGACGACGAGGGCCGTGCCCTCCTTCGTCACCTCGGCTTCCCCTTCAAGGAGGCGTAAGCGAGATGGCGAAGAAGGCTCTCATCGCGAAGGCTGCCCGTAAGCCCAAGTTCGGTGTGCGTGCGTACACCCGCTGCCAGCGCTGCGGTCGCCCCCACTCCGTGTACCGCAAGTTCGGCCTGTGCCGCGTGTGCCTTCGTGAGATGGCTCACCGTGGCGAGCTGCCGGGCGTGACCAAGAGCTCCTGGTAAATCCCCCTCGTCCGCAAGGACTTGGGAGCTACCAGGCACTCTCGGTAAGCATCTGGACGGTGGGTGCCCGGCCGCGCATGCCTTAGGCTTGTGTGGTTGGGCGTCCGCCGCCCATAACGACTTACTACGCCGTAGGTCCCCGCACCGCACCCGTCCCGCCACTGAGTGGGGAGAGGGATGGCGCATACAGGAAACCCCGGCGAGAGAGGCCGAAGGCCACTTCATGACCATGACTGACCCGATCGCAGACATGCTCACGCGTCTGCGTAACGCTAACTCGGCGTACCACGACACCGTCGTGATGCCGCACAGCAAGATCAAGTCGCACATCGCAGAGATCCTCAAGCAGGAGGGTTTCATCACCGGCTGGAAGGTCGAGGACGCCGAGGTCGGCAAGAACCTCGTCCTCGAGCTGAAGTTCGGGCCGAACCGCGAGCGCTCCATTGCGGGCATCAAGCGGATCTCGAAGCCCGGTCTGCGCGTGTACGCGAAGTCCACCAACCTGCCCAAGGTGCTCGGCGGCCTGGGCGTGGCGATCATCTCCACGTCCCACGGTCTCCTCACCGGCCAGCAGGCAGGCAAGAAGGGCGTAGGTGGGGAAGTCCTCGCCTACGTCTGGTAGTCGGGAACGGAGGAAAAGCAATGTCGCGAATCGGCAAGCTCCCCATCCAGGTTCCCGCCGGTGTGGACGTCACCATCGATGGCAGCACGGTCGCGGTGAAGGGCCCCAAGGGTTCCCTCTCGCACACCGTCAAGGCTCCCATCGCGGTCGTGAAGGGTGAGGACGGCGTTCTGAACGTCACCCGCCCGAACGACGAGCGTCAGAACAAGGCCCTGCACGGCCTGTCCCGCACGCTGGTGGCGAACATGATCACCGGTGTGACCACGGGATACGTCAAGGCTCTCGAGATCAGCGGTGTCGGTTACCGTGTCCTGGCGAAGGGCTCCGACCTGGAGTTCCAGCTGGGTTACAGCCACCCGATCCTGGTGGAGGCGCCCGAGGGCATCTCCTTCAAGGTCGAGTCGCCGACCAAGTTCTCGGTCGAGGGCATCGACAAGCAGAAGGTCGGCGAGGTCGCCGCCAACATCCGCAAGCTGCGGAAGCCCGACCCGTACAAGGCCAAGGGTGTCAAGTACGCCGGCGAAGTCATCCGCCGCAAGGTCGGAAAGGCTGGTAAGTAGCCATGGCATACGGTGTGAAGATCGCCAAGGGCGACGCGTACAAGCGCGCTGCCAAGGCTCGCCGCCACATCCGCATCCGCAAGAACGTCTCGGGTACGGCGGAGCGTCCGCGCCTCGTCGTGACGCGTTCCAACCGCAACATCGTTGCTCAGGTCATCGACGACCTCCAGGGTCACACCCTGGCGTCGGCGTCGACCCTGGACGCTTCGATCCGCGGTGGCGAAGGCGACAAGAGCTCGCAGGCCCAGGCTGTCGGCGCGCTCGTCGCCGAGCGTGCCAAGGCTGCGGGTGTCGAGACCGTCGTGTTCGACCGCGGTGGCAACCGATACGCCGGGCGCATTGCCGCTCTGGCTGACGCCGCCCGCGAAGCCGGGCTGAAGTTCTAAGCCCCGGTTCCGGGACTCACGGACGTAACAGAGAGAGGTAATCCAATGGCTGGACCCCAGCGCCGCGGAAGCGGTGCCGGTGGCGGCGAGCGGCGGGACCGGAAGGGTCGCGACGGTGGCCCTGCCGCCGAGAAGACCGCTTACGTTGAGCGCGTTGTCGCGATCAACCGCGTCGCCAAGGTTGTCAAGGGTGGTCGCCGCTTCAGCTTCACCGCGCTGGTCGTGGTGGGCGACGGTGACGGCACTGTAGGTGTCGGTTACGGCAAGGCCAAGGAAGTTCCCGCGGCCATCGCCAAGGGTGTCGAGGAAGCCAAGAAGAACTTCTTCAAGGTTCCGCGCATCCAGGGCACCATCCCTCACCCGATCACGGGCGAGCGTGCCGCGGGCGTCGTGCTGCTGAAGCCGGCTTCCCCCGGTACCGGTGTTATCGCCGGTGGCCCGGTGCGCGCCGTTCTGGAGTGCGCCGGCGTTCACGACATCCTGTCGAAGTCGCTCGGCTCGTCGAACGCGATCAACATCGTGCACGCGACCGTGGCAGCGCTCAAGGGCCTGCAGCGTCCCGAGGAGATCGCGGCTCGCCGTGGTCTGCCCCTCGAGGACGTTGCGCCCGCGGCTCTGCTGCGTGCACGTGCCGGGGCGGGTGCTGCGTAATGGCTCGCCTCAAGATCACGCAGACGAAGTCGTACATCGGTAGCAAGCAGAACCACCGCGACACTCTGCGTTCGCTCGGGCTCAAGCGCCTGAACGACGTGGTCGTCAAGGAGGACCGCCCCGAGTTCCGCGGAATGGTGCAGACCGTCCGCCACCTCGTGACGGTTGAGGAGGTTGACTAACATGGCTGAGAACAGCCCGCTGAAGGCCCACAACCTCCGTCCCGCCCCCGGCGCCAAGACCGCGAAGACCCGTGTCGGTCGTGGTGAGGCGTCGAAGGGTAAGACGGCCGGTCGTGGTACGAAGGGCCAGAAGGCCCGTTACCAGATCCCGCAGCGCTTCGAGGGTGGGCAGATGCCCCTCCACATGCGTCTGCCGAAGCTCAAGGGCTTCAAGAACCCGTTCCGCACCGAGTTCCAGGTCGTGAACCTGGACAAGCTCGGCGCTCTCTACCCCGAGGGTGGAGAAGTCACGGTGGCCGACCTGGTCGCCAAGGGCGCGGTTCGCAAGAACAGCCTCGTCAAGGTCCTGGGCCAGGGCGAGCTCTCCGTGGCGCTGCAGGTTTCGGTTGACGCCGTTTCCGCCTCCGCCAAGGAGAAGATTGCCGCTGCCGGCGGCACTGTCACCGAACTCGTCTAAGACGATCAAGTGACTAAATAGCTCGAAACCCGACCGGGGATGCCTCACATATGGGGCATCCCCGGTTGGTCGTTCCAAGGAAGGCACACTCGCCGGTAAGGTGGCGTGCACCTTTGCTTTGTCGTATACGTCGATCCCTCAGACCGTCACCCTTGACGCAGTAGCGCGGGGGTCGCAGGAGGCACCGTGCTCACCGCGTTCGCCCGGGCGTTCAAGACGCCCGACCTGCGCAAGAAGCTGCTCTTCACGCTCGGCATCATCGTGCTGTTCCGGCTCGGGTCCCACATCCCGGTTCCCGGCGTGAGCTACAAGAACGTTCAGATCTGTGTCGACCAGGCAGGCAGCAGCAATGGGCTGTTCGGTCTCGTCAACATGTTCAGCGGCGGTGCGCTGCTGCAGATCACGATCTTTGCGCTCGGCATCATGCCGTACATCACGGCGAGCATCATTCTGCAGCTGCTGACCGTGGTCATCCCGAAGCTGGAGACCCTCAAAAAAGAGGGCCAGTCCGGCACGGCGAAGATCACTCAGTACACGCGCTATCTGACGGTCGCGCTCGCGATCCTGCAGGGCACCGGCCTCGTCGCCACCGCCCGCACCGGCGCCCTGTTCCAGGGTTGCCAGGTCGCCAGCCAGATCGTCCCCGACCGGTCGATCTTCACCACGGTCGTCATGGTGGTCACCATGACCGCTGGTACCTGCGTCGTCATGTGGCTCGGTGAGCTCGTCACCGACCGCGGCATCGGCAACGGCATGTCGATCCTCATGTTCATCTCGATCGCCGCCGGCTTCATCGGCGCCCTCTGGCAGATCAAGCTCCAGGGCAAGATCGCCGACGGTTGGGTCGAGTTCGGCGTCGTCATGCTGGTGGGCCTCGCGATGGTGGGCCTGGTGGTCTTCGTCGAGCAGGCGCAGCGCCGGATCCCGGTCCAGTACGCGAAGCGCATGATCGGCCGCCGTGCCTACGGCGGTACGTCGACCTACATCCCGCTCAAGGTGAACCAGGCGGGCATCATCCCCGTCATCTTCGCCTCGTCGCTGCTCTACATCCCGGCGCTGGTCGTACAGTTCAGCGGTTCCACCGCGGGCTGGGCCACCTGGATCCAGAAGCACTTCGTCAAGGGCGACCACCCGTACTACATCGCGGTGTACTTCCTCCTGATCGTCTTCTTCGCGTTCTTCTACGTGGCGATCTCGTTCAACCCCGAGGAAGTTGCAGACAACATGAAGAAGTATGGTGGGTTCATCCCGGGCATCCGCGCCGGTCGACCCACCGCCGAGTACCTCAGCTACGTACTCAACCGGATCACCTGGCCGGGGTCGCTGTACCTGGGTCTCATCGCTCTTGTGCCGACGATGGCGTTGGCCGGCTTCGGAGCGAACCAGAACTTCCCGTTCGGCGGGACGAGCATCCTGATCATCGTGGGTGTGGGTCTGGAAACCGTGAAGCAGATCGAGAGCCAGCTCCAGCAGCGTAATTACGAAGGGTTCCTCCGCTGATGCGAATCGTCCTCGTCGGACCGCCCGGTGCGGGCAAGGGAACGCAGGCCGCGTTCCTTGCCAAGAACCTGTCGATCCCGCACATCTCCACGGGCGACCTGTTCCGGGCCAACATCAGCCAGGGCACCGAGCTGGGCAAGCAGGCGAAGGCGTACATGGACGCCGGCGACCTGGTCCCCGACGAGGTGACCATCGGCATGGCCAAGGACCGGATGGAGCAGCCCGACGCCGTGGGCGGCTTCCTGCTCGACGGCTTCCCGCGCAACGTCTCGCAGGCCGAGGCGCTCGACGTGATGCTCCAGGCCGAGGGCATGAAGCTCGACGCCGTCCTCGACCTCGAGGTCGAGGAGGACGAGGTCGTCAAGCGGATCGCCGGTCGCCGGATCTGCCGCAACGACTCCTCGCACGTCTTCCACGTGACGTACGCCCCGCCGAAGGCCGAGGGTGTCTGCGACACCTGCGGCGGCGAGCTGTACCAGCGCGGAGACGACTCCGAGGCGACGGTGCGCAACCGGCTCGAGGTCTACCACACGCAGACCGAGCCGATCATCGACTACTACAAGGCCCAGGGCCTGCTGGTGACCATCCCGGCCCTCGGTGAGGTCGCGGACGTCACGAAGCGCGCGATGGACGCCCTGAAGAAGTAGTAACCCTTTGTGTGCAGGTACGGCCGCGGTGTCCCTCGGGGCGCCGCGGCCGTCTGCATGACGCGGCTTCGTACGCCATCAGCCAATAATTGAGGTAGCACAGCGGAGATCAACCACCTCCGCGAGAGCGGCGGCGGTTTAGCCGCAAAAAAGGGAAGGCTGTTCTACATGGTCCAGATCAAGACCCCCGAGCAGATCGCGAAGATGCGCGAGGCGGGGCTGGTCGTCGCCGCGATCCACGCGGCGACCCGTGAGGCGGCCGTGCCGGGCGCCACGACGCGGGATCTGGACATGGTCGCCCGCAAGGTCATCTCGGACGCCGGGGCCAAGTCGAACTTCCTCGGCTACGGCGGCTTCCCCGCGACGATCTGCACCTCGGTGAACGAGGTCGTGGTCCACGGCATCCCGGACGACAAGACGGTCCTCAAGGACGGCGACATCATCTCGATCGACGCCGGCGCGATCGTGGACGGCTGGCACGGCGACGCCGCGTACACCGCCTTCGTGGGCACCGGGCACGCCCCTGAGCTCCTGGAGCTGTCCCGGGTGACCGAGGAGTCCATGTGGGCCGGGATCGCCGCCATGAAGCTCGGCAACCGCCTCGTGGACATCTCCAAGGCCATCGAGACGTACATCAAGCGCCAGCCCCGCCCCACCACCGGTGAGCACAGCCTCGGCAAGTTCGGGATCATCGAGGACTACGGCGGCCACGGCATCGGGTCCGAGATGCACATGGACCCCCACCTGCTGAACTACGTCTCGCGCAAGCGGGGCAAGGGGATCAAGCTGGTCCCGGGCCTCTGCCTGGCGATCGAGCCCATGGTCTCCCTGGGCACCGCCCAGACGGAGGTCCTGGCGGACGACTGGACGGTCATCACGACGGACGGCACCTGGTCCTCGCACTGGGAGCACTCCATCGCGCTGACCGAGGACGGCCCCATCGTCCTGACCAGCCCGGACTGCGGCAAGGCGAAGCTGGCGGAGTATGGAGTCACCACGGCTCCGGACCCTCTGGCGTAATGATCTACACTCTGGGGCAAACTTTCCGGATTCGTCTTTCTGGGTGCCCTGACGTAGACTGACTCGTCGGCTCTCGTGCACTTCCATGCCTGCATGGCGCGCGAGGCCGATCAAGGTAGCCGATTCGAAAGGCGAAGCGTGGCCAAGAAGCAAGGTGCCATCGAAATCGAGGGCACCGTGATCGAGTCCCTCCCGAACGCGATGTTCAAGGTGGAACTCCAGAACGGTCACAAGGTCCTCGCGCACATCAGCGGCAAGATGCGCATGCACTACATCCGCATCCTCCCTGATGACCGGGTCGTCGTGGAGCTGTCTCCGTACGACCTGACGCGTGGCCGGATCGTCTACCGATACAAGTAGATCTTGTCTTCACTCCCGCCTGGGCGACTTGTCCCGGCGCGGGTGGTGGCACTGACCCGGAGAACCTCACCAACATGAAGGTCAAGCCGAGCGTCAAGAAGATCTGCGACAAGTGCAAGGTGATCCGCCGTCACGGTCGGGTCATGGTCATCTGCGACAACCTGCGCCACAAGCAGCGCCAGGGCTGACGCACGCCGACCGACCTGCCTTCCGCAGTTCTTCGCGCGACGTAAGAAAACGTACATACGCAGAACCCGCCCAGCCCTCACCAGGGCCGGCGGTACCTCCGGCGGGGGCCGGGGACCCGGACGTACCACCATCCATCAAGGGCGGTCGGCGGTCGGGAGTGGTTCTGCGGAAGACCCCCGAACACACAGGAGCCATTTGTGGCACGCGTTTCCGGTGTTGACATCCCGCGCGAAAAGCGCGTGGAGATCGCACTCACCTACGTCTTCGGTATCGGGCGCACCCGGTCCAAGGAGATCCTCGCCTCCACCGGCGTGAACCCGAACACCCGCGTTCGTGACCTGGCCGAAGAGGACCTCGTCAAGATCCGCGAGTACGTGGACGCCAACCTCCGTACCGAGGGTGACCTCCGCCGCGAGATCCAGGGCGACATCCGTCGCAAGATCGAGATCCAGTGCTACCAGGGCATCCGCCACCGTCGTGGCCTGCCGGTGCACGGTCAGCGCACCAGCACGAACGCGCGTACCCGCAAGGGCCCGCGTCGCGCGATCGCCGGTAAGAAGAAGCCGGGCAAGAAGTAGTCCTGTTCAGCGGTCTTGCGCTGTAGGACCGACCACCTCCCGTAGGAGATTTAGATGCCCCCCAAGGGTCGTCAGGGCGCTGCCAAGAAGGTGCGCCGCAAGGAAAAGAAGAACGTCGCTCACGGGCACGCCCACATCAAGAGCACGTTCAACAACACCATCGTTTCGATCACGGACCCCTCGGGCAACGTGATCTCCTGGGCCTCCGCCGGCCACGTCGGCTTCAAGGGCTCGCGCAAGTCCACCCCCTTCGCCGCGCAGATGGCCGCCGAGTCGGCCGCCCGCCGCGCGCAGGAGCACGGCATGCGCAAGGTTGACGTCTTCGTCAAGGGTCCGGGCTCCGGCCGCGAGACCGCGATCCGCTCCCTCCAGGCCACTGGCCTCGAGGTCGGCTCGATCCAGGACGTCACCCCCACCCCGCACAACGGCTGCCGCCCGCCGAAGCGCCGCCGCGTCTGACGCAGCGGACGCACCTGTGCGTTCTTGAGTGTCCGGGCGGTACGACCCCTTCGGGGGGCGTGCCGCCCGTACCCTTGCAGTAGCCGTACTCCGGTACGGCATCCCGTCGGGCGTCAAATAGTGGGCGTCCACGAATGAAGGAACACAGACATGCTTATCGCTCAGCGTCCTTCGCTGACCGAAGAGGTCGTCGACGAGTACCGCTCGCGGTTCGTGATCGAGCCGCTGGAGCCGGGCTTCGGCTACACCCTCGGCAACTCCCTGCGCCGCACGCTCCTGTCCTCGATCCCGGGTGCCGCTGTCACCAGCATCCGCGTGGACGGCGTCCTGCACGAGTTCACCACCGTGCCGGGTGTCAAGGAAGACGTCACCGACATCATCCTGAACATCAAGCAGCTGGTCGTCTCCTCGGAGCACGACGAGCCGGTCGTGATGTACCTGCGCAAGCAGGGTCCCGGCCTGGTCACCGCTGCCGACATCGCGCCCCCGGCCGGTGTCGAGGTGCACAACCCGGACCTGGTCCTCGCCACGCTCAACGGCAAGGGCAAGCTGGAGATGGAGCTGACCGTCGAGCGCGGTCGCGGCTACGTCTCCGCCGTCCAGAACAAGCAGCTGGGCCAGGAGATCGGTCGCATCCCGATCGACTCCATCTACAGCCCGGTCCTCAAGGTCACCTACAAGGTCGAGGCGACCCGAGTCGAGCAGCGCACCGACTTCGACAAGCTGATCGTCGACGTCGAGACCAAGCAGGCCATGCGCCCGCGCGACGCCATGGCGTCCGCCGGTAAGACCCTGGTCGAGCTGTTCGGTCTGGCGCGCGAGCTCAACATCGACGCCGAGGGCATCGACATGGGCCCGTCCCCGACGGACGCCGCCCTGGCCGCCGACCTGGCGCTGCCGATCGAGGAGCTCGAGCTCACCGTTCGGTCGTACAACTGCCTCAAGCGCGAGGGCATCCACTCCGTGGGTGAGCTCGTCGCCCGCTCCGAGGCCGACCTGCTCGACATCCGCAACTTCGGTGCGAAGTCGATCGACGAGGTCAAGGCGAAGCTGGCCGGCATGGGCCTGGCCCTCAAGGACAGCCCGCCCGGATTCGACCCGACCGCCGCCGCCGACGCCTTCGGCGCCGACGACGACGCGGACGCCGGTTTCGTCGAGACCGAGCAGTACTGATTTTCCCCGCCGCCGGCGGCTGGGGCCCTGGGCCCCGACCGCCGGCCGGGTGTGAACTTTCCCGCGGCATCCGCCTCGGGGGAACTGACACCGGTACCTGACACGGCCGGTGCAGATATGAAGGAGTAACACCATGCCGCGTCCCGCAAAGGGTGCCCGTCTGGGCGGCAGCGCCGCGCACGAGAAGCACCTCCTCGCGAACCTCGCGAAGGCGCTCTTCGAGCACGGCCGCATCACCACCACCGAGGCCAAGGCCCGCCGCCTGCGTCCCTACGCCGAGCGTCTGGTCACCAAGGCCAAGAAGGGCGACATCCACAACCGTCGCCTGGTGCTGCAGACGATCACGGACAAGAGCATCGTGCACACGCTGTTCACCGAGATCGCCCCGCGCTACGAGAACCGCCCCGGTGGTTACACGCGCATCACCAAGATCGGCAACCGTCGTGGCGACAACGCCCCGATGGCCGTGATCGAGCTGGTCGAGGCCCTTACGGTCGCCCAGCAGGCCACCGGTGAGGCCGAGGCCGCCACCAAGCGCGCGGTCAAGGAGGCGGAGGCCGCCGAGGCTCCCGCCACCGAGGAGACCAAGGAGGCCTGATCCCCTCCGGGATCACGCTGAACGGCTCTGAACGGGCCCGCCCCTCACGGGGCGGGCCCGTTTGCCATTCTGAGAGGATCTGTCACGTGAGTGACGAGGTGGAGCCCGGGCACGTCCGGGTGCGGCTGGACCTGTCGTACGACGGCAAGGACTTCTCCGGCTGGGCGAAGCAGCGCGTGCTGCGGACCGTGCAGGGCGAGCTGGAGTCGGCCCTGCAGACCGTGATGCGGCTGCCCGACCCGGTCGAGCTGACCGTGGCCGGACGTACCGACGCGGGCGTGCACGCCCGCGGGCAGGTCGCGCAGTTCGACCTGGCCGAGGAGGTGTGGGCCGAGCACCACGACAAGCTGCTGCGCCGCCTCGCCGGCCGGCTGCCGCACGACATCCGGGTGTGGAAGGTCGCCGAGGCCCCCCAGGGCTTCAACGCGCGCTTCTCGGCCATCTGGCGCCGCTACGCCTACCGCGTCGGCGACCACCAGGGCGGCGTCGACCCGCTGCGCCGCGGCCACGTGCTGTGGCACCAGTGGCCGCTCGACGTGGACGCCATGAACGAGGCCGCCGCCCCGTTGCTGGGCGAGCACGACTTCGCCGCGTACTGCAAGAAGCGCGAGGGCGCCACGACCATCCGTACGCTCCAGCAGCTCAGCTGGGAGCGCGCCGAGGACGGGATCATCACCGCGACCGTCCGCGCCGACGCCTTCTGCCACAACATGGTCCGCTCGCTGGTGGGCGCCCTGCTGCACGTCGGGGACGGGCACCGGCCCACCGACTGGCCCGGCAAGGTGCTGGAAGCCGCCGTACGGGACTCCTCGGTGCACGTCGTCAAGCCGCACGGGCTGACCCTGGAGGAGGTCGGCTACCCGGCCGACGAGCTGCTGGCCGCGCGCAGCAAGGAAGCGCGCAACATGCGGACCCTGCCGGGCGCCGGCTGCTGCTGACCGCCGGCTGCTGCCGACGGCCGGCGGGCGGTGTCGGCCGTCGGGCGGTGTCCGGCTAATCCGTTTGGGCGGATCGGCGGCGGACCTGGACAATGCCCGGCATGGGACATCTCGAAGCCAGCCACCTGGAGTACTACCTTCCCGACGGGCGGGTACTGCTCCCGGACGTCTCCTTCCGCGTGGGGGAGGGGTCGGTCGTCGCCCTGGTCGGGGCGAACGGGGCCGGCAAGACCACTCTGCTCAAGATGATCTCCGGCGAGCTCCAGCCGCACGGCGGCGCGGTCACCGTGAGCGGCGGCCTGGGCGTGATGTCGCAGTTCGTGGGCTCCGTACGCGACGAAACGACCGTGCGTGACCTGCTGGTATCGGTGGCGCAGCCGCGGATCCGGGAGGCGGCGAGGGCCGTGGACCGGGCCGAGCAGCTGATCCTGACGGTCGACGACGAGGCCGCGCAGATGGCTTACGCGCAGGCGCTCAGCGACTGGGCCGACGTCCAGGGCTACGAGGCGGAGACCCTGTGGGACGTCTGCACCATGGCCGCGCTGGCCATCCCGTACGACTCGGCGCAGTTCCGCGAGGTGCGCACGCTGTCCGGCGGTGAGCAGAAGCGGCTGGTCCTGGAGGCGCTGCTGCGCGGGCCGGACGAGGTGCTGCTGCTCGACGAGCCGGACAACTACCTGGACGTCCCGGGCAAGCGGTGGCTGGAGGAGCAGCTGAAGGCCACCCGCAAGACGGTGCTGTTCGTGTCGCACGACCGGGAGCTGCTGTCCCGGGCCGCCGAGAAGATCATCAGCCTGGAGCCGAGCCCGATGGGCACGGACGTCTGGGTGCACGGCGCGGGCTTCGACACGTACCACCAGGCCCGCAAGGAGCGCTTCGCCCGCTTCGAGGAGCTCAAGCGGCGCTGGGACGAGGAGCACGCCCGGCTGAAGGCCCTGGTGCTGCGGCTGCGCAACCAGGCCGCGAGCAGCCCCGACATGGCCTCGCGGTACCGGGCGATGCAGACCCGCTTCCAGAAGTTCGAGGAGGCCGGCCCGCCGCCGGAGCCGCCGCGCGAGCAGGACATCCGGATGCGGCTCAAGGGCGGGCGTACGGGCGTACGCGCGCTCACCGTGGAGAACCTGGAGCTCACCGGCCTGATGAAGCCCTTCTCGCTGGAGGTCTTCTACGGCGAGCGGGTCGCGGTGCTCGGCTCGAACGGCTCCGGCAAGTCGCACTTCCTGCGGCTGCTGGCGGGCGAGGACGTCAAGCACACGGGCACGTGGAAGCTGGGCGCGCGGGTGGTCCCCGGGCACTTCGCGCAGACCCACGCCCATCCCGAGCTCTTCGGGCGCACCCTCGTCGACATCCTGTGGACGGAGGCCGCCAAGCCCCTGGGCGCGGCGATGGGGGTGCTGCGCCGGTACGAGCTGGAGCGCCAGGGCGAGCAGCCGTTCGAGAAGCTCTCGGGCGGCCAGCAGGCGCGTTTCCAGATCCTGCTGCTGGAGCTGGCCGGCACCACGGCGCTGCTGCTGGACGAGCCGACGGACAACCTGGACCTGGAGTCCGCGGAGGCGCTCCAGGACGGCCTGGAGGCGTACGAGGGCACTGTGCTGTGCGTCACGCACGACCGGTGGTTCGCGCGCACATTTGACCGTTACCTGGTCTTCGGTTCGGACGGTGTTGTGCGGGAGACTCAGGAACCCGTCTGGGACGAACGTAGAGTCGAGCGCAAGCGCTAGCACCGAAGGAGAGGCGTCGTGGGCCTGAGGCCTGGCATCTGGCTCATGAAGCAGGAGGACCCGAGATCCGGGAACCGGCTGGTCGACTGGCTGCTGCGGCCGGCCTCCCGGTCCTGGCAGGTCGTCTCCCTCGCGGTGCTCCTCGGGGTCTGCGTCTCCACGAGCCTGCGGGCGAACTGGGGCTCCGACAACGCCTTCGTGGTCAAGGCCGCGGAGACGCTGCTGGCGGGCGGGTCGCCGTACGAGGACAAGCGCTTCCTGTACCTCCCCAGCGCCGTGATCATGGCGATTCCGGAGGCGCTGCTGCCGCACCAGGTGCTGCGGTGGCTGCTGCCGGTCGGGATGTCGGGGCTGATCGGCATCGGCTGGCTGGCCGCGCTGCGGATGTTCTCGGTGCCGCTGCGCTCGCGGTTCGCGTTCGGCGGTTTCGCGGTGTTCGCCCTCGCCTACAAGCCGTACGTGAACCTCGTGCTGATCGGCAACTGGACCGCCATCTCGGCGGCCGCGCTGCCGGTGGCGCTGCTGCTCGCGCAGCGGCGGTCGTGGGTCGCGGCCGGTGTGGTGGTCGGGGTGGCGATCGCGTGCAAGCCGATGCTGGTGCCGATCGGGCTGCTGTTCCTCATCGCCCGGCAGTGGCGGGGGCTGGCCGCGGCCGTGCTGGTGCCGCTGGGGCTCTCGCTGGCCGGGGCGCTGATGATGCCGAGCCCGATGCTGTTCTTCACCAAGACCCTGCCGTTCCTGCTCCAGGGGCAGGACGCGTACGCGCTGCCCTGGGACGCCTCGCCGATCGCGGTGCTGCCGCGGCTGGGGGTGCCGGAGCCGCTGGCGTTGCTGGTCGCCTTCGCCGGGGCCGCGGCGGGGCTGTGGGGGGCCTGGGCGCGCTGGCGGCGGCCGGACTCCGCCGAGGGTGACGGGGCCGACCGGGGCGAACTGCGGCTCGTGGAGACCGCCTGCATGGTGATGCTCGCCGCATTCCTGGTGTCGCGGCCGTCCTTCGACCACTACCTCCTGGTGGTGCTCCCGCTGCTGCTGGCCTCGGCGGTGCGGCCGGGCTCGATGCCCCGCTCGCCCTGGTTCTGGCTGGCCCTGACGCCGCAGGTGGCCCTGATCCCGTGGCCCTCGGAGCTGGCGCACAAACGGCGCGCCTTCAAGGACTGCGCCACCCTGTGCGGGCTCGCGAGTCTGCTGGTGCGTCGTGCGCTGCGCTCCGGTCGGGTTACTCTGGGACCCGTAACAACTGCGGAGTCCCCACCCAGGACCGAACCGGAGTGCGCCGCGACGCCAGCAGAATCGGCATCGCGGACCGCGTTTTGACCCGTAAGGGTCTGCTTGGGTACCCTGCTGGTTTGTTATGCGTATTGGCTTTCTCATTCTCACGTGAAAGGGCCTTGCGCCGGTCCACCGGACCGATGACCAGCGGTTCACACGGGTTGCGTCCCCGATGTGAGCGAGGGCTGTCGTGATCGTCCGTGGTGACCCTGTCAGGACCTTCCCGTGGGGCTTGCGCCCTTGGGATACCACCACTGAAGAAGCGAAGGCATACGCGTGCGTACGTTCAGCCCCAAGCCCGGCGACATCTCGCGCCAGTGGCTCGTCATCGACGCCCAGGACGTTGTCCTCGGCCGTCTGGCGACCCAGGCCGCTGCCCTCCTGCGGGGCAAGCACAAGCCGACCTACGCCCCCCACATGGACATGGGCGACTTCGTCATCATCGTCAACGCCGACAAGGTTCACCTGTCCGGCAACAAGGCGACCCAGAAGATGGCGTACCGCCACTCCGGCTACCCGGGTGGTCTCCGCTCGGTGCGCTACGACGACCTCCTGGCGAACAACCCGGAGAAGGCCGTCGAGAAGGCCATCAAGGGCATGCTCCCCAAGAACACCCTGGGCCGTCAGATGCTCTCGAAGCTGAAGGTCTACTCGGGCGACCAGCACCCCCACGCTGCCCAGCAGCCGGTGCCGTTCGAGATCACCCAGGTCGCGCAGTAGTTCCGGCCACCCCCTAAGACGTAGAAAATTCTGAGGAGCATCGTGGCCGAGACCACCGCCGAGACGACCCCCGTCGACGAGTTCGAGGGCAACGTCGAGGAGTACACCAGCGAGTCTGAGGTCGTCGTCGAGGGCGACTACACCTCCGAGTCCCTTGCCGGTCGCTTCGGCGACCCCCAGCCGGCTGCCGGCCTGGGCCGTCGCAAGAACGCCATCGCCCGCGTCCGGATCGTTCCGGGCACCGGCAAGTGGAAGATCAACGGTCGCACCCTTGAGGACTACTTCCCCAACAAGGTGCACCAGCAGGAAGTCAACGAGCCCTTCAAGCTCCTCGAGCTTGACGGCCGCTACGACGTCATCGCCCGCATCGCGGGTGGCGGCGTGTCCGGCCAGGCCGGCGCCCTGCGCCTCGGTGTGGCCCGTGCGCTGAACGAGGCGGACGTGGACAACAACCGCCCGGCGCTGAAGAAGGCCGGCTTCCTCTCCCGCGACGACCGTGCGGTCGAGCGCAAGAAGGCCGGTCTCAAGAAGGCCCGTAAGGCTCCGCAGTACAGCAAGCGTTAATCTGCGCCTGCTGTTCTGCAACGAAACCGCCCCGGCAGCACTCTCTGTGCTGCCGGGGCGGTTCGTTTACCGCCACAAGCGGCAAATACCAGTCACAAGCGGTCACACGCGAAGCGGAAACTCGGGAGGACAACAGTGGGACGACTCTTCGGGACGGACGGTGTACGCGGCGTCGCCAATGCGGATCTGACGGCGGAGCTCGCGCTCGGCCTCTCCGTGGCGGCTGCCCACGTACTGGCCGAAGCGGGCACCTTCGCGGGCCACCGGGCCACCGCCGTGGTCGGCCGGGATCCCCGGGCCTCCGGCGAATTCCTCGAGGCGGCGGTCGTGGCCGGCCTCGCGAGCGCGGGCGTGGACGTCCTGCGCGTCGGTGTGCTGCCCACCCCGGCGGTGGCGTATCTCACCGGTGCGCTGGGTGCCGACCTCGGCGTGATGCTCTCCGCCAGCCACAACGCCATGCCCGACAACGGCGTCAAGTTCTTCGCGCGCGGCGGCCACAAGCTCGCCGACGAGCTGGAGGACCGCATCGAGTCCGTCTACGAGGAGCACCGCACCGGCGCTCCCTGGGACCGGCCCACCGGCGCGGGCGTCGGCCGGGTCTCGGACTACACCGAGGGCTTCGAGAAGTACGTCGGCCACCTGATGGGCGCGCTGCCGAACCGCCTCGACGGCCTGAAGGTCGTCCTGGACGAGGCGCACGGCGCGGCCGCCTTCGTCTCGCCCGAGGCCTTCACCCGGGCCGGCGCGGAGATCGTCACGATCGGCGCCGAGCCGGACGGCCTGAACATCAACGACGGCTGCGGCTCCACCCACCTCGGCCTGCTCAAGGCCGCCGTGGTCGAGCACGGCGCCGACTTCGGCATCGCGCACGACGGTGACGCGGACCGCTGCCTGGCCGTGGACGGCACCGGCGCGGAGGTCGACGGCGACCAGATCCTCGCGGTGCTGGCGCTGGCCATGCGCGAGGCCGGGCAGCTGCGCGAGAACACCGTGGTCGGCACCGTGATGTCCAACCTGGGCTTCAAGCTGGCCATGGAGGGCGAGGGCATCCAGGTCGTACAGACCGGCGTCGGCGACCGGTACGTGCTGGAGTCGATGAAGGAGCACGGTTACGCGCTCGGCGGCGAGCAGTCCGGCCACGTGATCATCCTCGACCACGCGACGACCGGTGACGGCACGCTGACCGGCCTGCTGCTGGCGGCGCGGGTCGCGGCCACCGGCAAGTCCCTCGCCGAGCTGGCGGGCGTGATGCAGCGGCTGCCGCAGGTGCTGATCAACGTTCCCGACGTGGACAAGTCCCGCGTCACCACCTCCGCGGAACTGGCCGCGGCGGTGGCCGACGCCGAGCGCGAGCTGGGCACCACCGGGCGGGTGCTGCTGCGCCCCTCCGGTACGGAGCCGCTCGTACGGGTGATGGTCGAGGCTGCCGACATCGAGCAGGCCCGCGCGGTCGCCGGGCGGCTCGCGGACGTCGTGAAGTCGGCGCTCGGCTAGGCGCTAACCGTTCGTGCGCCGTGGCGCACCCGGCTTCCGGAACATCCGGTCGTGCTGGGTGCGCCACAGCAGTTTCCAGGCGATGAGGGTGAGCGTGCCGGAGAGGATGATGCCGCCCAGGTTGACCGCCAGTTGGACGGCCGAGCCCCACATCTGGGCGAAACCTCCGTAGCTGAGGGCCACGGCGGCGTTGGCGCCCGCCGGGACGGTGGTGACGGAGATCGCCACGCCGACCAGCGCACCGGCCTTCGCCGACGTCAGCGACAGCATGCCGGCCACGCCGGCGAGCAGCGCCACGACGAAGGAGAACGGGTCGGGCTGCCAGATGAAGCTGGTGTTCGGCCGGGGGTTGTCGAGCATTCCCTCGTGGAAGAGGTCGAGCGCGTCCATCCCCAGGCTGAAGACCGTCGTCGCCACGATCGCCGCCGCGAAGCCGACCACCAGCGCGAAGAGGGAACGTCCGGCGAGCCTCGGCCGGCGCTGCACCAGGCCCGTGCAGATGCCGGCGAGCGGGCCGAACTCCGGGCCGACCGCCATGGCGCCCACGATCAGGATCGCGTTGTCGAGGACCACGCCGCAGGCCGCGATCATCGTCGCCACGATCATGAAGGCGCTGTAGGTGATCGTGAGGGTGGATTCCTCGTGCGTCGACTCGGCGAGCTGTTCCCAGACCACCGCGTCGGCGGCCTCGCCCGGTGCCTCCTCCTCCGCGTCGTCGGCGCGTTTGGAGATCGACAGGTCGATGTTCTCGACGGCGATCGAACCGGTCTTGTCGATGCCGAGCGAGCGCATCTCCTGCAGCAGCTCGTCGGCCGCCTCGCGGGCGACGTCGCACAGCACGAGATCGCCCTCGGGGTCGCGGGCGGCACCGGTCAGTACGACCAGGTGGGTGGTTCCGACCGTTTGGTCGATCAGCTCCACCACCTGGTCCGTGAGGTGGCGCGGGGTGATCATCCGCAGATGCAGCATTCCCGCACCATAGCCACTGCGGGGCCGCCGGAGCTGCCGGAGCCGCTGGAGCCGCCGGAACCGCCGGAACCGCTAGAGCTTGCGGAGGCTCAGCTTCTGCACCTTGTGGTCCGGGCCCTTGCGCACGACGAGGGTGGCCCGGCCGCGGGTGGGCGCCACGTTCTCCAGCAGGTTGGGCTTGTTGACGGTCCGCCACATCGTCTGCGCGTACTCCATGGCCTCCTCCTCGGAGACCTGGGTGTACTTGCGGAAGTAGGAGAAAGGATTCTGGAACGCGGTCTCGCGCAGCTTGCGGAAGCGGCCCAGGTACCAGCGCTCGATGTCCTCGGGGCGCGCGTCCACGTACACGCTGAAGTCGAAGTAGTCGGCGAGCGCGACGCGGGTGCGGCCGTCCGTGCCGGGGAGCGCCGGCTGGAGCACGTTGAGGCCCTCGACGATCAGGATGTCCGGGCGGCGCACGACGAGCTCCTCGCCCGGCACGATGTCGTAGATCAGGTGCGAGTAGACCGGGGCCCGGACCTCGTCCTTGCCGGCCTTGATGTCGGCTACGAAACGGGTGAGCGCGCGGCGGTCGTAGGACTCGGGGAAGCCCTTGCGGGAGGTGAGCCCGCGCCGCTGGAGCTCCTTCATCGGGTAGAGGAAGCCGTCGGTGGTGACCAGCTCCACGCGCGGGTGCTCGGGCCAGCGGGCGAGCAGGGCCTGGAGCAGGCGGGCCACGGTGGACTTGCCGACGGCGACCGAACCGGCGACCCCTATGACGAAGGGGGTGCCCTGCTGGGCGCCGTGGCCGTTGCCCGCGTCGCCGAGGAAGGTGTTGAGGGTGCCGCGGAGGTTGCTGGTGGCGCCGACGTAGAGGTTCAGGAGGCGGGAGAGCGGCAGGTAGACGTCCCGGACCTCGTCGAGGTCGATGACGTCGCCGAGGCCGCGCAGCCGCTCGACCTCGTCGGCGGTCAGCGGCAGCGGGGTCCGCTCGCGCAGGGCGCTCCACTCGGCGCGGGTGAGGTCGACGTACGGCGAGGCGTCGGGGCTCCGGCGGTGGGCGGGACGCGTGGGGTGCCCGTCCCGGCCGGTGCGCTCCGTTGCGTTGTCCGGCGTGCTGCTTCGTGGCGGCGAAGTGATCACACCGCCATTGTCGGCGCTCGGGGGCGGTTGTGGGTGGTGTGGTCGGTCACGTGTGGAGCGGCGCGGGCCCGTACCGGCCAGGACCTGGCCGGTACGGGAGCGGTTGTACGGCGGTCGGTTTCGATTGGAGTCTCTTGAGGTCTCGCCCGGGTCACGATTCGTTGCGACCGCGACCGATGTCGAGCGAGTGATCCATCTGCCCGTACATTGTTTCGATCACCGCGGTTCAGACCTGCGCCCCGCTCCGGCGGGGTGCCGTCCGGGCTGCCCTGCTGCATTCCGCTCCATGGGGGAGATCTTTCGTGCGTACCGCTCTTGTCCGTCGTGCCGTCCTGACCGCGTCCGCGGTGTCCCTGTCCCTGCTGGCCACCGCGTGCGGCTCCGACAAGGCCGACACCAAGTCGGACGCCAAGGCGTCCGCCCCCGCGACCTCCGCGGCCCCGGCCGCCAAGGGGAAGACGGCCGCCGAGCTGACTCCGCTGCTGGTCACGCAGGCCGACCTGCCGGAGTTCAAGGTGGAGGAGGACGCCGCCGCGGCCGCGGCCTCGAAGGAGAAGCCCGCCGAGAGCGACAAGCCCGAGTGCAAGCCGCTGGTCCAGCTCCAGTCGTACGCGGCGCAGGGCAAGCCCGCCGGCACCGCGGGGGTCGCCGCCACCTCCAAGCCGAAGCCGGCCGCCGAGGGGGCCACCATGGAGGAGAAGCTGGACGCGGCCATGAAGGGCCTCAGCGTGACGAGGACCTCGGTCGCCCTGAACTCCTACGACGGCAAGGGCGCCGAGGAGGCCTTCACCGCGCTGAAGACCGCGGCCACGGCCTGCGCCGGCGGCTACACGGTCACCGCCGAGGGCGAGAAGACGAAGATCGACAAGGTCACGCCCGGTGCCGCGGTCGCGGGCGGCGACGAGTCCCTCACCTTCGCCGTCGTCATGGACCTGAAGGAAGGCGAGAAGGCCACCTGGCAGTACGCGGTGGTGCGCAAGGGCGGCACGCTGGCCACCTTCAGCAGCGTCAACCTGACCGGCAACGCCGAGCAGCCGAAGCCGGTCATCGAGGCGCAGGTCAAGAAGCTCGGCTAAGGCTTCCGAGGGCCCGTTCGAACGGTTCGTCAACCCCGCTCCGGCGCATTCGCCGGGGCGGGGTTTTTCGTCTTGTTCAGGTACAGGGCAGACGGCCAACTACGGCGTACGCTGCGGCCTATGTGCGGAATTGTGGGTTACGTGGGAGCGCAGTCGGCGCTCGATGTGGTCATCGCCGGACTCAAGCGGCTGGAGTACCGGGGCTACGACTCGGCCGGGGTCGCCGTGCTCGCCGACGGGGGCCTGGCCGCTGCCAAGAAGGCCGGGAAGCTCGTCAATCTGGAGAAGGAGCTGGTCGGGCACCCGCTGCCGGCCGGTTCCACGGGGCTCGGGCACACCCGGTGGGCGACCCACGGCGGGCCCACCGACGTCAACGCCCACCCGCACCTCGACAATTCGGGGCGCGTGGCCGTCGTGCACAACGGCATCATCGAGAACTTCGCCGCCCTGCGGGCCGAGCTGGCCGAGCGCGGACACCGGCTGGATTCCGATACGGACACCGAGGTCGTGGCGCATCTGCTGGCCGAGCGGTTCGCGGCGACGGGCGATCTCGCGGCGGCCATGCGGCAGGTGTGCAGGCAGCTGGAGGGTGCCTTCACGCTGGTCGCGGTGCACGCCGACGAGCCGGACGTGGTGGTCGGCGCGCGCCGGAACTCGCCCCTGGTGGTGGGCGTTGGAGAGGGTGAGAACTTCCTCGCCTCGGACGTGGCCGCGTTCATCGCCCACACCCGGTCCGCGATCGAGCTGGGGCAGGACCAGGTCGTCGAGCTCCGCCGCCAAGGGGTCTCGGTGACCAACTTCGACGGTTCGCCCGCGTCCGTGCGGGCGTACCACGTGGACTGGGACGCCTCGGCGGCCGAGAAGGGGGGCTATGACTACTTCATGCTCAAGGAGATCGCCGAGCAGCCGAAGGCTGTCGCCGACACCCTCCTGGGCAGGATCGACGCGAGCGGCTCGCTGACCCTGGACGAGGTGCGCATCCCCGTCTCGGTGCTCAGGGAGGTCGACAAGGTCGTGATCGTGGCGTGCGGTACGGCGTACCACGCGGGCATGATCGCGAAGCTGGCCATCGAGCACTGGACCCGCATCCCGTGCGAGACGGAGCTGGCGAGCGAGTTCCGCTACCGCGACCCGATCCTGGACCAGCGGACGCTGGTGGTCGCGATCTCGCAGTCCGGCGAGACCATGGACACCCTGATGGCGCTCCGGCACGCGCGCGAGCAGGGGGCCAAGGTGCTGGCCATCTGCAATACGAACGGGTCGACGATCCCGCGCGAATCGGATGCCGTGCTCTACACGCACGCCGGTCCGGAGGTCGCCGTCGCCTCGACGAAGGCGTTCCTGACGCAGCTGGTGGCCTGCTACCTGGTCGCGCTGTACCTCGGGCAGGTCCGGGGCACGAAGTGGGGCGACGAGATCCAGGCGGTGATCCGCGAGCTGTCGGACATCGCCGCGGCGGTGGACACCGTACTGGAGACCATGGAGCCGGTACGGGAGCTCGCGCGCTCCCTCGCCGACAAGAACACCGTGCTCTTCCTGGGGCGGCACGTCGGGTACCCGGTGGCGCTGGAGGGCGCGCTCAAGCTCAAGGAGCTGGCGTACATGCACGCCGAGGGCTTCGCGGCGGGCGAGCTCAAGCACGGGCCGATCGCGCTGATCGAGAAGGACCTGCCGGTGGTGGTGGTCGTGCCGTCGCCGCGCGGCCGGTCGGTGCTCCACGACAAGATCGTGTCGAACATCCAGGAGATCCGGGCGCGCGGGGCGCGGACCATCGTGATCGCGGAGGAGGGCGACGAGGCGGTCGTCCCGTACGCCGACCACCTGATCCGGATCCCGGCCACGCCGACGCTGCTCCAGCCGCTGGTGGCGACGGTGCCGCTCCAGGTGTTCGCATGCGAGCTGGCGACCGCCCGGGGCAACGAGGTGGACCAGCCGCGTAACCTCGCAAAGTCGGTGACGGTGGAGTGAGCGAGTAAGCGGGGCTGTTGTTGTGATTATCGGCGTCGGGATCGACGTGGCGGAGATCGAGCGGTTCGATGCGGCGCTGGAGCGGACGCCGAACATGGCGCAGCGCCTGTTCCTGGACTCCGAGTTGATGCTGCCGAGCGGCGAGCGGCGCGGAATCGCCTCGCTCGCCGCCCGCTTCGCGGCCAAGGAGGCCCTGGCCAAGGCGCTGGGCGCGCCCGGCGGGCTGCTGTGGACCGACGCCGAGGTGTACGTGGAGGACTCCGGCCAACCGCGGCTGCGGGTGTCAGGGACGGTCGAGGCGCGGGCGCTCGCGCTGGGCGTGAAGTCCTGGCACATCTCGCTGAGCCACGACGCCGGTGTGGCCTCCGCCGTGGTGATCGCGGAGGGTTAGGCCCCGACGGGCCCCTCGTCCGGCACGCTGGTGCCATGCGTACTGCTTACAGCGTGGAGACCGTACGGGCCGCCGAGCGGGAGCTGATGGCCCGGCTGCCGGAGGGTGCCCTGATGCAGCGGGCGGCGGCCGGGCTGGCCGCCGTCTGCGCGGGGCTGCTGGCCCGTCGGCGACGGGTCTACGGGGCGCGGGTGGTGCTGCTGGTCGGGCCCGGGGACAACGGCGGCGACGCGCTGTACGCGGGCGCGCGGCTGGCGAGGCGCGGCGCCGGCGTGACGGCGGTACCCATGGACCCGGCGCGGATGCACCCGGGCGGGCTGGCCGCGCTGCGCGCCGCCGGGGGCCGAGTGGCGGACGCCGTACCCGCCCGGGCGGACCTCGTACTGGACGGGCTGCTCGGGATCGGCGGGCGGGGCGGGCTGCGGCCGGCGGCGGCCGCGCTCGTGGAGCGGATCCCGGCGGGTGCGGTGGTGGTGGCCGTGGACCTGCCGAGCGGGGTGGACGCGGACACGGGGGAGGCCCGGGAGCCGGCCGTCACGGCCGATGTGACGGTGACCTTCGGGGCGTACAAGCCCGGTCTGCTGATCGACCCCGGGGCCTCGCGAGCGGGGGTGGTGCACCTCGTCGACATCGGGCTGGAGCTGCCGACGCCGCAGGTGGAGGCCTTGCAGCACGCCGATGTGGCCGCGCTGCTGCCGGTGCCGACGGCGTCGAGCGACAAGTACCGGCGGGGCGTGGTCGGGATCGTCGCCGGGTCCGCGCAGTACCCGGGCGCGGCGGTGCTGGCCGTGGCGGGAGCCCTGCGGGGCGGCGCGGGCGCGGTGCGGTACGTGGGTCCGGCGGCGGACGCGGTGCTGGCCCGCTTCCCGGAGACGCTGATCGGGCGGGGCCGGGTGCAGGCGTGGGTGGTCGGGCCCGGGCTGGGGGAGGGGCGCGCCGGGGAGGTCGCGCGGATCCTGGCGGACCCGGAGCCGGTGCCGGTGCTGGTCGACGCGGACGGGCTGCGCGGGCTGGACCCGGAGGTGCTGAGGGCCCGGACGACCCCGACCCTGCTGACCCCGCACGCGGGGGAGGCGGCGGCGCTGCTGGGGGTGCCGAGGGAGTCGGTGGAGGCCGGGCGGCTGGCCGCCGTACGGGAGCTGGCCGGGCGGTACGGGGCGGCGGTGCTGCTGAAGGGCTCGACGACGCTGGTCGCCTCCGGGGAGTCCCCTGTACGGGTGAACCCGACGGGGACCGCGTGGCTGGCCACCGCCGGGAGCGGGGACGTGCTGTCCGGGCTGGCCGGGTCGCTGCTGGCGGGCGGGCTGTCCGGGGCGGACGCCGGCTCGGTGGCGGCGTACCTCCACGGCCTGGCGGCCCGTCTCCGCGGCGGGCCGCTGCTCGCGCAGGACGTGGCCGAGTCTTTGCCGGAAGCTTGGCGGGACGTCCGCCGGCCGTGACTCTGCCGGGCTCGGCGCCGTTGCCGGGGGCGCTGCCCCCGGACCCCCAGCGCCTCAAAGGCCGGCGGGGCTGAAAGACCGGGGCTCCGCCCCGAACCCCGCTCCTCAAACGCCGGAGGGGCTGAAATACAGCAAGTGCAGCGGCAGGCCCCCGTGGAGGTTCTGAGAGACTGGGGGGGATGAACGAGACACCGACGCGCGTGTACGCCGAGATCGATCTTGACGCCGTACGGGACAACGTACGCGCACTGCGCGAGCGGGCGCCCCGGGCCGAATTGATGGCCGTGGTCAAGTCGAATGCCTACGGGCACGGGGCTTTGGCGTGCGCCAAGGCCGCCCGGGAGGCCGGTGCCACCTGGCTCGGGACCGCCACGCCCGAAGAGGCGCTCGCGCTGCGCGCCGCCGGGGTCGAGGGGCGGATCATGTGCTGGCTCTGGACCCCCGGCGGGCCCTGGCGGGAGGCCGTCGAGGCCGACGTCGACGTGTCCGTCAGCGGGATGTGGGCCCTGGACGAGGTACGGGAGGCCGCCCGCGCCGCCGGGCGGACCGCCCGGATCCAGCTCAAGGCCGACACCGGCCTCGGCCGCAACGGCTGCCAGCCCGCCGACTGGGAGGCGCTCGTCGGGGCGGCCGTCGCCGCGCAGGCCGAGGGGATCGTCCAGGTCACCGGCGTCTGGTCGCACTTCGCCTGCGCGGACGAGCCCGGCCACCCCTCCATCCAGCTCCAGCTGGCCGCCTTCCGCGACATGCTCGCCTACGCCGAGAAGGAGGGCGTCGAGCCCGAGGTCCGGCACATCGCGAACTCGCCGGCCACCCTCACGCTCCCCGAGTCCCACTTCGACCTGGTGCGCTGCGGCCTGGCGATCTACGGGGTGTCGCCCGCTCCCGAGCTCGGCACCCCCGCCCAGCTCGGCCTGCGGCCCGCGATGACCCTCAAGGCCTCCCTCGCGCTGGTCAAGACCGTCCCGGCCGGGCACGGGGTCAGCTACGGGCACCACTACGTCACCGGCGCCGAGACGACCCTCGCGCTGATCCCGGCCGGCTACGCCGACGGCATTCCGCGCCATGCGTCCGGGGCCGGCCCGGTGCTCGTCGGCGGCAAGGTCCGTCACGTCGCCGGGCGCGTCGCCATGGACCAGTTCGTGGTCGACTTGGACGGAGACCACGCCCGCGTCGGCGACGAAGCCGTCATCTTCGGGGACGCGGAGCGCGGCGAACCCACCGCCGAGGACTGGGCACAAGCGGCGGGCACGATCGCGTATGAGATCGTCACCCGTATCGGTGTACGCGTGCCCCGGGTGTACCTGGGCGGCTGAGCGGAGTGAGGGCGGCGGCGTGAGCGAGAACTGGCGCAAGGCCGGCTGGGCCGGCGCCGCCATCGGTGTGATCGCCGCGGGCGCGGCGGCCGGCGTCGCGGTCGAGCGGATCACCGTCGGGCGCGGCATGCGCATGAAGGCGCGCCTCGCACTCGACGCCGCCGGGGACTACGGGTCCCTGCGCGGCGCCCCGGGAACCTGCCGCGCCGAGGACGCCACCGAGCTCTACTACGAGGTCGACGAGCTCCCCGAGGAGCCGAAGCGGCCCCGCCCGCGGCTGCGGCGCAAGGCCGCCGAACCCCCGGCCACCGTCGTCTTCTGCCACGGCTACTGCCTGTCCCAGGACTCCTGGCACTTCCAGCGCGCCGCGCTGCGCGGACAGGTCCGGGCGGTCTACTGGGACCAGCGCAGCCACGGCCGCAGCGCGCGCGGCCTGGCCCAGGCGGACGGCGAGCCGCTGGGCATCGAGCAGCTCGGCCGCGACCTCAAGGCCGTCATCGACGCCGCCGCGCCCGAGGGCCCGCTGATCCTGGTGGGTCACTCGATGGGCGGAATGACCATCATGGGATTCGCCGAGCAGTTCCCCGAGCTCGTGCGGGAGCGGGTGGCCGGCGTGGTTCTGGTCGGCACCTCCAGCGGCCGACTCGCCGAGGTGACGTACGGGCTGCCCGCCGTCGGCATGGGCGCCGTGCGCAAGGTCCTGCCGGGTGTGCTCAAGGCGCTCGGGTCGCAGGTGGAGCTGGTGGAGAAGGGCCGCCGGGCCACCGCGGACCTGTTCGCCGGCATGATCAAGATGTACTCGTTCGGCTCGCGGGACGTGGATCCGGCCGTCGCGCGCTTCGCGGAGCGGCTCATCGAGGCCACGCCGATCGACGTGGTCGCCGAGTTCTACCCGGCCTTCCAGATCCACGACAAGACCGCCGCGCTCCGGCTGTTCGCGGACATCCCCGTGACCGTCATCGCGGGGGACAAGGACATGATCACCCCGCCCGGGCACAGCGTGGCCATCAAGGAGGCGCTGCCGAGCGCCGAGCTCGTGGTCCTGGAGTCCACCGGGCACCTGATGATGCTGGAGCGACCGGAGACCGTGACGCGGTTGCTCACCGGGCTGCTGGTGCGCACCGGGGCGGTCCCGGTCCCCGCACCGACTAACGTTGGCCTGCATGGAAGAAGTACCGCTGGAAGCACAGCGCAGCCAGGCAGCACCGGCACCTGAGGCCGGCGTGCGGCCCGAGGGCGCGGAGACCCGGATCACCGTCGACTCCCCGGACGCGATGCAGGAGTTGGGCCGCAGGATCGCCGGCCTGCTGCGTCCCGGCGACCTCGTGCTGCTGACCGGTGAGCTGGGCGCGGGCAAGACGACGCTGACCCGCGGCCTGGGCGAGGGCCTGGGCGTGCGCGGGGCCGTGACCTCGCCGACCTTCGTGATCGCCCGCGTCCACCCCTCGCTGACCGGCGGGCCGGCGCTGGTGCACGTGGACGCGTACCGCCTGGGCGGCGGGCTGGACGAGATGGAGGACCTGGACCTCGACGTCTCGCTGCCCGAGTCCGTGGTCGTCGTGGAGTGGGGCGACGGCAAGGTGGAGGAGCTCTCCGACGACCGGCTGCACGTGGTGATCGCGCGGGCGGTCGGCCACGAGGAGGTCCTGGACGACGTACGGGAGGTCTCGGTGCGCGGGGTCGGGGCGCGCTGGGGTGCCGGCGCCGGGCTGGACGCCCTGGCCGGGGTCCCCACGGAGTAAACGTGCCGACAACTCGTCGGCAACATATTGCGCTGCTGGTGGCGCTCGTGGTGACATGGTACGGAGAGTTTCTTAGGTATGCCTAAGTACGGTGTCCCGGGGTCCAGGAGGCAGCCATGTCGGCACCAGCAGGAGCACAGCGCGATCCCCGCCCGTCCGTCGTCTCCATGCGGACGCTGCTCGCCGCCGGAGTGGCCGCCACCGCCGTCTCGACGCCGCCCGCGCGTGCGGACGCGGGGGACGAGGCCGGACCGGAGGAGGGCGTACGCGAAGAGGCCGCTCCGGGTTCCGAAGCGGCCTGAGTCGCACACGTACGGGTGAATGCCCCCGGCGTCCCGCCGGGCCCGTCAGGGAACGACGACGATCTTCGAGCTGATCGTCGCGAAGGCCCACATCGCGTCGCCGTCGGCGCGCGTCATGCGGATGCCGCCGGTCTTCTTGTTCGGGTCGGGCTCCGGCGTCGTGCCGTCCGCGCGGGCGCTGAAGCCGATCGCGACGCCCTCCGCGCTGGCGAACCGCACGACGTGCTCGATCGGCACCCCGTCCGAGCCGGTGACCGAGTTCGAGCGCGAACCGACCAGGTAGCTGCCCGGCTTCGGGTGCACCGTGCTCGGCATCACCGCGAAGGACTTCGGCTCCTGCCCCTCCGCGCCCACCAGCCACACCCGCTTCTGGCCCACCGAGTACACGACGCGCACTCCGGTGCCGGAGCCCGCCGGTACGGGCACCGCCTTCGCCGGCTCCTGCTTGGCGGCGGACTGGCTCGGGGCGGGGGCCGGGCCCTGCGCGGGCACCGCCTTCGGGGGATGCGCGGGGGCCGTGGCGGAGGCCTGGTAGCCGAGGAAGCCGACGGCGGCGATTGCCGCGGCGGTGAGCCCGGCCACGATTCCCGAGCTGCTGCGTGCCACCTTGCTCCACCTCTCCGACCTGACCGACACCTGGATCGAAAGGTAGCAGCCGGGCCGCCGTTGGACCGGCCGCGAGGCCTCCGCCCCCAGGAGTCGTAGGCTGTTCGCGTGCTCTTGCTCGCTGTAGATACCGCCACGCCCGCCGTCACCGTCGCCCTGCACGACGGCGAGTCCGTCCTCGCCGAGTCGAACCAGGTCGACGCCCGCCGCCACGGGGAGCTGCTGCTGCCCTCCGTGGACAAGGTGCTCGCCGAGGCCGGACTGAAGCTCGACGCCGTCACCGGCATCGTCGTCGGGGTCGGCCCGGGCCCCTACACGGGGCTGCGCGTCGGCCTCGTCACCGCCTCCACCTTCGCCGCCGTGCTGGGCGTGCCCGTGCACGGCCTGTGCACGCTCGACGGACTCGCCTACGCCGCCGGCGCCGCCGGGATCGAGGGCCCCTTCACCGTCGCCACCGACGCACGGCGCAAGGAGGTCTACTGGGCGCGCTACGAGGACCCGCGCACGCGCGTCGGCGACCCCGCCGTGGACCGCCCGGCCGACATCGCCGAGCAGGTCGCGGGGATGCCCGCCGTGGGCCAGGGCGCGCTCCTGTACCCGGACGTCTTCACGGACGCGCGGGGCCCCGAGCACCAGTCCGCCGCCGCACTGGCCGCCCTGGCCGCGGAGCGACTGGCGGCCGGGGAGGAGTTCCTTCCGCCGGTCCCGCTCTACCTGCGCCGCCCCGACGCGCAGGTGCCCAAGAACTACAAGGTGGTCACCCCGCAGTGACCCCCCACACGCTGCGCGAGATGCGCTGGTGGGACATCGGGCCCGTGCTGGAGCTGGAGCACGAGCTGTTCCCCGAGGACGCCTGGTCCGCCGGGATGTTCTGGTCCGAGCTGGCCCACGCCCGCGGCCCGCAGGCCACGCGCAGATACGTCGTCGCGGAAGACGCGGCCGGCCGCCTGGTGGGCTACGCCGGGCTGGCCGCCGCGGGCGACCTGGCCGACGTACAGACCATCGCGGCCGCCCGCGACCAGTGGGGGACCGGGCTCGGCGCCCGGCTCCTGACCGACCTGCTGCGCGCCGCCACCGCCTTCGAATGCGCCGAGGTGCTGCTGGAGGTGCGGGTGGACAACACCCGCGCCCAGAAGCTCTACGAGCGCTTCGGCTTCGAGCCCATCGGCTTCCGGCGCGGCTACTACCAGCCCGGCAACGTCGACGCGCTCGTCATGCGACTGACCGACCCCGCACAAGCACGAACTGAGAGCAGTGAGAGCAATGGCTGACGAACCGCTCGTCCTCGGCATCGAGACGTCCTGCGACGAGACCGGCGTCGGCGTCGTCCGCGGCACCACCCTGCTCGCGGACGCGATCGCGTCGAGCGTCGACGAGCACGCGCGCTTCGGCGGCGTCGTGCCCGAGGTGGCCTCGCGGGCTCACCTGGAGGCGATGGTCCCGACCATCGAGCGCGCCCTGAAGGAGGCCGGGGTCAGCGCCCGCGACCTCGACGGCATCGCGGTCACGGCCGGACCGGGCCTCGCGGGGGCGCTGCTGGTGGGCGTCTCGGCGGCCAAGGCGTACGCGTACGCCCTGGGCAAGCCGCTGTACGGGGTGAACCACCTCGCCTCGCACATCTGCGTGGACCAGCTGGAGCACGGGCCGCTGCCGGAGCCGACGATGGCGCTGCTGGTGTCGGGCGGGCACTCCTCGCTGCTGCTGGCGCCGGACATCACCTCCGACGTACGGCCGCTCGGCGCGACCATCGACGACGCGGCGGGCGAGGCCTTCGACAAGATCGCGCGCGTGCTCCAGCTGGGCTTCCCCGGCGGTCCGGTCATCGACCGGCTCGCGCGCGAGGGCGACCCGAAGGCGATCAGCTTCCCGCGCGGGCTGACGGGGCCGCGCGACGCGGCGTACGACTTCTCCTTCTCCGGGCTGAAGACGGCCGTCGCCCGCTGGATCGAGGCGAAGCGGAACGCGGGCGAGGAGGTGCCGGTGCGCGATGTGGCGGCGTCCTTCCAGGAGGCCGTGGTGGACGTGCTGACGCGCAAGGCGATCCGGGCGTGCAAGGACGAGGGCGTCGACCACCTGATGATCGGCGGCGGTGTGGCGGCCAATTCCCGGCTCCGCTCGCTGGCGCAGGAGCGGTGCGACGACGCCGGGATCATCCTGCGGGTGCCGCGGCCGGGGCTGTGCACGGACAACGGCGCGATGGTGGCGGCGCTGGGCGCCGAGATGGTCAAGCGGAACCGTGCGGCCTCCGACTGGGACCTGTCGGCGGACTCCTCGCTGCCGGTGACGGACCCGCACGTGCCGGGTGCCCACGGGCACGGGCACTCCGACGACCACGACCACGACCACGAACACGGCCACTCTCACGGCCACGGCCACTCCCACGACCACGATCACGTGCACGAGCTGAGCAAGGACAACCTGTACTCGTGAGCACCGTCGCGCTGATGTGGGAGGCCCGGGCGGTCCCCGGCCGGGGCAACGAGCTGCTGGAGTGGGCCCGCGCCCAGGTCCTCGCCCGGGAGCCGGTGCGCCGCGAGGTGTTCCGGGCCCCGCAGGACCGGGTGCTGGTCATCACCTGGTGGGAGGCGGCCGAGGGCGTGGCGGCGGAGCTCCCCGAACTGCCCGAGCCGGCGGCCGACTTGATCACGCGGGCGGTGCACCGCTGGCGGTTCGAGTCGGTGGAGGTCGACGGGGGCTGACCGGGGGCTGACCGGGGGCTTCGGCTCGTTATGGTCATGTGCATGTCTAACCGTGACCTGCCGCCTCCGCCGCCTCCCGCGCACCTGCGTGCCTGGCTGGACCAGGACGTCGTACGGGCCGACCGTGCGCGCTTCCTGCGCGAGCTGAGCCGACGCAGCCTGGGCATCGGGCGGTTGCTGCTGCTCTGGGCCGTCTCGGCGGTCTTCGCCCTCGGCTGGTCCTTCGTCGGCATGGGCTTGATGGCCTACGAGGCGCGCGACCCGTTCTTCGTCTTCTTCGGGCTCGTCTTCGCCGGCCTCGGCGCCGGCGTGCTGATCCCGGCCGGGTTCTGGTTCGCCTGGGGCGCCCGGCGGGACCGCCAGGTGCGCAGGCTGCTGTGCGCGTGGGCCGAGGTGGACCGGGATCCGGCCGCCGACTCCCGGGTGCGCGCGCCGGGGCGGAGCCTGACCTGGCTGCTGGCCTCCTTGGCGCTGGCCGCGACCGGGCTGTGGGTGACCTTCTGGGTCGCGCTGTCGGCCCGCCCGGGCAGCGACACGTACGGCGAGGTCGCGTACGTCATGGGCCTGGGCATGATCCTGTGGATCACCGGCCTGCTGGGGCTGGCCAAGGCGGGAGCGCACTACCGCTGGGCGCTACGGGCCTTCCGGCCGTCGGAGCCTTCTGCGCCCACAGGGCGCACGGGGCTTTCCGGCGGTGGTGCGGAACTCGCGGACCGGCATGTCTGAGGTGGGCGCGGGGCACCGTGCCGACTGGGGACACGGGCCCCTCCGGGCGAAGCCGGACCTTCCCGATCTGTCCGCCGCGCGTCTGCGCGGCCCGGCCGCGGTGGTCGACGCCGCCTGGGAGAGCAGGGTGCTGGCGGCGCGGTGGCAGCGGGACCGCCACGAGCTCCGCAGGCCCGGCCGGCCGTATCCGCCGCTCGTCGCCCTCCTGGAGGCAGCGCGCGCCGACCCCGTTCTGGGGCGGCTCTACCCGTACACCAGCCACTGGACGCTGCTCTTCAGCTGCTGTGTCGAGTTCCCCTACGAGGTGCGGGCGTCGGCCATCGAGCCCCTGCACGACGGGCGGTTCAAGGTCCGCCCGCGCCGCAGCGCCACCGCGATCGCCCACACCGACACCGCCGAGGAGGCCATCGCCCTCGTCACCGCGCACCTCCCGCCGGACTTCGGCCCCGCGGTGTCGGGCAGCACTAGGCGCCGCCCGGCTTGGCGGGGGAGCCGATCAGCATCGACGGGGCTCCCGCCACCCGGGTCAGGAAGACCGTCGCGGAGTTCGGTCCCTGCGGCTTGACCTTCCTGCGCAGCTCCTCCGGCTCGATCGCCGAGCCGCGCTTCTTCACCGTCAGGATGCCGACCCCGCGCTCGCGCAGCAGCGCCTTGAGCTTCTTCAGGCCGAAGGGCAGCACGTCGGTGATCTCGTACGCGGTCGCGTACGGCGTCGCGCGCAGCTCGTCGGCGGTGATGTAGGCGATGGTCGGGTCGATCAGCCGGCCGTCCAGCTGCTCGGCGACCTCGGCGACCAGGTGCGCGCGGATCACGGCGCCATCGGGCTCGTAGAGCCAGCGGCCCACCGGGCCGGCCTCCGGATCGGGCAGCGGATCGGTGGTGTGCAGGGCGCGCGGCCCGGGCAGCAGGGTGGCGCGCACGGTGCCGGGGGCGGTCCCGAACCAGAGCACGGCCTCCTTGACGTCACCCTGGTCGGAGATCCACTCGGCCTCGGCCTCCGCGGGCACGGCCTCGTGCGGAATCCCGGGGGCGATCTTGATGGCGGCGTACTTCGCCGCCCGGGCCGTCTCGACGGCCCACGACAGCGGCGGCGAGTAGGACTCCGGATCGAAGATCCGCCCACGCCCCCCGCGCCGCGCCGGGTCGATGAAGACGGCGTCGTAGCCGGAGGTGTCCACCTCCGTCACATCCGCCTCCCGGACCTCGATCAGGTCCGCCAGCCCCAGCGCCTCGGCGTTGGCCCGCGCGACGGCGACGGTCAGCGGGTCGTGGTCCACCGCGAGCACCCGGATGCCGAGCCGCGCCAGGGCGAGGGCGTCCCCGCCGATGCCGCAGCACAGGTCGGCGAGGCTGCGTACGCCGAGGGCCGCGAGCCGCTCGGCCCGGTACGAGGCCACGGACGCGCGGGTGGCCATCTCGCCGCCGCCGGACGTGAAGTACATCCGGAAGGCATCCTCCGCACCGAACTTCGCCACCGCGCGCTGCCGCAGCCGGGCCTGCCCGAGCGCGGCGGAGACCAGCCCGGCGGGATGCTCGCGGCGCAGCCGGGTGGCTACGGCCAGCTCCTGGGCGGGGTCGTAGTCGCGGAGCGAGTCGAGGAGGGCGCGGCCCTCGGGGGTGAGGAGGGCGGCGAAGTCTTCGGGGGTCACGTGTCCATTGTCGGCGACGGCCGGTGTGGGCCACTCGAAGGAAGGTGGGGGCCCTGTCGCGGTGTCTTCCGGGGCGCCGGTGTGTCGGATGCCAGGATGCGCAGCTATGCAGCTAGTAGGACAAAAGGAAGATAACTCGCAACAAGGTCACCGGTACGCGGCGGGTCCGCGCGGCCGGTTCGGGGTGGCCCTGGCAGCCCTGCTGGTCGCCGCCCTCGGGACGGCGTGCGGCTCCGGCGGGTCCGCGACGCCGGACAAGGCGGAGAAGGCGAAGGCCGGCAAGGGCGCGGAGGCGGCCGGCGCGGCCGGCGCGCTCGGCTCCTACGCGGAGAAGCTGAAGGCGGCTCAGCAGGCGCGCATCGCCGCGGCGAAGAAGTGGGGCTTGCGCAAGCCGCCGCTCACCGCTCCGGCGGCGCCGAAGGAGAAGCCCGCGATCAGCACCCGCGACGGCTTCGAGGTGGAGGACCAGGAGGAGTACCCGCCGGTCTTCACCACCATTCCGACGGAGGACAAAGTCGTCTTCCTGACGATCGACGACGGCTCGGAGAAGGATCCCGAGTTCCTGAAGATGATGCAGGAGCTGAAGATCCCGTACACGGCCTTCCTCAGCGACTACGTCGTGCGGGACAACTACCCGTACTTCAAGGAGATGCAGGCCGCCGGCGTCACCCTGAACAACCACACGCTCAACCACCGCTACATGCCGGGCCTGTCGTACGAGAAGCAGCGCGAGGAGATCTGCGGCCAGCAGGACACGATCCAGAAGCAGTTCGGCAAGCGGCCGACCCTCTTCCGGCCGCCGTACGGCAACTACAACCAGGACACGCTGCGCGCGGCGAAGTCCTGCGGCATCAAGGCGGTTCCGCTGTGGAACGCCGAGGCGTTCACGAACCGGATGGACTACCGGGAGTGGGACCGCGATCTGCACCCCGGTGACATCATCCTCACGCACTTCCGCGGCAAGGAGGACTGGAAGGGCACGATGCCTGACATGATCCGTCATGTCATGAAGACCGTCACGGACAAGGGATATGCCGTGGCTCGGCTGGAGGACTACTTGTGAAGTACGCGCGCCGGTTGGTAGCCGGAACGCTGGCGGCCGGCGCGCTCGCGCTGTCCCTGACGGGGTGTGGGGACAGCGTGGAGCCCATCGAACGACTGGGCCGCAAGGCGACGCAGGAACCGCCGGAGGCCAAGGAGTCGAAGGAGTCGAAGGGCGCCGCCACGCCGTCGCCGGGGTCCGCCTCCGCCTCGGCCACGGCCTCCGGCTCCGCCTCCGACGAGGCGTACAAGAAGTGGGGCCTGACGGCCCCCCTCGCGTACGCGCCCAAGCCCGCCCAGAAGCCCCAGATCCCGAAGGCGGCCCCGGGCAAGGTCCCGGTGATAGACCGAATACCCGTCGCGCCGGAGGACAAGGTCGTCTTCCTGACCTTCGACGACGGCGCGGAGAAGGACCCCGAGTTCCTGAAGATGGCGGCCGACCTGAAGCTGCCGATCAGCATGTTCCTGACGGACAGCGTGGCCTCGCCGGACTACGGCCACTTCGAGAAGCTCCGCGACAACGGCTCGGCGAGCACGATAAACAACCACACGCTGACGCACCCGAACCTCCGAACCCTGTCCTTCGAGGGGCAGAAGAAGGAGATATGCGGCCAGCAGGACCGCCTGGAGAAGCGCTTCGGCCAACGCCCGCCGCTTTTCCGCCCGCCTTTCGGCAACTACAACGACGACACCCTCCGGGCAGCCTCGGAGTGCGGGGTCTCGTCCCTGGTCCTGTGGCGGGTCTCGATGCAGATCAACAACTTCCAGTACGCCGAGGGCTCCGCCCTCAAACCGGGCGACATCATCCTGGCCCACTTCCGCGGCCCGTCCGAACTCAAGGGCTCGACGGAAACCCAGATGACGACCCGCATGCTCCAGCGCATCCAGGAACAGGGGTACCGGATAGGGCGCTTGGAGGATTACCTGTAGGGGGGCGGGGCGGGGTCGGGGGTGGGCGGGAGTCCCTCAGGCGGAATCAGAGATCTGTATGGGGGTTTCCCGTCAGTCTCATCGTCTCTCCGTGTCGGGCCGGTCCCTCAAGGGCGCTCCCTACGGTCGCGTCGCTACGCGATGGCCTTCGGCCACCCTTGACCGACCGTCCCGCCACGGACATACGAAGACTGTCGGGAAACCCCCAAAGGAACGGGCCGGTCCGAGCTTTCAAAGACGGGTCGATCAGGGACGGACGGGCCCGGTTCGGTAGGCGCGTCAGATCGCTACGCGCTTCTCCGGGACGGCGGCGACGGTCGTTTGGCGCTGATACCTGATCGGTCCTCGGGCTCGCTGCGGCGGACTAAGCGTCGAAGTCGTACTCCAGCACGTAGGAAGCGGAGTCCAGAGTCATGTCGTTGACCTCAACGGCCCGTCCGCCCTCGGCGTACGCGGTGCGGACGATCTGGATGACAGGTGTGCCCATGGAGAGCGACAGTCGCTCGGCCTCGCCGGCCGAAGGCATCCGAGACCGGATTTCCTCTCGGAAGTGAACGGGCTCGTGCCCCAGCTCGGCCAGTCGCGCGTACGTTCCGCCAGGACCGGTGTCGATCTGAGTGATGGCCGAGGCGGCAACGACGTCCGACGGCAGGTACGAGGTCGCGAAGAGCACCGGCTTGCCGTCAAGCACGAAGCGGCGGCTGCGTGCCCACACCTGACTCCCCGGGGCAATGCCAAGGGCGTCGGAGACGCGGTTGCTCGCCTCTTCCTCGCGCACTTCGATCTGATCGACGACGAGCTCGCGATCCTCGGCATCGGCGGACCAGATGGAGCGGCCTGAACCCCACTGCTCCTGCGCCAGCCGCTGGATCCCGCGCCGCCGCAGGGGCCTGAACGCTCGGACGAAGACGCCGGCACCCTTCCGCGCCTCCGCGAGGCCTTCGTTCTGGAGTACGCCGAGGGCCTGGCGTGCGGTCATCCGGGCGACCTCGTAAGTGGCCATGAGGTCGTTCTCGCCCGGCAGCCGGTCGCCCGGGCCGTACTCACCCGACTGGATGGCCGTCCTCAGCGCATCAGCGATCCGCTGGTACTTCGGCTGGCGGGTGCTGCCGTCGCTGGTCACGAAACCGATCACTCCTTCCCCTCTCTAGACACCCTAGGGCCAGAGGTAGGCCGCCGCATGCATCAGCATTGGGACCTACTTCGGCTGAGATCTCTAGAGATGTATTGACGGATGGGGCCGGGTCGGCTGTAGTGGATACATCTCTAGAGAGTTTGTCTCGCGCGTGAGGAGTGATCTGCATGCGGCAGCACCGCGACGTGTTCAGCGTCGACACAGAAGACGCCTCTCCCGTCAGGGTGGCGGTCATAAGCGAGCCCGGCACGGATCTGCTGGACCGGGCGCTGGTCGGCTGGGAGCGCTTCCTCAGGACCTTGCAGGGAGCGTCCGATGACTGAGCAGTACGAGTACGTGCCGCACCGACTACTGCGCCGCCGTGTCCGCGACATCGCTTCCGGAATCGAGGGTGAGCTGATGGCCGTGATCAACGAGAACGTCTCGGGCACAGGCATCGAGCGCTGGATGGAACTGGCCTACATCCGTGGCGCATCCGGCCGCGAATTCACCACCTCGGTTGCCAACGTCGAGGATGCAGGCTGAGAGCCCGCCCTGGGGCGCGGTCGGCCATCATGCACGCATGACGCTCATCGAGACCCTCGCGCGCGTGGACGCGGATCTTGCTGCGGGGCGGGTCCCCATGGCGCGGCAGCGTCTGCGCGGTCTGGTGTCCTCCTACCCGCAGGACCTGCAATTGCGGCGCCGCCTGGCCGAGGTGTACCGGCTGTACGGAGAGCCGGCGGAAGCGGGGCGGTGGATGTATCTCGAAGAAGATCGCGACCCTGTGGAGACTTCCGCTTTCGAGAAGCGCTACTCCACGTCGCCGCAGCGGATGTGGGCACTGTCATGGCGCGTGCCTGAATCCGTCGCCAGCACCGAATTCGCAAGACAACAGCTGGCGGCCGTACGTAGCGCCACTTCGGACTACGTCGGCCGGCCCGCCGACTGGGCCACGTTCTCTCCAGACCCCGACGACGAGCCGGACCACGAAACGAGCTCGCTCGCCGATCGTCTCTTCGTCGCTGCCGTGGTTCTGATGGCGCTGATGTTCCTGGCCATCTGGGCGGTCGGGTTCGTTACTTTCGTCCGTTGGGTGTGGCGGTAGGCGTCACAAGCGTCAGACAGCGGCTATACCGAGCTGTACTCGGGTCAGGGAGAGCAGGCGGCCGAAAGGGCCGTCAGTTTGCCCCAATTACACCTGTCTGTCCCTGCATTTGTTGTGACGAGGTCGCTCTGATGCGGGTAGAGCTCGGCTGAGGTGAGCAATCGCCCCTCCGGACCCTCCACCAGCCCCAGACGGCCAGCAGTCGCCTTCGTCGAGGAGCGCGTAGTGATTGGTGGCGGCCTATGTCCAGCCCCGGACGGCCGTCGGACGCTGATACGTGAGAAGCGCGTAGCGATCTGACGCGCCCCGACCCCCAGACCCCGGATCCGATGTGAATGGGCCCGCTCCTGGGGATCTGCCCGCCGAACCCCGCCCGCCCATCGCTGATCGGCCCGTCCCTGAAAAAGAACACCCGGCCCGTTCCTTTGGGGGTTTCCCGGCAGTCTTCGTATGTCCGTGGCGGGACGGTCGGTCAAGGGTGGCCGAAGGCCATCGCGAAGCGACGCGACCGTAGGGAGCGCCCTTGAGGGACCGGCCCGACACGGAGAGACGATGAGACTGACGGGAAACCCCCATACAGATCTCTGATCCCGCCCGCGAGGCTCCCGCCTACCGAAGCCCCGCCCCCGCCCCCGCCCCCACCATCGGCGTGATCGTAGTTTCCGCCGGGCCGTGGGCGTCCGCCTCGCGTTGGCGTTCCGCGCTGTCGCTGATGCGGAGGAGGAGGGCGATCATGACCCAGTTGGCCAGGAGGGACGAGCCGCCCTTCGCCAGGAAGGGGAGGGCCTTGCCCGTCAGGGGGATCAGGCCCGTGACGCCGCCCGCGACCACGAAGACCTGCAGGGCCAGCGCCGAGGCCAGGCCCACCGCCAGCAGTTTGCCGAAGGGGTCGCGCGCGCCGAGTGCCATGCGCAGGCCCCGCTGCACCAGGAGCGCGTACAGGAGCAGGACGGCCATGACCCCGGCCAGGCCGAGTTCCTCGCCCACCGTGGTCAGGATGAAGTCGCTGCGCCCGGCGAACGCGATCAGTTCGGGGTGGCCCAGGCCGAGGCCGGTGCCCGAGATGCCGCCCGTGCCGAAGCTGAACAGGGCCTGCGCCGACTGGTCCGAGGTGACCCCGGGGGGCCGCACCTCCCAGTAGTACGACAGCGGGTTGAGCCACGCCGCCACGCGCGCCTTGACGTGCGGTTCCGTCGAGCCGACCACGAAGGCGCCCACCGAGGCCATGAGCACGCCGCACACGATCCAGCTGGTGCGCTCGGTGGCCACGTACAGCATCACCACGAAAACACCGAAGAAGATCAGCGAGGTGCCGAGGTCGCGTTCGAAGACCAGCACCAGCATCGAGACGATCCACACGGTGATGATCGGGCCGAGCTGGCGCATCGGGGGCAGGCGCATGCCCATGAACTTGCGGCCCGTCAGTGCCAGCGAGTCCCGGTGGATGACCAGGTACCCGGCGAAGAAGATCGCGATCATGATCTTCACGAACTCGCCGGGCTGGAGCGAGAAGCCGAAGAGTTTGATCCAGCGCTTCGCGCCGTAGGTGTCCGCGCCGAAGAAGGCCGGTGCGATCAGCAGCACCAGCGCGACGGCCATCGTGATGTAGATGAACCGTTGCAGCAGCCGGTGGTCGCGCAGCAGCGCCAGCACCAGGATGCAGGCGGCGACCCCGACCACCGTCCACATCAGCTGTCCGGGGGCGTTCGCGTCCGAGTTGTAGCGCTCGATGTAGCCCTGGTCGAGCCGGTGCAGCAGTACCAGCCCGAGCCCGGTCAGCAGCATGGCGAGCGGGAAGATCAGCGGATCCGCGTAGGCCGCGAAGCGGCGCACGCCCAGGTGCCCGACCAGCGACAGCAGGGTCATGCTGACCGTGAAGCCGGCGAGGTTCGGCGGCAGCCGGTCGTTCATGGCGAGGCTCGCCGAGGCGTGGCCGAAAACGGCGATGGCGATGACGAAGACCAGGAGCAGCGCCTCGGTGCGGCGGCGCGCGCCCGCCGCCGTCAGGGGTTTCAGTCCACGCACGGGATGCCGCCACCGTCCTTGGGGGCGGAGGACGAGGCAGGCGGCGGGGGTGAGGCGGCAGGCGCGCCCGACGCCGGCCCGGACGAGCCGGATGCACCCGATGAGCCGGCCCCGCCGGAAGACGCACCCGACGCACCCGACGCACCCGAGGAGCCCGTCGAGCCCGACGAGTCGGCCGGTGCGCTCGGGCTTGCGGAGGCCTTGGGTCCGATCTGCTCGGCTATCAGGCGCTTTATCTTCATATCGTCTACGACGTTGATGTCCTCCCCATGGTTCCTTCCGAAGCCCTCGATGGGGAGTGTCGTGAATTGCACTTTGCCGCCGGACAGGTTCTTCGCCTGCTTCACGAACGCCAGCAGATCCCAGCCCTCGTCCGTCACCACGTCCTTCTTCGCGGCCTCTATCAGTTTGACCAGCTTCACCGGGTCGGTGAAGGTCCCGGCCGAGTTCAGCTTCTTCGTCGCGCCCGCGAGGAAGGCCTGCTGCCGCTTCGTCCGGTCCAGGTCGCCCATGTCCAGGCCGTGCCGCTGGCGGACGAAGGCGAGCGACTGCTGACCGTCGAGCGTCTGCGGGCCCGCCGGGAAATCGGCTCCCGAATACTTGTCCTTCACCGCCTTGTTCAAACACACCGGTACGCCGCCCAGCGCGTCGGCGAGGTGGTAGAAACCGGCCAGGTTCAGCTCGGCGAAGTGATCGATCGGGACTCCCAGGAAGTTCCGCACCGTCTCGATCTGGGCCTTGCGCCCCGCCTCCCGGCCGTCCCGTTCCAGCTGCCGGCGGTCCTTGACCCCCTGCGCGGCGAGCTGCTCCTGCTTCTTCTCCTTCGCGAGCCCGTACGCCTTCTTGATCTTGTCCTTGCCCTGGCCGGGAATGTTGACGTAGTCGTCGCGCGGGACGGAGAAGGCCTTCGCCTGGCGGCCGTCCCCGGGCACGTGCAGCAGGATCAGGGTGTTCGCGTTGTAGCCGCCGATGTCCGAACTGCCGGCGTGCAGCTTGTCGAGGACCTCCTCCGGCAGCTCCTCGCCGTTCTGGTCACGGCGGCTGTCCAGGCCCATCAGCAGGATGTTGGTGTCGCCGAACTTCGACTTCTCGGCGCCGTCGAGGGCCTTCGAGCTGCCGATGCTGGAGGCGAGGTCGTGGTACAGGTACCAGGCGCCGCCGCCCGCCAGGACCAGCAGCGCGCAGCTCGTGACCAGCAGGGTGCGGGCGAGGCGCCGCCGTCGGGACAGCCGGTGGGACGGGCGGCGTGGTCGGGTCGTCGTCTTCCTCCGGTGCGCGCTCATGCCTGTCGATGGTGAGGTAGCCGCGCTGAAGGAATCCTGAGGGTCGTGGCCCTGTCCTGGCCCTGTCCTAGCCCTGCCGTGGCCCTGTCCTGAAGGAGCCCTACCGGATCCGCAGCACCAGCCGCGCGCCCCCGGCGGGCGCCGCCAGCGCGCGTACGTCGCCCCCGTGCGCCCGCGCGATCTCCCGGGCGATGGCCAGGCCCAGCCCCGTGCCGCCGCTGGCCCGGCCCCGGTCCGCGTCCAGCCGTACGAACCGCTCGAACACCCGGTCCCGGTCCGCCTCCGGGATGCCCGGGCCGTCGTCCGTGACCTCCAGCACCGGCCGGCCGTCCCGCGTGTCCGCCCGTACGACGACCTCCGTACGGGCATGGCGCAGCGCGTTGTCCACCAGGTTGGCCAGCGCCCGCTCCAGCCGAGCCGGATCCCCCGCCGCCGGTACGGGCGCCCGCGCGTCCAGCCGTACGGTCACCCGGGACCCGCCCCGGCGCGCCACGTCCTCCGCGGCCAGCAGGGCCAGGTCCACGGGCTCGGTCCGGGGCGCCGGACCGCCGTCGAGGCGGGCCAGCAGGAGCAGGTCCGCCGCGATCCGCTGGAGCCGCTCGGTATCGGCCAGCGCGGCCGCGACCGACTCCCGGTCGGGGCGGTCCATGGCCAGCGCCACCTCCAGCCGGGACCGGACGGCGGCCAGCGGATTGCGCAGCTCGTGCGAGGCGTCCGCGGTGAACTGCCGCTGCCGGGCGTCGGAGCGCTCCAGCCGGTCAAGGGTGTCGTTGACGGTCCGGGCCAGTTGCGCGATCTCGTCGGCCCCGCCCGGGTCGGGCACCCGCCGGTCCAGCTCGCTCGCGGTGACCGCCGCCAGCTCGGTCCGGATCGCGCTCACCGGACGCAGCGCATGGCCGGTCACCCACCAGGCCAGGGCCGCCGCGAAGCCGATCAGCGGGGGCGCGCCGGCCAGCAGCCCGATCGCGACGGCCCGGGTCGCGCCGTCGACGTCGCCGAGCACGGTCATCGCGTACACGGTGTGCGCCCCGGGCGCGGCGACCACGACCACCGCGCGCCGTGCCGCGCCGGGGTGCGTCGGCGGGAGCACGGCCGAGCGGGAGTCCTCCCCGGGCGTGGGGAGGAGCCGCAGCTCGTCCCCCCGGGCGGGGGTGTGCCCCGGGTCGCCGGTCGTGGCCACCGTCCGGCCGTCCGCGTCCCGTACGAGGACCAGGTCCACGCCGTTCTCGGGCGCGGGCAGCCGTCCGTCGGGCGGCAGGGTCCGGTTGTCGAGCTGGGCGGCGACCTTGCGGGCGGCGAGCTCGGTGCGGTCGGTGGTGTTGTCGAGCAGGTTGGCCCGCAGCAGGGCGTGCAGCCACAGCCCGCCGGTGGCGAGGACGGCGGCCATGGCGAGGGCGGCGGCCGCCGCGGTGCGCGCGCGGACGGTGCCCCTGGGGCCCGTCATGCGGATCAGGCCGGGCGGCCGGCGTCCCGGACCGGACCCGGGGCGGTCAGCCACCGTCGGGGGCCAGCCGGTAGCCCGTCCCGTGGACGGTGAGGATCGAGCGGCGGCCGAAGGGCGCGTCGATCTTCTTGCGCAGCGAGGAGACGTACACCTCGACGATGTTCGGGTCGATGCCGTGCGGGGTGTCCCAGACCTCGTCCAGGATGTCCTGCTTGGCGACGGCCCGGCCGGGCTGCTCCATCAGGCAGGCGAGGACGCCCAGTTCGCGGGCGGTGAGCTCGATGTCCCGGTCGCCGCGGCGGCAGCGCCGGCCCTGCGGGTCCAGGGAGAGGTCGCCGGCCCGGAGGGTGCCGCGGTCGGCGGCGCCGGCGCGCCGGGCCAGCGCCCGGATGCGGGCGGCCAGGACCACGAAGGAGAACGGCTTGGTGAGGTAGTCGTCGGCGCCGGAGTCCAGGCCCTCGGCCTCGTCGTACTCCCCGTCGCGGGCGGTGAGCATCAGGACCGGGGTGGTGTCGCCGTGGGCGCGCATGCGGGTGCAGATCTCGAAGCCGCTGATGCCCGGGAGCATCAGGTCGAGGAGGACGACGTCGTACGGGCCGCCGGCGAGGGCGAGGTCCAGGCCGTGGTGGCCGTCGTGCGCGACCTCGACGAGGTGCCCGTCGCCGGACAGGCCGCGCCGTAGGGACTCGGCGAGGCCTTCTTCGTCTTCGACCACGAGGATGCGCACGGCACAAGCCTCACATATCGGCGCACGAAGCAGCCGCGGGACCGGAGGGGGTCGCTCCGGCCCGGGTGCGCCTGGGTTTGCCCTGGTCATGGGAGGGGGAGCAGTGATCCCGAACGTCCGTACGCCCGTGTTTTCGGGGTTCAGGGCCTTCTCCGCGCAACGCCCAGGGCTCGGGAATTGGCACTCCGCTTGACCGAGTGCTAATCGCCGGAATAGTGTCGCACCTGGCACTCACCCCCGGTGAGTGCCAACACAGCGACAGGCAGATCCGGCACCCGCGACGACGGATCGACCTGGTCGCCACCTCAGACAGTTAACCCCGGATCTCCGAAGGGGGAGGTCGGATCGTGACGACCGCCAGCTCCAAGGTTGCCATCAAGCCGCTTGAGGACCGCATTGTGGTCCAGCCGCTCGACGCCGAGCAGACCACGGCCTCCGGCCTGGTCATCCCGGACACCGCGAAGGAGAAGCCCCAGGAGGGCGTCGTCCTCGCGGTGGGCCCGGGTCGCTTCGAAGACGGCCAGCGTCTCCCGCTGGACGTCAACGTCGGCGACATCGTGCTCTACAGCAAGTACGGCGGCACCGAAGTGAAGTACAGCGGCGAGGAGTACCTCGTCCTCTCGGCTCGCGACGTGCTCGCGATCGTCGAGAAGTAATTCTCTTCATCAGTACTGCTTTGAGCTGCGCCCCTGGTCACCCCGCTGATTGCCGGGCGGCGAGGGGCGCAGTTCGTTAAACCCGAGTTTTCGAGAGGGCTGAACCGCTCCCATGGCGAAGATCCTGAAGTTCGACGAGGACGCCCGTCGCGCCCTCGAGCGCGGCGTCAACAAGCTTGCCGACACGGTGAAGGTGACGATCGGCCCCAAGGGCCGCAACGTCGTCATCGACAAGAAGTTCGGCGCCCCCACCATCACCAACGACGGTGTCACCATCGCTCGCGAGGTCGAGCTGGACGACCCGTACGAGAACCTGGGCGCGCAGCTCGTGAAGGAGGTGGCGACCAAGACCAACGACATCGCGGGTGACGGCACCACCACCGCCACCGTGCTGGCCCAGGCGCTGGTCCGCGAGGGTCTGCGCAACGTCGCCGCGGGCGCGTCCCCGGCCGCCCTGAAGAAGGGCATCGACGCCGCGGTCAAGGCCGTGTCCGAGGAGCTCCTCGCGACCGCCCGCCCGATCGAGGACAAGTCCGACATCGCCGCCGTGGCCGCGCTCTCCGCGCAGGACTCGCAGGTCGGCGAGCTCATCGCCGAGGCGATGGACAAGGTCGGCAAGGACGGTGTCATCACCGTCGAGGAGTCCAACGCCTTCGGCCTGGAGCTGGAGTTCACCGAGGGCATGGCCTTCGACAAGGGCTACCTCTCCCCGTACATGGTCTCCGACCAGGAGCGTATGGAGGCCGTCCTCGACGACCCGTACATCCTGATCAACCAGGGCAAGATCTCCTCCATCCAGGACCTCCTGCCGCTGCTCGAGAAGGTCATCCAGGCCGGCGCCTCGAAGCCGCTGCTGATCATCGCCGAGGACGTGGAGGGCGAGGCGCTCTCCACCCTCGTCGTCAACAAGATCCGCGGCACCTTCAACGCGGTCGCCGTCAAGGCCCCGGGCTTCGGTGACCGCCGCAAGGCGATGCTGCAGGACATGGCCACCCTCACCGGTGCCACCGTCATCGCCGAGGAGGTCGGCCTCAAGCTCGACCAGGCCGGTCTGGACGTACTGGGCTCCGCCCGCCGCGTCACGATCACCAAGGACGACACGGTCATCGTCGACGGTGGCGGCAGCCACGAGGACGTCGTCGGTCGCGTCAACCAGATCAAGGCCGAGATCGAGTCCACCGACTCGGACTGGGACCGCGAGAAGCTGCAGGAGCGGCTGGCGAAGCTCGCCGGCGGCGTCTGCGTCATCAAGGTCGGCGCCGCCACCGAGGTGGAGCTCAAGGAGAAGAAGCACCGTCTCGAGGACGCCATCTCGGCGACCCGCGCCGCGGTCGAGGAGGGCATCGTCTCCGGCGGTGGCTCCGCTCTCGTCCACGCCGTCAAGGTCCTCGAGGGCAACCTCGGCCTGTCGGGCGACGAGGCCACCGGTGTCGCGGTCGTGCGCCGCGCCGCCGTCGAGCCGCTGCGCTGGATCGCCGAGAACGCCGGTCTCGAGGGTTACGTCATCACCTCGAAGGTCGCCGAGCTCGACAAGGGCCAGGGCTTCAACGCCGCCACCGGCGAGTACGGCGACCTGGTCAAGGCCGGCGTCATCGACCCGGTGAAGGTCACCCGTTCCGCGCTGGAGAACGCCGCTTCCATCGCCTCGCTGCTGCTCACGACCGAGACCCTGGTCGTCGAGAAGCCGGCGGAGGACGAGGGCGACGCCGGTCACGGCCACGGTCACGGCCACAGCCACTGACGCTGTCGCTGGTACACGAGAGGCCCCCGTCCCGCCGTTTCGTACGGCGGGGCGGGGGCCTTCCCGTTGCCCCGGTTCAGGGTCGGGGGCTCATGAACCCATCGACTTCATCGGGTCCATCCCCAGCTGCCGCATCATGCCCATGATGTCGTAGTGCCACCAGGTCTCGGCGATCATGCCGTCCTTGCAGCGGAAGGTCGTCGAGCCGGTCGCGCTGACCTTCTTGCCGGTCGGCGCGAGGCCCATGAACTCACCCGTGTGCGTCGCGTTCCAGGTCCACAGGGTGGTGACGAAGTCGCCTTCGGCGATTTGCTGGTCCTTGGTGAAGGACATCTCGAAAGCGGACCGCCACATGTTCAGGTCCGCCATCAGGCCGTCGATCCCCTGGGCGTCGGGGTCGGCTTTGAAGATGTCGTGGTCGACGTAGTCGGAGGAGAAGATCTCCTCGGCGATGGCGCGGTCCCCGGTGACGGCCAACTCGTCGAACATTCGGTCCACGAGCATCTTGTTGAGGTTCTCGTCGCGGACCACGTCCAGGTTGGTGAAGCTGGGCATCCCGTCACAGAGGGCCACCATCTCCTGGAACATCTTGTCCGTCTCAGGGAGGTGAGAGTTCTTCATGGCCTCTTCGTACGAGGGGAATTCGACCACGTCCACGAAGTGGTTCTCGTTCTCGCGGTCCTTGCCCACGATGCTGTGGGTGACGGTGCGCTTGCCCTGGCTCTGCGAGACGTACCGGTCGAGCAGCTGGTTGAGGTCGTCCTGCCGGCTGGTCTTGTAATCGATTATCTGTACGAATGTCATGGCGGTCTCCCGGGCTGGATGGACATGTCCAGTTTAGGGAGATTTCGCCCGTTCGGCTGGTCGTACCGACGGGTTACTGCGGCCCGTACTTGCGGCCCGTACGCGAGGACACCCCGCCCAGCAGCCCGCGCGGCGTCAGCTTCACCACGCCCATCAGCGCCTTGTACCGCGGGTCCGGGACCGACACCGTCTTCCCCCGCGCCAGATCGGCCAGGGCCGCGGCCACCAGCTTGTCGGCGTCCAGCCACAGCCAGCCGGGGATGTTGTCCGTGCCCATGCCGGCGCGCTGGTGGAACTCCGTCCGCACGAAGCCGGGGCACAGCGCCATCAGCCGCACCCCGGACCCGGACAGGTCCCGCGCCGCGCCCTGGGTGAACTGCACGACCCAGGCCTTGCTCGCCCCGTACGTACCGCGGGGTACGAAGGCGGCCACCGAAGCCACGTTGATCACGCCGCCGCGACCGCGCGAGCGCATCGATGCCGTGGCCGCCGAAGTCAGCCGCAGGACCGCCTCGATGTGCACCTTCAGCATGGTCAGCTCGTCGGCCATGGAGACTTCGAGGTAGCGGCCCTTGTTGCCGAAGCCCGCGTTGTTGACCAGCAGGTCGACGGGGTGCGTACGGTCGTCGAGGCGCTGCTCGACAGCCGCGATGCCCTCCTCCGTGGAGAGGTCGGCGGCCAGCACCTCGGCCTCGATGCCGTGCCGGTCGTGCAGCTCGGTGGCCTGCTCGCCGAGTCGCTTGGTGTCGCGCGCCACCAGCACCAGGTTGTGCCCCTGGGCGGCCAGCCGCCGGGCGAAGGCGGCGCCGATGCCCGCCGTGGATCCCGTAATCAACGCAGTCGTCATAGGCGCAACCTAGACGAGTGAGGTAACGGCCTTACTTCGCCCCGGCCTCGGCCCCGTACTTCTCCATGTACTGGTGCACGTGCTCGTGGGCCTCCGGCCGCATCGCCGCACCCGCCGCCAGGGTGCGCGGCAGCAGCGAGCGCTCGGTGGTGAAGGCGCGGAACCAGAACGCCACCGTCACCTCGTGGTCGGGCCGGTGGATGATCTCGATGGGGTCGCCGGCCGAGACCGAGCCCTCCCGGATCACCCGCAGGTACGCGCCCGGCCGGCCCTCCTGGGTGAACCGCTTGACCCAGCCGTCCTCGCCCAGGGCCCCCTGGAAGGTGCGGCACGGGATGCGGGCCGAGGCCACTTCGAGGACGAGGTCCGCGCCGACCCGCCAGCGGTCGCCGAGCCGCGCGGTGCTCAGGTCGATGCCGGAGGTGGTGAAGTTCTCGCCGAAGATCCCGCCGGGCAGCTCGCGGCCCAGCTCGCGCTCCCACCGGTCCAGGTCCTCGCGGGCGTACGCGTAGACGGCCTGGTGGTCGCCGCCGTGGAAGCGGCGGTCGCAGACGGCGTCGCCCTCCAGGCCGCTGCCGAGGCCGGTGGCCTTGAGCCCGGGGGCGAGGACGCGGACCGGGCCGGGGACCGGGCGCTTGCCGATGCCCGTCATCCCGTCCTCCGCGTCCGTGTAGTCGACGGCCGTGGCGCGGCCGAGGTTCACGGAAATCACATGCATGGTGCCCATAAGGACCACGGTAGGGGCTTTCCGACCCAAAGTGTTACGAAGACATTCGCGCGACAATCAAAGTAGGCCTTATGCTCGAAGGGTGATTGAGGCACGTCATCTCCGGGTACTGCGCGCTGTCGCCGGGACCGGATCCTTCTCAGCCGCCGCACGAGAGCTCGGCTGCACCCAGCCCGCCGTCTCCCAGCAGATGAAGGCACTCGAACAATCGGCCGGAACCCCGCTGCTCATCCGCACCGGCCGCGAGATGCGGCTGACCCAGGCCGGCGAGGCCCTGGTCCGGCATGCCGCGGGGATCCTGGCCGGGCTGACGGCGGCCGAGGAGGAGGTCGCCGCCATCGCCGGGCTGCGCGCCGGCCGGGTCCGGCTCGTGTCCTTCCCCAGCGGCAGCTCCACGCTGGTGCCCACCGCGCTCGCGGCGATGCGCGCCGAGCATCCGGGGACGCGCATCTCGCTGGTCGAGGCGGAGCCGCCGCGCTCGGTGGAGATGCTGCGCGAGGGCGACTGCGACCTGGCGCTGGCCTTCCGCTACGGCGGGGCGGCCGGCTCCGCGGCGGAGTGGGACGACCTCGTGGTGCGGCCGCTGCTGACCGACCGGCTCGTGGGGCTGGTCCCCGAGGGTCACCGGCTGGCCGGGGCCGAACGCGTGGGCATGGCGGAGCTGGCCGACGAGCCCTGGATCGCGGGCTGTCCGCGCTGCCGCCGCCATCTGGTGGAGGTGTGCGAGGGCGCGGGCTTCACCCCGCGCATCGACTTCGCCACCGACGACTACCCGGCGGTGGTCGGCCTGGTCGGCGCGGGGCTGGGCGTCGCGGTGCTGCCGGAGCTCGCGGTGGAGTCCGTACGGGCCAAGGGCGTGAGCACGGTGGCCGTGGAACCCGCCGTCGAGCGGGAGGTCGTGGCGCTGACCCTGCCCGACCTGGCCCGGGTGCCGGCCGTGGCCGCGACCCTGGCCGAGCTGGAGCGGGCCGCCAGGCGCTGACCGCACGCGGCGGGGTGCGCCGACGGCACGCGGCGGGTGCGCCGACACCTCGTCCCGGGCCGCGCGCCGGCCGCACGTACGGGCTACGTACGGCCGAACGCGTGAAATCCCGGGCCGGGTGGCGACACGCCCGAGCGTGCAGGTGATTGCGGTCGATTCGAAGAAACGTTCCTTCAGACGTTTCTACAGCTCTCAGTGCGGCGCGATCGGTCCGATCGCACTCGACGCGGGGATCAGGCGATGCCGGGCGCGGCCCATCAGTTCCTCGCGCTCGTCCTCGGTGAGGCCGCCCCACACCCCGTAGGGCTCGCGGACGGCGAGTGCGTGCGCGGCGCATTCCGCGCGCACCGGGCATCGCATGCAGACCTCTTTAGCCGAGGCCTCGCGCGCGCTCCTGGCCGCGCCCCGCTCGCCTTCCGGGTGGAAGAAGAGGGAGCTGTCGACCCCGCGGCAGGCAGCCAGCAGCTGCCAGTCCCACAGGTCGGCGTTCGGTCCGGGGAGGCGGGAGAAATCTGCCATGGGGAGTCCTCTTGGTGCCGGTACTGAGGCGGATACGGTCCATGTCTCCACACCTACTGTCGTAGTAGATGTAAATATGACTCATTGGGAATCTAGCCTCAGACATGCGCCAAAGGGAAGGAAAGCCGCCAAATAGGGCATAGCTCCAGATGAAGGACAGCTGGCTTGTGGCGCCGACGTCGTGTTCGCTTCCTCACGTAGAGTGCCGAAGGTGTCCGTCCGACCCGTAACTCTTTCGAGTGACCATCGTTGAGAGTGCGAAGGCGGTTGAACCAATAAGTTCTCGGACAGGTGTCCGGGGGCATCGACCGCACAGGTGACGATACGTACCAGCCTGGAGGCTCAAGGTGACGCGCATCAGCAGCTGCGGAGGGCGGTCATGACATCCGTCCTCGTCTGCGACGACTCCCCGCTTGCCCGAGAGGCGCTCCGTCGCGCGGTTGCCACCGTGCCCGGCGTCGAGCGTGTGACGACGGCTGCCAACGGCGAGGAAGTCCTCCGCCGCTGGGGTGCCGACCGCTCCGACCTGATTCTGATGGATGTACGGATGCCCGGGCTGGGCGGTGTGGAGACGGTCCGTCGACTGCTCTCGGCCGACCCCGGTGCCCGCATCATCATGCTGACGGTCGCCGAGGACCTGGACGGCGTGGCCCTCGCGGTCGCGGCCGGCGCCCGGGGCTATCTGCACAAGGACGCCTCGCGCGCCGAACTGCGGGCCACGGTCACCCAGGCACTCGCCGACCCGACCTGGCGGCTGGCCCCGCGCCGGCTCCGCTCGGCCGAGATGGGCGCCGCGCCCACCCTCACCGCGCGCGAGATCCAGGTCCTGGAGGGCATGAGTCACGGCCGGTCCAACGCGGAGATCGGGCGCGAGCTCTTCCTCTCCGAGGACACGGTCAAGACGCACGCCCGCCGGCTGTTCAAGAAGCTCGGCGCCTCGGACCGCGCACACGCGGTGGCGCTCGGCTTCCGCTGGGGTCTGGTCCGCTGACCTCCGGGTCGCGGCCGGGCCCGGCCCGGTCCGCCGCCCACAGCGGACCGTCGAGAGCGGTCCCGTCCGCCGGCGGCGGACGGGGCGGCGCGCCGCCCTCGTTTTCGGTGTAGCCCTGTCCCGCCGTACCCGGTGCGCACCCGGGGGTTGGCGGGGCACAATCCGGGGGACGTCTCGCTTCGTGCGCGATGCCGCATCCTTGAGGGTGTGGAGTCTCTCGGGGACTATTCGGCCGAGCGGGAGGGGAGGGTGCAGATGATGGGTTCCGGCGCACCCGCTCATAACGCTTCGATGCACAACAAGGACCACGGTGCCGCGGATGCTCCCGCGCCAAGGCACCATGGATTGATGCGCGACGACGAGGCCCAGGGGTCCCCCGCGGCCACAGGCCCGACCGGCGCCGCCAAAGGCGGCAGTGCCGGGGGTGTCAGCGCGCTCGTACGCCGGGCGGTGGAGGGCGACGAGCAGGCCACGCACGACCTGCTCGCCTTCGTGCACCCCCTCGCGATCCGCTATTGCCGCACCCGGCTGTCGCGGCTTCCGGGTGATGCTCGTCACTTCGTGGAGGACCTGGCGCAGGAAGTCTGCGTCGCCGTCCTGATGGCGCTGCCGCGCTACCGGGACACCGGGCGGCCCTTCGAGGCCTTCGTCTTCGCCATCGCCGCGCACAAGGTCGCCGACCTGCAGCGGGCCGCCATGCGGCATCCGGGCAGCACGGCCGTGCCGTCCGACGAGATGCCGGAACGGCCCGACGACTCGCTGGGCCCCGAGGAACGGGCGCTGCTCAGCAGTGACGCCGCCTGGGCCAAGAAGCTGCTGGCGAACCTGCCGGAGAACCAGCGCGAGCTGCTCGTCCTGCGGGTGGCTGTCGGGCTGACCGCGGAGGAGACCGGGCAGATGCTCGGGATGTCCCCCGGAGCCGTGCGGGTGGCCCAGCACCGGGCGCTCAGCAGGCTGCGCGCGCTCGCCGAGCAGTAGGAATCCTCGCGGCGACAACCGGAGTGATCCCCGCCGCCATCGCCGTAGGAAGCTACGAATCTTGTGGTTGACCTTGGTCGTGGAATGAGACGCGTCGGTATCCCGTTAGCATGGACATCCGCGCTGAGCAAGACCATTTGGGAAGGTGTCATGACCGCCGACGGAGTGCCCGACAAATTCGCCACGCTCGGACTGACCTACGACGACGTGCTGCTGCTGCCGGGCGCGTCGGACATGTCGCCTGATGCGATCGACACCTCTTCCCTCATCTCGCGCAACGTGCGCGTGAACGTTCCGCTGCTGTCCGCCGCCATGGACAAGGTCACCGAGGCCCGCATGGCCATCGCGATGGCCCGCCAGGGCGGCGTCGGCGTACTGCACCGCAACCTCTCCATCGCCGACCAGGCCAACCAGGTCGACCTGGTCAAGCGCTCCGAGTCCGGCATGGTCACCGACCCGATCACGGTGCACCCGGACGCGACCCTGCGCGAGGCCGACCAGCTCTGCGCGAAGTTCCGCATCTCCGGCGTCCCGGTGACGGACCAGGCGGGCAAGCTCCTGGGCATCGTCACCAACCGCGACATGGCCTTCGAGTCGGACCGCAGCCGCCAGGTGCGCGAGGTCATGACCCCGATGCCGCTGGTCACCGGCAAGGTCGGCATCTCCGGCGTGGACGCCATGGAGCTGCTGCGCCGCCACAAGATCGAAAAGCTGCCGCTGGTCGACGACGCGGGCATCCTCAAGGGCCTCATCACGGTCAAGGACTTCGTCAAGGCCGAGAAGTACCCGAACGCCGCCAAGGACAAGGACGGCCGGCTGCTCGTCGGTGCCGCCGTCGGCGTCGCCGGTGACGCGTACGACCGCGCCCAGGCCCTGATCGAGGCGGGCGCCGACTTCATCGTCGTCGACACCGCCCACGGTCACTCCCGCCTGGTCGGCGACATGGTCGCGAAGATCAAGTCGAACTCCGGCGTGGACGTCATCGGCGGCAACGTCGCCACCCGCGACGGCGCCCAGGCGCTGATCGACGCCGGCTGTGACGGCATCAAGGTCGGCGTCGGCCCCGGCTCCATCTGCACCACCCGCGTGGTCGCCGGCATCGGCGTCCCGCAGGTCACCGCGATCTACGAGGCCTCGCTCGCCGCCAAGGCGGCCGGCGTCCCGGTCATCGGCGACGGCGGCCTCCAGTACTCCGGCGACATCGCGAAGGCCCTGGTCGCGGGCGCCGACACGGTGATGCTCGGCTCGCTGCTCGCGGGCTGCGAGGAGTCCCCGGGCGAGCTGCTCTTCATCAACGGCAAGCAGTTCAAGTCCTACCGCGGCATGGGCTCGCTCGGCGCGATGCAGTCCCGCGGGGAGCAGAAGTCCTTCTCCAAGGACCGCTACTTCCAGGAGGGCGTGGGCGGCGACGACAAGCTCATCCCCGAGGGCATCGAGGGCCAGGTGCCGTACCGCGGCCCGCTCTCGGCGGTCGTGCACCAGCTCGTCGGGGGCCTGCGCCAGTCGATGTTCTACGTCGGCGGCCGCACCGTGCCGGAGCTGCAGGACCGGGGCCGCTTCGTGCGGATCACCTCGGCGGGGCTCAAGGAGAGCCACCCGCACGACATCCAGATGACGGTGGAAGCGCCGAACTACTCCCGTAAGGGGTAGCAGCGGTTAGCGCAGGAGGCGGGTCCGGGTTTCCGGGCCCGCCTCTCGCCGTTGCCGGGGGCTCCGCCCCCGGACCCCCGCGCCTCAAACGCCGGCGGGGCTGGGTGGTGGCGGGGCTGGGTGGTGGCGGGGCTGGATCGGCGTCCGTACAGCGGTCACCGGAACGCGGGCCGCCGGGGTTCGGGGATACTGGACGGGCAGACCCAGAGGAAAGGCCACCACACGTGACTGAGATCGAGATCGGGCGCGGCAAGCGCGGCCGCAGGGCGTACGCGTTCGACGACATCGCCATCGTCCCGAGCCGGCGTACCCGGGACCCGAAGGAGGTCTCGATCGCCTGGCAGATCGACGCGTACCGCTTCGAGCTCCCCTTCCTGGCCGCACCCATGGACTCGGTCGTCTCCCCGCAGACCGCGATCCGCATCGGCGAGCTCGGCGGCCTCGGCGTGCTGAACCTCGAAGGCCTGTGGACCCGCTACGAGGACCCGCAGCCGCTGCTCGACGAGATCACGGAGCTGGACGAGGAGGCCGCCACCCGCCGCCTCCAGGAGATCTACTCCGCGCCGATCCAGGCGGACCTGATCCGCCAGCGCATCAAGGAGGTGCGCGACTCGGGCGTCGTCACCGCCGCCGCGCTCTCCCCGCAGCGCACCGCCGAGTTCTCCAAGGCGGTCGTGGACGCGGGCGTGGACATCTTCGTGATCCGCGGCACCACCGTGTCGGCGGAGCACGTCTCCGGCGCCGCCGAGCCGCTGAACCTCAAGCAGTTCATCTACGAGCTCGACGTCCCGGTCATCGTGGGCGGCTGCGCCACCTACACGGCGGCCCTGCACCTGATGCGCACCGGCGCCGCGGGTGTCCTGGTCGGCTTCGGCGGCGGCGCCGCGCACACCACGCGCAACGTGCTCGGCATCCAGGTCCCGATGGCGACCGCCGTCGCGGACGTGGCCGCGGCCCGCCGCGACTACATGGACGAGTCCGGCGGCCGCTACGTGCACGTCATCGCCGACGGCGGCGTGGGCTGGTCGGGCGACATCCCGAAGGCCGTCGCCTGCGGCGCGGACGCCGTGATGATGGGCTCCCCGCTGGCCCGTGCCACCGACGCGCCCGGCAAGGGCAACCACTGGGGCATGGAGGCCGTCCACGAGGACGTGCCGCGCGGCAAGAAGGTGAACCTCGGCACGGTCGGCACGACCGAGGAGATCCTCACCGGCCCGTCGCACACCCCGGACGGCTCGATGAACATCTTCGGCGCCCTGCGCCGCTCGATGGCCACCACCGGCTACAGCGAGCTCAAGGAGTTCCAGCGGGTCGAGGTCACGATCGCGGACTCGCAGCACAGCCGCTGACCGCTTCGCCCGTACGTCAGTACGCCGGAGGGCCGGCACCCCGCACGGGGTGCCGGCCCTCCGGCGTCGGCTCGCTCGCCGAACGTCAGTCGCCGACCTTCTTGGCCGCACCGAAGGCGGCGAAGCCGCCGATGCCGAGGAAGACGTAGGACATGAAGTCCACGCTCTCCTTCCAGAGGTCGTTCAGGCCGCCGATGCCGACCTCGCTGAACACCTCGCCCACGCCGACCTTGCCGTAGTCGGCGATCGCGAGGGCGATGAAGAACACCTGGCCGAGGTAGACGGCGCCGACGGAGAGCGCGGCGGCGACCACGGGCAGGATCGGGTTGCGGCCGCCGACCTTGCCGGCGGCGAGGCCGACGAGGAGGCCGACGCCGATCGCGGCGTAGCCGATCTCGCGGTCGATGGCGTTCATGATGCCGCCGTAGGCACCGGCCGCGACCAGGGCCGCGACGACGGCCGCGACGATGCCGAGGCCGATGTTGCCGGTGCGGGCCGGGGCCGGAGCGGGGGCCGCGGTGAAGGAGTCGGGCGCGGGCGGCGTGAAGTTCTGGCTCATTTGGGAAATCCCCCCCAGGGATGCGTGGGGCACATCTGTCCAGGGGGACGTATGTGCGAGATAAGTGACGACGCAGGCTAGCAGCCGCGGCGGACATTCACAGGGGGGATTTTCGATGCTCAGAGCCGGTGGGCCGCGCCCGCCGGGCTGGCGCCCCGGGTGTCCAGCAGCAACTGGGCCTTCACGGCCAGACCTTGAAGGTCGTACGTGCGGTGGTGCTGGAGCAGGATCGTCAGATCGGCGTTGGCGGCGGCTTCGTACAACGATTCGGCACGGGGGACCGGCTGGTCCCTGACCCGCCAGCCCGCGATGTACGGGTCGTGGTAGCTGATCAGCGCCCCCAGGTCGAGGAGGCGGCTGGCGATCTCGCGGGCCGGGGAGCCCTCCTGGTCGGCGAGGTCGGGCTTGTACGTGACGCCCAGCAGGAGCACGCGGGCGCCGCGGGCGGACTTGCCGTGCTCGTTGAGCAGGGTGGCGGAGCGCTGGATGACGTACTGCGGCATCCGGTTGTTGATCTCCTGCGCCAGGCCGACCATGCGCAGGGGGTGGCCGGGGGTGCGGGTGGTGTGGGGGAGGTAGGTGGGGTCGAGGGGGACGCCGTGGCCGCCGACCCCGGGGCCGGGGCGGAAGGCCTGGAATCCGTACGGCTTGGTCTCGGCGCAGCGGATGACGTCCCACAGGTCCACGCCGAGGTCGTGGCAGAGCACCGCCATCTCGTTCATGAGGGCGATGTTGACGTGCCGGTAGTTCGTTTCGAGGAGCTGTACGGTCTCGGCCTCGCGCAGGCCGCGGGCGCGGACCACCTTCTCGGTGAGGCGGGCGTAGAAGGCGTGCGCGGACTCCGTGCAGGCGGGGGTGAGGCCGCCGATCACCTTGGGGGTGTTGGAGATGCCGTGGGTGCGGTTGCCCGGGTCGAGGCGGCTGGGGGAGTAGGCCAGGTGGAAGTCCCGGCCGGCCCGCAGCCCGGAGCCCGCTTCGAGGATCGGGCGGAGGTAGTCCTCGGTGACGCCCGGGTGGACGGCGGATTCGAGGATCACGGTGGTGTGGGGGCGCAGCCGGGCGGCCAGCGCGCGGCCGGCCTCGCCGACGGCGGAGAGGTCCAGTGCGCGATCGGCGCCGAGCTGGGTGGGGGCGCAGATGACGGCGGTGCGGACCCGGCCGAGTTCGGCGGGGTTGGTGGTGACCCGGAAGCCGGCCGCCGACATGCGGCGGATCTCGGCGGCGGTGAGGGTGGAGTCCGTGACCGGACCGCTGTCGTAGCCGACCGTCTCGATCCCGGCGGCGACGGCCGCCTGGGCGAGTGGGAGGCCGAGATGGCCGAGTCCGATGACGGCGAGATCTGCGGGCATGGGGGTGCCGTCCCTTCCCTGGATGAGGGGGCTGCCGCGCAAGTCCTCCAGGGGGCAGGGGAGCTGGCGCAATGTCAGACTAGGCGTATATATGAAAGATATGTCGCATTCTGGGGTGAACATCACCGTTGTGTTGTCCACAGGCGGTGGCTGATGTGGGTGCGGGCGGTCAGAATCGAGAAACGGGGCATGTGAGCGGGATCTCACCGGGGATCCCAACCGCACCAACGGGAGGCAGCCGTGAGGACAGCGACACTGGGGCCGGTGCAGCGAGCCGAGGCCCTCACCCGGATGGCCGAGCGGGAGCTGGACGTGCTGGTGGTGGGCGCGGGCGTGGTGGGCGCCGGCACCGCGCTCGACGCCGTGACCCGGGGCCTGTCGACCGGCCTGGTGGAGGCGCGGGACTGGGCTTCGGGCACCTCCAGCCGGTCGAGCAAGCTGATCCACGGCGGCCTGCGGTACCTGGAGATGCTCGACTTCGCGCTCGTACGGGAGGCGCTGAAGGAGCGCGGCCTGCTGCTGGAGCGGCTCGCCCCGCACCTGGTGAAGCCGGTGCCGTTCCTCTACCCCTTGCAGCACAAGGGCTGGGAGCGGCTGTACGCGGGCTCGGGCGTCGCCCTGTACGACGCGATGTCGGTCTCCAGCGGCCACGGGCGCGGCCTGCCGGTGCACCGCCACCTGTCGCGCAAGCGGGCCCTGCGGGTGGCGCCGGCGCTGCGCAAGGACGCGCTGGTGGGGGCCCTGCAGTACTACGACGCCCAGATGGACGACGCGCGGTACGTCGCCACGCTGGTGCGCACGGCCGCGGCGTACGGGGCGCACTGCGCCAACCGGGCGAGGGTGATCGGCTTCCTGCGCGAGGGCGAACGGGTGGTCGGCGCGCGCGTGCGGGACGTGGAGGGCGGGGTCGAGTACGAGATCCGCGCGAAGCAGATCGTCAATGCGACGGGGGTGTGGACGGACGACACCCAGGCGCTGATCGGGGAGCGCGGGCAGTTCCACGTGCGGGCCTCGAAGGGCATCCACCTGGTCGTGCCGAAGGACCGGATCCATTCGAGCACCGGGCTGATCCTGCGGACCGAGAAGTCGGTGCTGTTCGTCATCCCGTGGGGGCGCCACTGGATCGTGGGGACCACGGACACCGACTGGGACCTGGACAAGGCGCACCCGGCGGCGTCGAGCGCGGACATCGACTACCTGCTGGAGCACGTGAACTCGGTGCTGGCCGTGCCGCTGACGCGCGATGACGTACAGGGCGTGTACGCGGGCCTGCGGCCGCTGCTGGCCGGGGAGTCGGACGCGACGAGCAAGCTGTCGCGCGAACACACGGTGGCTCACCCGGTGCCCGGGCTGGTGGTGGTGGCGGGCGGCAAGTACACGACGTACCGGGTCATGGCGAAGGACGCGGTCGACGAGGCGGTGCACGGGCTGGACCAGCGGGTGGCGGAGTGCGTGACGGAGGACGTGCCGCTGGTGGGGGCGGAGGGGTACCGGGCCCTGTGGAACGGGCGGGCGCGGATCGCGGCCCGGACGGGGCTTCATGTGGTGCGGGTGGAACACCTGTTGAACCGCTTCGGGTCGCTGACGGAGGAACTGCTGGACCTGATGGCCGCCGATCCGGGACTGCGGCGGCCGGTGACGGGGGCGGAGGACTATCTGCGGGCGGAGATCGTGTACGCGGCCTCGCACGAGGGGGCGCGGCACCTCGACGACGTCCTGACGCGGCGGACCCGGATCTCGATCGAGACCTTCGACCGGGGGACGCGGTCGGCGCGGGAGTGCGCCGAGTTGATGGCGCCGGTGCTGGGCTGGGACGAGCAGCAGATCGAGAAGGAAGTGGAGCACTACGACAAGAGGGTCCAGGCGGAGCGGGAATCACAGCGTCAGCCGGACGACCAGACGGCGGACGCGGCGCGGTTGGGGGCGCCCGACATCGTTCCGTTGTAACTCCGGGATGCGGAAGGGGGAACCGCGGACCCGGGGGGCCCGTCCGTTGCGGAGTGAGGAACAATGGGGGTTCTGCCGGGGTGGGTTACCGCGGGCCCCGGCCGCCGGGTCGCTCAGCCGCTGGGGCAGGCGGAGCAGCGGCAGGATTGCAGAGGGGACGCATGTCGAAGCCGGAGCACGGGACGCCTGCCGGGACGCCTGCGGCGAAGCTTGACGATGAGGGTTCGGTTTCGGCCACCGGGGCCGGGGCCGCTGCCGCTGCGCCTGCGGCGAAGCCCGGGGACGCGAAGCCCGCGGCCGCGGCTGCGGAGCCTGGGCCGGCCAAGCCTGCGGCTGCCGCCGCCGGGGCCGGGTCGGGCGAGCCCGAGGACGTGAAGCCTGCGGCTGCAA
>NZ_JBVIFS010000001.1:114903-378083 GCF_055571215.1 Streptomyces sp. NPDC030995
CAAAGCCGGGGTTGGGCAAGGCTGCTGCGCCTGTGGCGAAGTCTGCTGGCGCCAAGCCTGCGGCTGCCGCCGCTGAAGCCGGGGCGGGCGAGCCCGAGGACGTGAAGCCTGCGGCTGCAAAGCCGGGGTTGGGCAAGGCTGCTGCGCCTGTGGCGAAGTCTGCTGGCGCCAAGCCTGCGGCTGCCGCCGCTGAAGCCGGGGCGGGCGAGCCCGAAGACGTGAAGCCTGCGGCTGTGAAGCCGGGGTTGGGCAAGGCTGCTGCGCCTGCGGCGAAGTCGGTGGATGCGAAGCCTGCTGATGCCGCGCCTGCCGAGCCGAAGTCGGTGGCCGGGTCGGGCGAGCCCGAGGACGCGAAGCCCGCGGCTGTGAAGCCGGGGTTGCGTAAGGCTGACGCGCCCGTGGCGGAGCCCGAAGACGCGAAGCCTGCGGCTGTGAAGCCGGAGTTGCGGAAGGACGGTGTGCCTGCGGCGAAGCCGGGGGCCGACGCCGTTGAGGGCGAGAAGGCCGCGACGCCTGCGGTCAATCCTGTCGTCGAGAAGGCCGATGCCATGGCGGCCGCCGTCAAGGCCGCCGCGGCGAAGGCGGCCGGGGACGGCCAGGACAAGGGACGGTTGCTGGCCGGGCGGTACCGGCTGGGGGCCGTGCTCGGCAAGGGCGGGATGGGGACGGTCTGGCGTGCCCAGGACGAGACCCTGGGCCGGACCGTCGCCGTCAAGGAGCTCCGCTTCAGCACCGGGGTCGACGAGGACGAGAAGCGCCGCCTCATCACCCGTACCCTCCGCGAGGCCAAGGCCATTGCCCGGATCCGGAGCGGGGGCGCCGTCACCGTCTACGACGTCGTCGACGAGGACGGCCGGCCCTGGATCGTCATGGAGCTCATCGAGGGCCCCTCGCTGGCCGAGTTCGTACGGGAGAACGGCCCCCTCACCCCGCACCGCGCGGCCGAGGTCGGCCTCGCGGTGCTCGACGTCCTGCGCGCCGCGCACGGCCAGGGCATCCTGCACCGGGACGTCAAGCCGTCCAACGTGCTCATAGCCGCCAGCGGCCGCGTGGTCCTCACCGACTTCGGCATCGCACAGGTCGAGGGCGACCCCTCCGTCACCTCCACCGGCATGCTCGTCGGCGCCCCCTCCTACATCTCGCCGGAGCGCGCCCGCGGTTACAAGCCCGGCCCGCCCGCCGACATGTGGTCGCTCGGCGGTCTGCTGTACGCCGCCGTCGAGGGAGTGCCCCCGTACGACAAGGGGTCCGCGCTCGCCACCCTCACCGCGGTGATGACCGAGCCCGTGGACCCGCCGAAGAACGCCGGCCCGCTGACCGAGGTCATCTACGGCCTGCTGGTCAAGGACCCGGCGCTGCGGCTCGACGACGACCGGGCGCGGGCGATGCTCACGGCCGTCGTCAACGCGCCCGAGCCCGAGCCGGTCCCCGTGGCGGCCCCGATGGCCGAGGAGACCCGGCAGATATCGCTGGCGGACGCCAAGGAGGCCGCAGAGAAGGCCGCCGCGGAGAAGGCGGCCGAGAAGGCGGCGAAGAAGGAACGCGACCGGCGCGACCGCGAGCAGCGCGAACGCGCGCGCGCCGCGCTGAAGTCGGCCCGCAAGGCGGCGGCGACGGCGGCGGCGACGCCCGCGGTGGCCACGACGGCCGTCTCGGCCGCCGAGGCGCCGAACTCGAAGCCGAAGCCGAAGACCAGGCCGTCCCCCGTCGCGGCTCCGCTCACCGACGTCATGACGCGCCGCACCATCGCGCTCGCGATCGCCGCCGTGCTCGTGGTGCTGGCGGCGGTCGGCTCGCTGATCGCCTACGTCGTCAGCGACGATGACAAGGGCACCAAGGACGAGGGCAAGGGCGGCCAGACCCCTCCGAGCGCCTCGGCCGGGCAGACCCCGGGCGGCACCGGGCAGACCTCTCCGAAGCCCTCGGCGAACACCGGTGAGTCGGCCGGCAGCGGCGCGGCCGGTGCCAGCGGCCAGCCGGGCCAGGGGCAGCAGGCGGCCTCCGGGGGTCAGGGACAGGGCCAGGGCCAGGGCCAGGGGGCCACGACCGGGGGAGCGGGCAGTGGGATCCCGGCCGGATTCGCCCTGGTGCAGGACTTCGGGTTCCACTTCTCGATGGTGATGCCCGAGGGCTTCCAGCACCTGGAGACGGCGGGCGAGAAATCGGGCGCCATCTACAGCCGGGCCAAGGACTTCCCGAAGATCCAGGTCGACTACACCTCCAGCCCCGGCGACGACGCGCGCACCGCCTGGGCCAAGCTGGCTCCTGCCGTGGCGGGCAGCAGCAAGGCGTACAAGCAGATCCGGATCGACACGGTGGACTACAAGGGCTATCCGACCGTGGCGGACTGGGAGTTCGAGCGCGAGCAGAACGGCATCAAGGTCCGGGTGCTCAACCGCGGGTTCAAGGTGGACGCGACGCACGGCTACGCGATCATGATCAGCTGCGCCGCCGACCAGTGGGACGGCGCCCAGTGCACCCAGATGCGCAACGTCGCCTTCGAGACCTTCCAGCCGCTCGGCTGACCCTGGGACGCGGGCGGCCCCGGCGACGTATCGTGTCAGCGGGGCCGCGGGGGACCCCGCCGCACTCGGGGGAGGCGATGTGGAGGAGTACGCGGGCCGGATCCTGGCCCACCGCTACCGCCTGCCGCTGCCGCCGTCCGACGAGTACGAGCTGGTCGAGACCCGGGCCTTCGACACCCGCAGCGGGCAGGAAGTCCTCGTACGGCAGCTGCCGTTGCCGGAGGTCGTGGACGCCGAGCTGATGGACGGGCCGCGGGCCGTCCCGGCGGCGGCGCGCCGCTCGCCCGCGGACCTGCCGGCCGTGCGGCGCGCGATCGAGGCGGCGCAGGCGGCGGCCTCGATTCCCGACCATCCGCGGCTGGACCAGGTCTTCGACGTGTTCGCCGAGGGCGAGTCGCTGTGGATAGTGAGCGAACTGGTCCCTGCCAGGCCGCTGGCCGCGCTGATCGCCGACGAACCGCTGAGTCCCTACCGGGCCGCTGAGGTGGCGTCGGACGTGCTGACCGCGCTGCGGGTGCTGCACGCCCACGGCTGGACGCACCGGAACATCACCGTCCGGACCGTGTTGGTGTGCGACGACGGCCGGGTCGTGCTGACGGGCCTCGCGGCCGGCGCGGCGGAGGAGGCTCTGTGCGGCTACGACCCCGTCCCCGGCGCGGATGCCTCCGGCAGCGACGCGGGGTGGGGCGGCGGCGGCCCGGACACGTCCGCGGACCGGGGCGCCGTCCTCGGTGCGGGACCCGTCGGCTCGGGCGGTGACGCCGGGTGGGGTCGTGCGGAGGAAACGACGAGCCCCGGGCCCGCGGAACCGGAGCCCGGGCCCGCGCCCGAGGCCGGGTACGCGCCGCTGGTGGCCCCGGGATACGACACCGGGCCGCGGTACACCGACCACATCACCCCCGGGCGGCCGCAGGACCGGCCCGAACTCCAGGCGGCCGCACGGGCCGGGGCCATCGCCGCGTACCGGGCCGGGGCGCGGGCGGCCGCCGCCCGGGTCACCGAGCAGCGCAAGGCCGGGGCCGAGGCGGATCCCGCGCCGGAGCGCAGGCCCGAGGGGTCGACGCTCCCGCAGGGGTACTCGTACCCGTACGGCGGCCCGGAGACCGGCGGCGCCGCCCCCTGGCACGGCGCAACCCCCCGCCGCCCGGCCCTCGCCGCGCCCGCGCCGCCTGAGTCGGAGCCGGAGCCGGAGCCGGAGCTCGGGTCGGCGGTGGACCCGGAGCACAGCGCGCGCCCGGAGGTGGGGGCCCGCCCGGCACTGCCCGCGCAACTCGCCCTGCCCCAGGGCTACCGCCAGGCCGACGACCCGGACCCGGCGCAGCCGCCCGGCGCGGCCCACGGCGCCGAACACCGCGCCGCCCGGCCCCCCGCGCAGCGGGACCCCGGCCCCGGGCAGCCGGAGCCCGACCGTTCGCACCCGGCGCCGGCGCCGGCGCAGCCGCACGGCGTCCCCGCAGCCTCCGCCGCGGGCGGGTGGGCCGGGCCGCGGACCGGGCTGGATGCCGAGCGGGCGCGCCAGACGCGGATGGCCGTCGTCGGGGCCGTGACCGAGCGATGGGCTCCCGAGCAGGCCGGCCCCGTGCACGGGCACTGGCAGCTGGCGCCCCCGGTCGGGCCCGCCACCGACCTGTGGGCGCTCGGCGCGCTGCTGTACCGCGCCGTGCAGGGCCACGCCCCGTATCCCGAGGAGAGCGTCGCCGAGCTCGTCGAGATGGTCTGCGCCGAGCCCCCCGCCTTCGCGGAGGAGTGCGGCGCGCTCCGCCCGATCGTGGAGTCCCTGCTGCGTCAGGACCCCACCGAGCGGCCCGACTTCGAGGAGCTCCGCGGCTGGCTGCGTTCGCTCGTACGGACCGCCCCCGAGCCGGAGGCCGGGTTCGGCATGCTCCCGATGCCGGAGCCGGATCCCGCGCGCCTGCCCGTCGTACGCCGCCGCGGCGAGCTCCACGGGCGGCACCGCAATCCCGCGGCGCCCCGCAAGCCGCGCGCCCTCGGCCGGACGCTGCTCATCGGCATCCTGGTCCTCCTCGCCGGGGCCGTGGCGTACGCGATGCTGTTCATGCCCCGCGCCGCCGACACGGACGAACCGGGCGCCGGCACCCAGGGTCAGGGCAACACCGCGCAGACACCGTCGTCGCAGAGCCCCTCCCAAGTCCCCAGCGGCACGCCCGAGTCCAAGCCGGCGCCCCAGACGACCGGGCCCGCCGCCACCCCGGCCGCTCCCGCCTCCGCCCCGCCCGGCTACACCACCCAGCAGGATCCGGAGCACTTCGAGATCGCCGTCCCCGAGGGCTGGGAGCGCCGCGGGATCAACGAGGCCGGTCAGGTGCGGTACACCGACGGGCAGTTCGTGCTGACCGTCGTCCCCGGCCGGGACAAGGTCCAGGGCAATCCCGACCCGGCGGCGTACCAGAAGGACAAGGAGCCGGAGCTGACCCCGTACCGCACCTCCACGTGGTCGACCGTCGGAGACGTCAAGACCACCAAGGTCGGCTCGCAACTGCGCGCGACGGGCCGGTACACGTGGATCGACGGCACCGGCCGCAACGTCTACGCACGCAACTTCGTGGTCGCGCTGGGGGGCAGCTACCACGTCGTCATGGTCACCGGCCCGGAGGACGAGCAGGGCAAGGTCACCGAAGTCTTCGAGAAGGCCACGGCGAGTTACAAGTCCGGTGGCTGAGCCCGTACTGATGACCGGTCAGTACGGCGATTGCGTCACAGTGCGGCCTTTCGGAGCCCGGGCGGTTCCGGCAGGCCCCGTGAGCTCCGTAATCTGGCCTGAAGTGCAGAGAGCGGCGGGATTTCGTGGAACAGCAGACAGGTGGGGGCGCCGTGCTGGCGGGCCGGTACAGGCTCGTCGAGCCGATCGGCCGGGGCGGCATGGGCAAGGTGTGGCGCGCGCATGACGAGCTGCTCCACAGGACCGTCGCCGTCAAGGAACTGACGGCCGGTCTGTACGTCGCCCAGGCGGACCGGGACGTCATGCACGCCCGGACGCAGAAGGAGGCCCGGGCCGCGGCCCGGATCCAGCATCCGGCGGTCGTCACCGTCCACGACGTGCTGGAGCACGACGACCGGCCGTGGATCGTCATGGAGTACATCGACGGCCCCTCCCTCGCGGAGGCGGCCAAGGCGGCCGGGCGGATCGAGCCCCGCGAGGCGGCCCGGATCGGTCTGCACGTGCTGGGCGCGCTGCGGGCCGCGCACGCGGTGGGCGTACTGCACCGGGACGTGAAGCCGGGCAACGTGCTGCTCGCCAAGGACGGCCGGGTGCTGCTCACGGACTTCGGGATCGCCGCGATCGAGGGCGACTCGTCCATCACGCGCACCGGCGAGATCGTCGGCTCCATCGACTACCTGGCTCCCGAGCGGGTCACCGGCGCGACCCCCGGCACGGCCTCCGACCTGTGGTCGCTGGGTGCCACCCTCTACACGGCGGTGGAGGCGCGCTCGCCGTTCCGCCGTACGTCGCCCATCTCCAGCCTGCAGGCCGTGGTGAACGACGAGCCGCCGGCGCTGCGCCAGGCCGGTGCCCTGGGGTCGGTGATCACGGCCCTGCTGCGCAAGGATCCGGCGGAGCGGCCCTCGGCGGAGGAGGCCGAGCGGATGCTGCTGGAGGCGATGGAGGGCCGGGAGCCCAAGGCGGCGCAGGCGTACGTACCGACGCGCGCGGTGAGCGTGGACGAACTCGCCCCGGCTCAGGAGCAGAGCGAGGAACCGGCCCCGACGGCGGAGACCGCGCAGACGGCCGCGCTGCCGGAGCCCCCGGAGACCGCTCCGCCGGTATCCGCCCCCGCCCCGGCGGGCGGTCGGATCAAGCGCGCCGCGGCCATCGCCCTGGTGGCGGCACTGCTCGGCGGCGGCGGTGTCTTCGGCGTGCTCAAGTTCACCGGTGACGCGGACAAGGGCGGCGGTTCCGACAAGAGCACGAGCGCCCCCGACGCGAAGTCGGGTGACGAGAGCGAGCAGGACGAGACCCTCGCAGCGCCCGCCGGGTGGACCGAGGTCACCGACCCCACCGGCTTCACCCTCTTCGTCCCGGACGGCTGGACGCGCCAGATGGACGGCAACCAGATCGACTACACCCCGGACAACGGAAAGCACTTCATCCGGATCGCCACCGACCCCAGCCCGGACTACGACAACCCGTACATGCACCTGATCGACCTGGAGAAGCAGGTGCAGAAGCGGACGGACTACAAGAAGCAGCTGCTGAAGCAGAACACCTTCCGCGACACCCCCCGGGCCGCGCTGTGGGAATTCACGTGGACCGAGAAGCAGAACCACCCCGGACCACGCCGGGCCATCGAGCAGATGTACTTCGCCCCGGACAACACCGAGTACGCGATCTACATGTCGAGCCCCGCCGCCGACTGGGCCACGACCCGCCAGCAGTTCGACATCGTCCTCAGCGGCTGGGAGCCGCCCGCCGCGAAGCCCTGATTCCGCCATCACGCCAGCGATCACTGGCAGAAATGGCAAAATCGGGTTACCCACGGGTACCCAAAGGCCCCTTGGCGCAATACGCTCACCGCATGACGGACTCGCAGGCCCCCGCCGCCCCTCTCCGGACCGCACCGCAGCCCACCGACCCGGTCGCGCAGGCCCCGGCCGGCGCCCGCCCCGCCACCAACCCGGTCGCGCCGGCCCCGGCCGGTGCCCGCACCGCCGCCGACGTGGTCACCCCGGGCCTCGTCGCCCGGCTGACCCGCGGCGTGATCGGCTCCGGGCGCACCGCCAACCACACCCCCTTCAGCGGGGACCGGCTGGCGGAGCTCCCCGAGGCCACCGCCGAGGACGTGGCCGAGGCCTTCGGCCGGGCCCGCGCCGCCCAGCCCGCCTGGGCGGCCGTCCCCGTACGCCGGCGGGCGGCCGTCCTGCTGCGCTTCCACGACCTGATCCTGGCCCGCCAGTCCGAGATCCTCGACCTCATCCAGCTGGAGACCGGCAAGGCCCGCCTGCACGCCCACGAGGAGCTCCAGGCGGTCGTCATCGCCGCCCGCCACTACGGCCGCAAGGCCCCCTCGTACCTGCGACCCAAGGGCCACACGGGCGCCATGCCCACCCTCACCAAGGTCACCGAGCTGCGCCAGCCGCGCGGGGTCGTCGGCCAGATAGCCCCCTGGAACTACCCCCTGGAGCTGTCGGTCGGCGACGCCCTGCCCGCCTTCGTGGCGGGCAACGCGGTCGTCATGAAGCCCGACACCGAGACCGCCCTGACCGCCCTGTGGGCACGCGACCTGCTGATCGAGGCCGGGATGCCCGCCGAGGTCTTCCAGATCGTCCTCGGCGAGGGCCCCGTCGTCGGCCCCGAGGTGGTCCGGCACGCCGACTACGTCTCCTTCACCGGCTCCACCCGTACCGGCCGCGAGGTCGCCCGGGGCGCGGCCGACCGCCTGATCGGGGTCAGCCTCGAACTCGGCGGCAAGAACCCCATGCTCGTCCTGCACGACGCCGACATCGAGAAGGCCGCCGCGGGCGCCGTCCGCGCCTGCTTCTCCTCCGCCGGCCAGCTGTGCATCGCCATCGAGCGGCTCTACGTCCACGCCTCGATCGCCGACGCCTTCCTCGAGCGGTTCGCCGCCCGCACCAAGGCCATGCGCCTGGGCAGCTCCCTCGCCTTCGGCGCCGACATGGGCTCCCTGGCCGGCGAGCGCCAGCTGGAGAACGTGACGAGGCACGTGGACGAGGCCGTAGCCAAGGGCGCCACCCTCGTCGCCGGCGGCACCGCCCGCCCCGACATCGGCCCGCTCTTCTACGAGCCCACCATCCTCGACGGCGTCGAGGCGCCCATGTCGGTGTGCGCCGAGGAGACCTTCGGCCCGGTCGTCTCCGTCTACCGCTTCACCGACGAGGACCAGGCCATCGCCGAGGCCAACGCCACCGCCTACGGCCTGAACTCCAGCGTCTGGACGAAGGACTCCCGCCGGGGCCACGCCGTCGCCGCCCGCCTGCGCACCGGCACCGTCAACATCAACGAGGGCTACGCGCCCACCTACGGCAGCGCCCAGGCGCCCATGGGCGGCATGAAGGACTCCGGCCTCGGCCGCCGCCACGGCTCCGAGGGCATCCTCAAGTACACCGAGGCACAGACCGTCGCCCAGCAGCGGCTGCTCCCCATGGCGCCCTCGCTGGGCATGGACGACGAGAAGTACGCGGCGTTCATGACGCGCAGCCTCAAGGTCATGAAGGCCCTCCGACTCCGCTAAAGGGGCAGCTCAGTGTCGTACGACTACGACGTCATCGTCATCGGATCGGGCTTCGGGGGGTCGGTCTCGGCACTGCGCCTCACCGAGAAGGGCTACCGGGTCGGCGTCCTGGAGGCAGGGCGCCGCTTCACCCGCGAGGGCCTGCCCAAGAACAGCTGGGACCTGCGAAACTACCTGTGGGCCCCGGCCCTCGGGCTGTACGGGATCCAGCGCATCCACCTGCTCGGCAACGTGATGGTGCTCGCGGGCGCCGGCGTGGGCGGCGGCTCGCTCAACTACGCCAACACCCACTACGTGCCGCCCGCCGCCTTCTTCGAGGACCGGCAGTGGGCGTCCATCACCGACTGGCGCGAGGAACTCGCCCCGTACTACGACCAGGCCAAGCGGATGCTCGGCGTACGCCTCAACCCGACCATGACCCCCTCCGACGTCCACCTCAAGGCCGCCGCCGAGAAGATGGGCTGCGCGGACTCCTTCCACATGGCCCCGGTCGCCGTCTTCTTCGGCGACGGGGACGACGCCGAGGGACAGCGGAAGGTCCGGCCCGGCGAGGAGGTCGCCGACCCGTACTTCGGCGGCGCAGGCCCCGCCCGCAAGGCCTGCACCGAATGCGGCGAGTGCATGACCGGCTGCCGGCACGGCGCGAAGAACACCCTCAACGAGAACTACCTGCACCTCGCGGAGGGCGCCGGCGCCGTCATCCACCCCATGACGACCGTCACCGCGCTCTCCGACCACCCCGAGGGCGGCTACCGCGTCCGCACCGTCCCCACCGACGGCCGCCGCCGCGGCAAGGCCAGGGTGCTGCGCGCCCGGTACGTGATCGTCGCGGCGGGCACGTACGGCACGCAGACCCTGCTGCACACGATGAAGGACCGCGGCGAGCTCCCGCACCTGTCGCAGCGGCTCGGCGAGCTGACCCGTACCAACTCCGAGGGCCTGGTCGGCGCACAGACCGACGACCGCCGCTACGGCAAGCGGCACGGCAAGGACAGGCGGGCCGACTTCACGCGCGGCGTGGCGATCACCTCCTCGGTCCACCCCAACGCCGACACGCACATCGAGCCCGTGCGCTACGGCAAGGGCTCCAACGCCATGGGGTTCATGACCACCCTCCAGGTCCCCTACGGCAAGAACCGGGTACGGGCCTGGCTGACCAGGACCGCGAAGCACCCGGTGCAGCTGGCGCGTTCGCTGTCCAACCGGCGCTGGTCGGAGCGGACCATCATCGGCCTGATCATGCAGTCGGTCGACAACTCCCTGACCACTTACCGCAAGCCCGGCGGGCTCGGGAAGGGCCTGCTGACCGCCCGCCAGGGCCACGGTGCCCCGAACCCGGTCCAGATCGTGGAGGCCACGCAGACCGCCACCCTGCTGGCCGAGGAGATCAACGGCTTCCCGGGCAGCAACGTCGGCGAGCTGATGGGCACCCCGCTGACCGCGCACTTCCTCGGCGGCTGCCCGATCGGGGCCTCGCCCGAGGAGGGCGTGGTGGACCCGTACCACCGGCTCTACGGACACCCGGGCATCTCGGTGGTGGACGGCTCGGCCATCACCGCGAACCTCGGGGTCAACCCGTCGCTGACGATCACGGCGCAGGCGGAGCGGGCCATGTCGTACTGGCCGAACAACGGCGAGCAGGACCCGCGGCCCGAGCAGGGGGCGGCCTACGTCCGCCTGGAGGCCGTGGAACCGGCCCGCCCGGTGGTCCCGAAGGAGGCCTTCGGCGCGCTGCGGCTGCCGTTCCTCGCGGTCCCGGAGATTCCGCCGCGGACTCAGCCGCAGAATCCGCCGAAGATTGCGCCGCGCGATCCGGAACCGGCCGGCTGACAGCGGTGGGTACCGCGCTCCCCCTCCGAGCGCGGTACCCACCGCGGTACATAGGTGACAGATGTTCAGCCTTGATGGTTGTACCGGAACGGGGCGGGCCGGTCTGTGGTGTCGATCACACGGTGAAGTGTGCAACTGCTGCTGATCTTCAAGGGTCAACGGCTGCATGAGAAAGCGCATCTCCTTGCTGGCCGCCTGCGGCCTCGTGGCCCTGGGGCTGGCCACCACTCCCGCGCACGCCGCGGACCCCGCCTTCACCCTGGCCGGACCCGCCGAGATCGGCCTGCGCCCACACCCCGGGCAGAGCGGCGAGCCGCAGAAGGCCTCGGTCGCGTTCCGCGTCGTCAACGACACCACCAAGCCGTTCGACCGCCAGACCACCTTCACGATCGACCTGGGCCCGCTCAAGGGCATCGCCGACGTCAAGCTGGCCAAGCAGCAGGGCTCGGACTGCACGCTCACCGCCGCCGCGGTGACCTGCAAGCGCGGGGGGCTCTGGGCGGGCGAGACCACCGTCGTGGACCTCGACCTCACCGCCGCCAAGGACGCCAAGGTCGGCGCGAGCGCCGACCTGACGGTGACCGGCAAGACGGAGGGCGCCACCTTCAGGAGCGCCACCACCAAGGTGCGGGTCGGCGGCCCCGACCTGGTGCTGGAGCCGGCCAAGCTCAAGGCCGAACAGAAGCCGGGCGACAAGCAGAACCTGCCGATCGTCTTCGCCAACGAGGGCACGGACGCCGTCCAGGGCGTGGTCCTCGAACTGCGCACCACGCACGGCATCGGCCTGGTGGAGCAGTACGAGAACTGCTCGTACTCCGAGGACACGAGCGTCGGCCAGCCCTGGAACACCGGCTGGAGCACGGTGCAGTGCCTGCTCGAGGGCGCGTACGAGCCGGGCACGGTCTACGAGGTCAGCGGCCCGCTGACCCTCAAGGCCGCCCCGCACGCCTTCACCGACGGCCTGACCTACGCCGTGTACGCGGCCGGCGACCAGCCGAAGGCCGGCCGGCAGCTCAAGAAGCCGGCGGCCGGCACGAAGCTGGCCGCCCAGGCGCGGGCGGCCAAGGCCTCCGTGCGGTCGGTGGACCTCGACCCCTGGAACAACTTCCAGGAGTTCGACTTCGCGACGCAGAACACCGCCGACCTGGTGGCCACGGCCGCGTCCCCCAAGGGCAAGGCCGGCGAGACGGTGAGGACCGAGTTCGGCTTCCGCAACAACGGTCCGGCGTGGGTCGCCAACCTGCGTTCCGGTGAGGCCGTCGCCCGCACCGACATCGTGATCCCGGCGGGCGCGAAGGTCACGAAGGTGCCGACGGGCTGCGAGGCGGTCAACGCCGACGGCACCCGCCGCGAGCAGGCGCTGGGGGCGCCGCGCTACTTCTGCTCCACCGGCCACGTGGTGGGGGAGAAGGAGACCTTCTCCTACCCGTTCGAGCTGAAGATCGAGAAGCTCGTTCCGGGCGCCATGGGCTTCGTCTCGGTCGGCGGCTGGACGCCGGAGGGCACCCAGGCCCAGCGCTGGGACCCCCAGCACTCCAACAACAAGACGGCCTTCGTGATCATCGCGAAGGACGGCGGCACCGCGCCCACGCCGACCACCTCGGCCACGGCGACCCCGAGCGCCTCGGCCACCCCGTCCGCGACCGCCTCGGCGACCGCGGGCGCCGCCGCCGGCGCCAGGGCGAACGGCGGCCTCGCCTCCACGGGCACCTCCGCCGGGACGCTCGCGCTCGGCGGCGCGGTGCTGGTGGCGGCCGGTGGCGCGCTGATCCTGGCGTTCCGCCGCAAGGCGTCCGGGCACGCGTAAGCGCGCGGCCCCGTACACGCACAACGGCCGGCCCGGGGCGTCCCCAGGGCCGGCCGTCCTTTACGGGGTGACCGGGCTGCTGTCCCCTGCCGTCCGGTCACGCGAAGGAGCGAGGTCCCACGACGCACGCTCCACGGGGCGTACGTCTCATCGCTCCAGCGGAGCCACGCGTGGTGTTGCGGTTCCGCGGCTGGCTGTCGCGGACACCCTCACCAACGAAGGTCCCCGCGAGCCGGTCACGCTCCGGACGGGTGACGAACGGCCGTCACACGCGGCCCCGGCACAGCTCCAGCAGCGTCATGGCGAGGGCGGTGCCGGGCTTCCCGAGGGCGTCGCTCCAATGCGAGAGCACCTCCATCTCGCGGGACAGGTTCACCCGGCGCCCGCCCGACGCGATCCGGGCGTCCTGGATGACCGTGGAGACGGCCATCCGCTCCTGGATCAGACCGATGATCCGGTCGTCGAGGGCGTCGATGCGCGTGCGGGAGTCGGCGATCAGCTGCTCGGGGGTGGTGGTGATCGTGGTCATGGTCTTCTCTCCTGTCGGGTGGGGCCCGCAGGTCCGGAGAAACGCCAGAGCGCCCCGGTCCTGTCGGACCGGGGCGCTCTGGGAAGTCAGCGGCTCAAGCGAGCATCACGATGACCCATGGCGACCGGACCGGCCGGTGCCATAGGTAAAGAGGAAGCTCAGCTGCTTGCGCATGGTAGGGATTATTGCCTTTCGTTCCCCGCCTGGCCAAGCGGGTTCGGATGTTGAGATCCTCCCCTTCGCGAACGAGGGGATTCCTACCTCACGCTGCCTGGCGGACCGGCGGTCCGTCGGGTCTTCCACGATCAGCGGTAGCCGGGTTGAGACCAGCCCGGACGTGGGGGCACCTCCCAGCGGTAGCTGGGGGACATCACGCGTGCGGAGTTCTTGTCCCGAGGGGAGACAGCTCCGCACGTGGTGCACGTGTACGTACGTTCCGACAGCGGCAATGCATCTCTGCCTCGACGACGAAGGACGCGTACCAATGGCCGAGGCTGTCACAGTAGATGCGGACGCTGGACGGGGATGAAAGCAGCTCTCGCGACCACACCACCGTCAGCGATACACCGCCCGCCAGGTGCAGGCGCCCTTTTCTCAGTCGGAAGCCGTTACGGGTGTAGTTGAGCGTCGGGTCCGCTCGGTCTCTCTTCTTGAAGAGGGGCATCCCCGTGCGCTGTCGCACCGGCAACCGGGCCTTGATGTCCTTCAACGCCTTGGCGCGCGCCTTGGCGAAGTCCCGGATGATCTGCTGCTGCGGCACACTGCCACCTTGGCGCAGCCACTCATGTTTGCTACGCCAGCCGGTCAGCAGCCTGTCCAGCGCTGCCGGTCCGCGCTTCTTTCCGGCCTTGTGCGCAGCCCGCGATTCGGCCACGCATTGGTTCCACACCCAGCCACACCGGTCCCACTCCACCAGCAGAGCCGACTAAGCGGTGGGCGACACGCGCAGTCGATAGGTGTACCGGGCATATCCGGCCTCCCCGACTTCCCCCACTGTCGCCATAACGCCAACTTAGAGTTGCAGCCCGCAGGTCTCCCTGAAATTCCGACGGCCCACACGAACGAGTGACCGACCGCACGCACTGACCGGCGGTCGGCTATTCCGTGAGCGCGACGCGGGCGTGGTCGGTGTACACGCGCCGGAACAGGTTGTGGCCGGTTCGCCCCGTGTGCCGCAGTGCCCAGTCCTGCGCTGCTGTCTGCTCGTGCTGCGGGCCGGACTCGGCCCCGCAGAGATAGGCCGCGCAGAAGGCCTCGTAGGTGACGCCGCCTTCCGGCGCGTGCCGGATGGTGTGTGCGACGTACCGGAGGGCGGTTCGTGGGCTCAGCATCGGCTGCGCCCACGGTGAGCGACGATCTCCACATTGCAGTCCGACAAAGCCGAGTGGTCACCCCGCCGGTGGGCTTCCGAGCGCTGGTTCGCCAGTGCCGCGCACACGTCGCAGCCTGCGGCCGGTTTCGGAGCCTCGGAAGGAAGCGACAGATGCACAGGTGGGCTCATGGTGGTCTGAGGTGCCATGAACATCACGCTAGATAGCGCCAGTTGGGGCCGCGAAAGACTATTCGCGATTATTCCTCTGCAGTGGTTGGCCATGCATCGACATTCCTGTGTGGCAGCCGACATCCTGGGAGTCCAGGGCTCCCGCGACGAAGGGGCAGGACCGATGGCACGCAGGTTGCGCATCAACGGCACAGGCAGCGGCGAAGGTGGCTGCCCCGGGCGAGGTGGCGATCGTGGTTCCGCGTGAACTGCTTGTCGACTTCGGCCCCAAGGCGGTCATCCGCGTGCCGCGCATCATCGATCTGGATGCCTTCGGCAGGCTGTTCGAGAACTTCGAGCACACTGCGTGGCGGCTGGAGACGCGCAGGCGGTACGCCTCTGACGAAGCCACCGACACGTACGCCCAGTTCCGGCGGGGCGAGAGTCCGCCATGGGACATGGAAACAGCGTGGAGCAGGACCATTCGGCAGAAGACGGCAGGCGGAGCCACGGTTGGTCGCGTACGCGTTGTCGACAGCCACCCGACTCCGGGGCAGCGCTACCTCATGGCTCACACCGAGAAGAACGCCGCGCTCGGCGAGGACATCCGCAATCTGTGGCGTGCGGACGCCGAGCGGCTCCGGCTGCCCACGCAGGATTTCTGGATCTTCGATTCCCGGCTCGTCGCCGTGCTCAACTTCGATGACGACGACAACCTGCTCGACGTTGAGCTGATCACCGAGCCGGCCGAGGTCAACCGTTATGCCCAGGTGCGGGACGCGGCCTGGCATGACGCAGTCCCGTACGAGACCTTCGCCGCAGGACTGGCGGTCGACGAGCAGCAGTGAGCGTGTGAGACCGGTGAGCACGGACTACCAGCAGGCGAGAGCGGCCCTCGGCGTGAGGCTGCGGGAGCTACGTGAGTCCTGCCCTGGAAGCCGGCTCACCGGTACGGCGCTGGCGGCGCGCCTCGGCTGGACCCAGTCGAAGGTCAGCAAGCTGGAGACGGGGCGGCAGACAGCCACGGCCGACGACCTGCGGGCGTGGGCGGCAGGAGTCGAGCAGCCCGAAGCAGCGGAGGAACTGCTGTCCCGGCTGCGCGGGCTGGAGTCCCGTATCCGCTCATGGCGCCGCCAGCTGGCGGCGGGACTCCGGCCCGTCCAGGATGTGCACAACCAGGTGCAGGCGGACGCGCGCATGCTCCGCGCGTGGGAATCGTCCTGGGTCGTCGGAGTGCTTCAGACGCCTGACTACGCGCGTGCGATCTTGAATCGCTTCGCCGGACTTCACCAGACGCCCAGGGACATCGAAGAAGCCGTGCGATCCCGGATGAAGCGGCAAGAGGGCCTGTACGACTCGGGCAAGCGCTACCGGATCCTGCTGTGGGAAGCGGTCCTGCATGCGCGGATCTGCCCGCCCTCGGTGCTCGCCGCCCAGCTCGACCGCCTGCAGGGCGTGATCGGCCTTGACACCGTGGAGCTGGGGATCGTTCCCCTTGAAGCGGCCCTGCAGATCCCGCCGGGTCTCGGATTCTGGATCTACGACGACCGGCAGGTGGTGGTGGAAACCTGGCACGCGGAGCTCTGGGTGGATGACGCCGACAGCGTCGCCACCCACCTCCGGGTCTGGCAGACGCTTCGAGAATCCGCCGCCTTCGGGGTGGACGCACAGCGTGTGATCGGCCGGGCACGTCGCGCCGTGGAGGGGTGAACCTGCCCGGGCGGCGCACCGCTGTGGCGTTGGATTCGGATGGTGAGACGAAGAGGCCCTTACGTCCCCCGTTAGAATCGACAAAACAGCCACCTCTTCCGCCGGAAGGCCGCCCCGTGCCAGAAGCACCCTCCGCCGCCCACGACAGCGCCCCGGACACGGTTCTCGTCGTCGACTTCGGCGCCCAGTACGCCCAGCTCATCGCCCGTCGCGTCCGCGAGGCACGGGTCTACAGCGAGATCGTGCCGAGCTCGATGCCCGTTGACGAGATGCTGGCCAAGAACCCCAAGGCGATCATCCTCTCCGGCGGTCCGTCCTCCGTGTACGAAGCGGGCGCCCCGCAGCTCGACCGTGCCATCTTCGAGGCCGGGGTCCCCGTCTTCGGCATGTGCTACGGCTTCCAGCTGATGGCGACCACCCTCGGCGGGCAGGTCGACAACACCGGCGCCCGTGAGTACGGCCGCACGCCGCTGGCCGTCTCCAAGGCCGGCTCGACCCTCTTCGAGGGCACCCCCGAGAACCAGTCGGTGTGGATGTCCCACGGCGACGCCTGCTCCGCCGCGCCCGAGGGCTTCACCGTCACCGCGTCGACGAACGTCGTCCCGGTCGCGGCCTTCGAGAACGACGAGAAGAAGCTGTACGGCGTGCAGTACCACCCCGAGGTGATGCACTCCACGCACGGTCAGCAGATCCTGGAGCACTTCCTCTACCGCGGTGCGGGCCTCGCCCCCACCTGGACCACCGGCAACATCGTCGAGGAGCAGGTCGCGGCCATCCGCGAGCAGGTCGGCGACAAGCGCGCCATCTGCGGCCTCTCCGGCGGCGTGGACTCGGCGGTCGCCGCGGCCCTCGTGCAGAAGGCCATCGGCTCGCAGCTGACCTGCGTGTACGTCGACCACGGTCTGATGCGCAAGGGTGAGACCGAGCAGGTCGAGAAGGACTTCGTCGCCGCCACCGGCGTGCAGCTGAAGGTCGTCGACGCGCAGGAGCGCTTCCTGAACGCGCTGGCCGGGGTCTCCGACCCGGAGACCAAGCGCAAGATCATCGGTCGCGAGTTCATCCGCGTCTTCGAGCAGGCCCAGGCCGAGATCATCGCCGAGGGCGGCGCGGACGTGGCCTTCCTGGTGCAGGGCACCCTGTACCCGGACGTCGTCGAGTCCGGCGGCGGCACCGGCACCGCGAACATCAAGTCCCACCACAACGTGGGCGGGCTCCCCGACGACATCGAGTTCGAGCTCGTCGAGCCGCTGCGCCAGCTGTTCAAGGACGAGGTCCGGATGGTCGGCCAGGAGCTCGGCCTGCCGGAGGAGATCGTCCAGCGCCAGCCCTTCCCGGGCCCCGGCCTGGGCATCCGCATCGTCGGCGAGGTCACCAAGGAGCGCCTGGACCTGCTCCGCGAGGCCGACGCCATCGCCCGCCACGAGCTCTCCGCGGCCGGCCTGGACCGCGAGATCTGGCAGTGCCCGGTCGTGCTGCTCGCCGACGTCCGCAGCGTGGGCGTGCAGGGCGACGGCCGCACCTACGGCCACCCGATCGTGCTGCGCCCCGTCTCGTCCGAGGACGCGATGACCGCGGACTGGACGCGCATGCCGTACGAGGTGCTCGCCCGGATCTCCACCCGCATCACCAACGAGGTGCCGGAGGTCAACCGCGTGGTCCTGGACTGCACGAGCAAGCCCCCGGGCACCATCGAGTGGGAGTAGTCCCCACCCGCACGTAGACGAAGCCGCCGCTCCCCCCGGGAGTGGCGGCTTCGCCGTTTCTCTGGCCACTTCGCGGGGGCGCGGGTACCTTGCGCCGCGAGCCGAGCCGTCGAAGGAGCGCCGCATGCCGGACCAGCCCGTACCCGTGCCCGTGGAGCGGCTCGGCTTCGAGATGCCGCCCGTGCACGACACCGTCGGGGCGGCCCGCGCGCACCGCAAGGAACGGCTCGCCGGGGCGCTGCGCCTGCTGGGGCGGCTGGGGTACGAGGACGGGGTGGCCGGGCAGGTCACCGCGCGGGATCCCGAGTTCGGGGACTGCTACTGGGTGAATCCCTTCGGGCGGGCCTTCGCCACCCTCACCGCCGACGATCTGCTGCTGGTCGACGGGGACGGCCGGGTGCTCCAGGGCGGCCGCCGGGTCAACGAGCTGGCCTTCGCCGTGCACGCCGCGGTCCACCGGGCGCGCCCCGGGGTGGTGGCCGTGGTCCGCGCGCAGGCCCCGTACGGGCGTGGCCTCGCGGCGCTCGGCGAGCTGCTGGCCCCGATCACCGAGGAGGCCTGCGCCTTCTACGAGGACCACGCGCTGCTGGACGAGTACACCGGGGACGGGGCCGTCGACGCCGCCCGGATCGCGCACGCCCTGGGCCCGTACAAGGCGCTGATCCTGCGCAACCGCGGGCTGCTGACGGTCGGGGACTCGGTGGACGCCGCCACGTGGTGGTTCGTCGCGGCGGAGCGGGCGGCCCAGGTGCAGCTGATCGCCCGGGCGGCCGGGAAGCCGGTGCCCATCGACCACCGCGCCGCGGTGGCCACGCGCGAGCGGTTCGGGTCCGATCTGGCCGCCTGGGTGAGCTACCAGCCCCTGCGTCAGGACGGTGACACGCCGGTGGCGTCAACATCATGAACCGTTAATCACCTGCTCTGACATCGTGCGCAATCCGGAACACTGCCGCAGTGGTGCACAATTCGCTGGCATTGCACCGTAGTTCAGAGAGGCGGCACGTAGTGGCTGTCCAAGAGATGTCCCGAGGTACCCATACCGCGGCCTGCGCCTGCGAGGAGTGCTCACGCGAGGGGCACCGGCGTGCGGTCGCCGCGTTCCTGGAGAAGCGCGACGAGTTCGCCTCCGGGCAGGGGGTGCCGGCCGCCGTGGCCCACTCGCTCGGCGCCTCCCGCCAGTGGGTGTCCGACGAGCTGACCCTGTCGGCCCGTACCGTCGCCGACCGGGGCCGGGAGGCCGGGAGCTCCTGGCTGTACCTGTTCTCGCGGCGGGCCGTCCTCGCCGTGTGGATCGCGGCCGGGGTCCTGCTGGTGGTCCAGGTCGCCGCCGCGCTCGGCACCGGCTGGTCCGCGGGGCGCACGGCCGGGCTGCTGGCGGCCCTGGCGCTGGCCGGGCTGCTTAACGTCGCGGCCCGCGCCCAGTCGGTGCGCGGCGGCCTGCTGGCCCCGCTCGTCGGCGAGGACAACCGGCTGTCCACGTCGAAGGCGGTGTCCAGCGCCTGGGTGGTGCTGACGGCGTTCGCCACGCTGCTGCCCGCCCTGCGGCTGGCCACCTCGTCGCCCGGGCCCGAGCGGCAGGCGCTGTACGCGGGCTTCGCGCTGGACCGGGCGCTGCCGCTGCTTGCGGTGGTCTCGCTGACCTCGGCGGTGGCGGTCCTGGTGCGCCGCGTGGTCTCCGTACGGATCATGGGCCAGCGGCTTCAGAAGCTGCCGGCCGACCGGCCGCGCGGGGCGGACCTGCTGACGGACGACGCGGGGCGCGGGAGTTTCCCGGACGCGCAGTACGTCCTCGTCTCGACGGTGGTGCTGGCCTACGCGGCGGCCTCGCTGGCCCGCTTCCCGGACCGGCTGCCGCAGCTGCCGTGGGCGCTGGCGCTGCTGGTGGCGCTGTCGGCCGCCGTGTACCTGGCGGCGAAGTACGCGGAGGGCAGCCGCCCGCTGGTGCTGTCGGTGGTGCGCAGACGGGAGCCCGGGGACCTGGACGCCGCCGTCCGCCCCGGGGACGACATCGAGATCCGCGGTGTGGGCTTCGTGCCGCCCGGGGCGCAAACGCCGGAGATGCTGGCCCGGCTGGTGGTGCGGATCGGGGCGGTCCACGTGCACGTGCCGCTGGTGCCGGTGGCGGGCGGGTTCACCAATCCCTCGGACGCCGTGCTGACCGTGCCGGTCCCGGCGGAAGTGGAACCGGGGCGCATCGAGATCCAGGTGGTCACCGCCGCAGGAGTGGAATCCAACCGCTGCACCATCGACGTGGCCGAGTGATCGGGGTAGACATGACGCGTGACCCGAACTGACGCTCTCGCCTGGGTGCGCGAACAGGCCCCCCGCCATGCCCTCCTGCCCCTGCGGATCTTCCTCGGCGTGACCTTCGTGTACGCGGGTCTGGACAAGCTGACCGACTCCGCGTTCCTCTCCGCCACCGGCGACGGCTCCATCGGGCAGGTGATGGAATCGACGCGCGACGTCTCCGCGGTCCCCGCTCTGGTGGACCTGGCCCTGGAGGCCCCCGTCGCCTTCGCGATCGCGCTGGCCATCGGGGAGCTCCTCGTCGGCCTCGGCGTCCTGGCCGGACTGCTGACCCGTATCGCCGCCGTCGGCGGAGCGCTGATCTCGCTCAGCCTGTGGCTCACGGTGTCGTGGGCGGTGCCCAAGTACTACTACAGCCAGGACCTGATCTACCTGATGGCCTGGATCCCGATCATCCTCGCCGGCGCCCCCTACTTGTCGCTGGATTCGGTGATGCGGTCGCGCCGGTCCCTGCGTACGGCGTAGGTCACCATCCCGACCAGGGCGGCGAGGCAGAGGCCGCCCACGGCCATCGGGATGACGAGGAACCACGGCAGGTCGGCCTCGCCGGCCGCGTCGAGCAGGTACAGCACGCCCGCGGTCAGGATCACGATCCCCGCGAGGAACCGGCCCGGCTGGAACTCATGACGCCGCACGGGCCACCTCCACCTGTCCCACACCCGCGTCCAGGTGCAGCTCGATCGTCCCGCCGGCCTCGGTGCCGGCGGCGGGCGACAGGGTCGCCTGCCGGTTGTGCTCCCGGACGTTCTCGATCCGGTCCGCGCGGTCCCCGGGCAGCTGTACGTCGCCCAGCCGGCGGATGGTGACGTCGGCCTTGGCCGTGACCTCCCGCGGCACGATCACCTTGAGCCGTCCCGCGTCGATGGAGGCGCGGACCGCCAGCGTGGTGCCCTTCGGCACGTCCAGGTGGCTCAGGTCCAAGGTGGCGAGCCCGGTGCCCGCCTCGTACACGGGCCGTACGTCGGCCACCGCGGCCGGCCGCCAGCTGACCTCCCGCCAGTCGGTGCCGATCTCGCGGGGCAGCGCCGCCGCGCCCGCCAGCAGTCCGGCGGTGACGAGCGCCAGCAGGACCGTGCCGAAGCCGGTGCGGCCCTTGACCGAGCTGATCACGAGGCCCAGGCCGAACACGGCCAGCGCGGCGGCGAGCCCGATCTGCAGGGCGTGGCTGAGGGTGCTGCCCTCCCACACGGAGGCGGTGGACACGGTCCCGGCCAGCAGGGCCAGTACGAAGATCCGGCCGCCGATGCCGCCGCGGGGGCGGGCCGGGGCGGCGGGCGGCTCGGCGACCGCCTCCGGGGCGGCGCCGGGCACGGCTCCCGCCGCGTCCTCGGGACCCCACAGGTAGCCCGTCGCGCCGACCGGGCCGGTGGTGCCGTCCTTGACCAGCGGATCCCGCCACCAGGACGGGCCGCCGGGGGCGGGCGGTGCCTGCGTCTCCGGCGGGGCGGGCGAGAGCGGGGTCCGGTGCGCGGCCTTGCCCGGGGAGGGCTTCTTCGCCTCGGGGGCGCAGGTGCCCCGGTGCCGCTGCGACCAGTAGGCGGCCCCGCCGAGCGCCAGGGCGGCCAGGACCGAGAAGACCGCCAGCGCGCCGTTGTCCAGCATCGACAGGAACAGCGCGCAGCCCACCAGGGCGGCGAACACCGCCGCCAGCGTGCCGCCCTCGATCCGGCCGGTCAGCATCCTCTTGGCCTCGCTGTCCTCCTCGCCCTCCACGGGGAGCAGCAGCCACGCGAAGCCGTAGAAGATCAGACCGACGCCGCCGGTGACCGCGAGGACACCGAGGACGATCCGGAAGATCACCGGGTCCAGGTCGAAGTACCGGCCCAGGCCCCCGCACACGCCCGCGAGGACCTTGTCGCGCTTGCTGCGGCGCAGGGGCGGGCGCTCGGCCGGGGCGGGGGCCCCGGGCTCCTCGCCCGGGCTTCGTCCGGGGGGACCCCCAGGCGGGGCGTCGTGTACTTCGGTCATGGGTCCATGGTGACGGGCCCCGGCGGCCCGTGGCATCCGGCCCAACCCTGGCGCAACCCTGATATCCCCCCGGCAGAACTGGGGGGATGCCCTGATGCCCGGCCGCCCCCGCGCGTGTGACCCTTGGTGACATGCCCGTAGCCGCCGCTCCCCGTACCCCGCAGGCATCCGACGCCGACGAACTGCCGCAGCGCAAGCTCTACCGCAGCGCCGACGGCCGGATGCTCGGCGGCGTCGCGCGCGGGCTCGCCGGGCACCTCGGGCTGCCGGTGATCTGGGTCCGGCTCGCCTTCCTCGGCCTGTTCATGTGGGGCGACGGGCTGGGCGTGCTGCTGTACGCCGCGTTCTGGGTGTTCGTACCGCTGGGCGTCGGCGGCCGCACCGCGAACCGCTCCTTCTTCGAGACCCTCCCCGACGGCAGCCGCCGGCTGCGCAAACCCGACCGCGGGCAGATCACCGCGCTGATCGCCCTCTGCGTCGGCGCGGGCATCTTCATCTCCCAGGTGCAGCTCGGCGGCGCGTCCGGGCGGTACGTGTGGCCGACGCTGCTGGTCGGGGCCGGGGTGGTCCTCGTATGGCGGCAGGCCGACAACGCCCGCCGCGCCCACTGGGGCGCGGCCGCCGCGCGGCACGGGCGCCTCTTCCAGGCCGCCCGGGCACTCGCCGGTGTGGCACTGGTCGGCGTGGGCCTCACCGTGTTCATCGTCGTACGGGGCTCCGCCGCCCAGCTCGGCAACGTCCTCACCGCCACCCTCGCCGTCCTCGTCGGCGTGGCCCTGCTCGCCGGACCCTGGCTGATCCGGATGACCCAGGACCTGTCCGAGGAGCGCCTGATGCGCATCCGCGCCCAGGAGCGCGCCGAGGTCGCCGCCCACGTCCACGACTCGGTGCTGCACACCCTCACCCTGATCCAGCGCAACGCGGAGGACGCGGGAGAGGTACGCCGCCTCGCGCGGGCCCAGGAACGGGAGCTGCGGAACTGGCTCTACAAGCCCGAGGGCACCGGCAAGGACGAGGCCGAGGAACCGGCCACCCTGGCGGAGGCCGTGAAGAAGACCGCCGCCGAGGTGGAGGACCACCACGGCGTCCCCATCGAGGTCGTGGTCGTCGGGGACTGCCCGCTCGACGAGCGGCTGGCGGCACAGGTCCAGGCCGCGCGCGAGGCGATGGTCAACGCCGCCAAGTACGGTGGCGAGGGCGGGCCGGTGCAGGTGTTCGCGGAGGTGGAGGGGCAGACGGTCTTCGTGTCCGTACGGGACCGGGGACCGGGCTTCGACATCGACGCGGTACCCGAAGACCGCATGGGCGTACGAGAATCGATCATCGGCCGGATGCAGCGCAACGGCGGGACCGCGCGGCTGCGGTCCGCGCCCGACGGCGGCACGGAAGTCGAACTGGAGATGGAGAGGGCGGCGAACGCAGCATGACCGAGGAGAACGCAGTGGCGCAGAGCAGGCGCGTTCGGGTGGTGCTCGTCGACGACCACCGGATGTTCCGCACGGGAGTCCAGGCCGAGATCGGCGATACCGGGCGGACCGGCGTCGAGGTCGTCGGCGAGGCCGCCGACGTCGACCAGGCCGTCACCGTCATCACCGCCACCCGGCCCGAGGTGGTCCTGCTCGACGTGCACCTGCCCGGCGGCGGCGGGGTCGAGGTGCTGCGGCGCTGCGCCCCGCTGATGGCGGCGGCCGAGGCTCCAGTCCGATTTCTGGCGCTGTCGGTGTCGGACGCGGCCGAGGACGTCATCGGGGTGATCCGGGGCGGCGCCCGCGGGTACGTCACCAAGACGATCACCGGCACCGACCTGGTGGACTCGGTCTTCCGCGTGCAGGACGGGGACGCGGTGTTCTCGCCGCGGCTGGCGGGCTTCGTGCTCGACGCCTTCGCCTCGACGGACGCGCCGCCGGTGGACGAGGACCTGGACCGCCTCACGCAGCGCGAGCGCGAGGTGCTGCGGCTGATCGCGCGCGGGTACGCGTACAAGGAGATCGCCAAGCAGCTCTTCATCTCGGTGAAGACCGTCGAATCGCACGTCTCGGCGGTCCTCAGGAAGCTCCAGCTGTCCAACCGCCACGAGCTGACCCGCTGGGCGACGGCCCGCCGGCTGGTGTGACCGGGGGTGCGGGCGGGGGAGCGGCCTGCGGTGTGATCCACACCGCAGGCTGATCGGGCAACCGCCACATGTCACGCCGCCCTCTTGGGTGGCGTGATGAGCTTGACGGGGACACCCTTCTTCGTGACGGCGATCGCGCTCACCGCGCTCGCCGTCATCCTGCCGCTGGCCGTGTGGAGCAAGGTGCGCGGCCCTGCCGTCGTACGCACCGCCGTGCGCGCGCTGATGGTGGTGTTCGCCCAGGTCACCGCCATCGCCGTGGTCTTCGTCGCCGTCAACAGGGCCGAGCACTTCTACGCCTCCTGGGGGGACCTGCTCGGCACCGGCAAGTACGTCACCGCCGCACCCGACCTCGGCCCGGACGGGCTCGGCGGGAAGAAGGTCGCGGAGGTCCCCAAGGCGCTCCAGAAGTTCGAGCAGGTGGAGGGCCTCGGCGGGCGGGTCAAGAAGACCGAGCTCGACGGCAAGATCTCCGGGGTCAAGGGCGACGTCATGGTGTGGCTGCCGCCGCAGTACGACGACCCGGCCTTCAAGGACAAGAAGTTCCCGGTGGTCGAGCTCATCCCGGGCATCCCGGGGACGGGGAAGTCCTGGTTCCAGGGGCTCAAGGCGCACGAGGTGCTGGAGCCGCTGATGAAGAGCGGCAAGGTGCAGCCGTTCATCCTGGTCTCGCCGCGCGCCATGCTGCTCGGCAACGCCGACACCGGCTGCGCCAACATCCCCGGCAAGGTCAACGCGGACAGCTGGTTCAGCGTCGACGTCCGCAAGATGGTCGTCGACAACTTCCGCGCGTCGGAGGAGGCCCGCACGTGGGGCGTGGCCGGATACTCGGCCGGCGCCTACTGCGCCGCCAAGCTGGCGATCGCCCACCCCGACCGCTACAGCGCGGCCGTCTCCCTGTCCGGCTACAACGACCCGGGCCAGGAGCCCTCCTCGCTGGTCGCCAAGGACCCGGAGCTGCGCCGTACGCACAACCTGAAGGCCGTGCTCCAGGCCGCGCCCAAGCCGCCGGCGGTCGCGCTGTGGATGTCGGGGGCCGAGCAGGACGGCTACCTGTCCGGCATGGACCTCAAGGGGCTGGCGAAGGCCCCGACGACGGTGCACGCGGAGAAGGTGGTCGGCGGCCACAACCTCGAATCGTGGTCGAAGCAACTGCCGCAGACCTTCGGCTGGCTGAGCCAGCAGGTCAAGGCTCCGTAGGGCGGGGGCGATCGGCTTCCGACCGGGCTCCGACCGCCGTCCTCAGCGCCGCCCCGACTGGCAGGGGCGGCGCTGATCGGCGAGCATGGAAGGGAGAGCGGTGCCCTTTGGGGACGTGAAGCATTGGGATCATGAGGCCTTCGGGCGCTGTCCCTGCCCCTCTCCCATACGCAGCTCCAGGCCCGTCCACGTGCGCCCGGCGGTCCCACTTCCCGTTCATGCGGTGGCCGTGATCTCCGGCTGCCAGGACGGAGAGCCATGTCGGGTGTCGTCATATTGATCGTCGTTCTGGTCCTGCTCCTCATCGCCCTGATAGCGCGGGCCCGCAAGAAGGAGCCCCCCGAAGCGCCTCGCATCGAGGAGCAGACCCCGACCTTCCAGGTCGTGGCTCTGGGGCTGCAGGGCTCGGGCAAGACGCTGCTGCTGGCCAGCATGTACCACCGGCTTCAGACACCGGCGGGCCAGAGCTATTTCCTCGTCGCCCCGGACCCGGAAGTGCTGCAGCTCAACCAGTGGTTCACGCAGATGGCGGATACCGCCGTGGCGGACGGCTGGCCACCCGGTACGGCGAAGGGTGAGGCGCGGCACTTCACGTTCACGGTGAAGACCCGCACCACCGAAGGCGCCCGCCCGATCCTCGATCTGAAATACCTGGAGTATGCGGGAGAACTCCTGACGGAGCCCCAGGCGGCTGGATCGTCGGCTCAGGAAGATCTGTTCGACCACATCCGCCATGCGGACGCGCTGATCGGAATCATCGACGGCAACCACATCCGGCTGCATCTGGATGGCGTCCCCCAGGGGCAGGTCCGTCTCGAGCAGACCCTCAATGCCCTGGTACCGAAAATGATCGAGGCGGCGTGCCCCGTCAGCTTCGTCATCACCAAGTGGGACCTGCTCACGGATCTGCACCCCGACGAGAGGGTCCGCCTGGAGCTCGTGCAAGACCTTCTGACGTCCAACGATCACTTCAAGTCGCTGGTGAAGATCCACGGTACCGCCCGGGTGGTCCGCCTCATCCCCGTCAGTGCGGTGGGGCCGGGATTCGCGACGGTCGACCCCACCGGGAGGATCGTCAAAATGCCTCAAGGACACGTGCATCCCACGCGCGTGGACGTTCCGCTGTCGGCCGTGGTCCCCGACCTCTTCGAACAGGTGGAGGGCCGTCTCGACGAGGATGCCCGCGCGGCCTTCTACGCCGAGGTGCGCCGGCGCAGCCAGATGACCCCGCTGGACGCGGTCAACTCCCTTATCGCTTTCGCCGGCAGGACGACGGGCAGGGCCCTGATCGCCACATTCGGCGCTTCGGCGACGGCAATGGCGGGGAACGCCGTGCTGGGTCTCTTCCTCGACACCCAGGGCGGAGCGCGGGCGGAGTCGCAGGCGCGTCTCGACCGGGACCTGAACCAGGCCCAGCAGACCCATGAAGACTTCCGCGGAGCGCGGCGCCGGGTCCTCGAGGACATGCGCCGGAAAGTAGCGGTCCTGGAAGACCAGTTGCCGCACTCCAGGCTGTCCTGACATGGACGGCCCCTCACACGGCCGGTCCGCCTGGCCGTTCCTCGTCGCTCGCGGACGCTACCGCGGCTACCGGACGCTGCTCGCCCCCGACTTCCTCCTCGCCGAGGGTGATTACGGAGTCCTCGACGATTCCGTGGCGCCGGGCATGGTGGCGGAGCAGGTGCAGGTCATGCCGGTGGTCACCAGGGCCGGACGTCGTCTGACGGTCGTTCACACGGCGCGCCAGGTCACCGCGGCCGACGTCGCGGAGTCCGGAACCGCACCCGTGGACCAGGCACCGCGGGACGAGTTCGGGCGCCCCCTGCAATTGATGTACGGATTCGTCTGCGAGGACGGCCAGGTCGCCACGCCGGACCCGGCCGACCTGAACGCCTGTCGCGAGACGGCGCTCCCTGTCTACCGGCGGTTCCTCGGCGACGAGGAGGGTTTCACGGTCGAGCCCGGGAAGCAGTTCCCGCTGCGCTCGGCCGTTATCCCGGCCGGCACTCCGGCGGGGTCACGCAAGCCACCGCCGGTGGCCTCTTTGCCGAGCCGCAAGAGCTGGTTGATCCGCGTCGTGACCCTGGTGATCGTCGGGATTCTGGTGTTCGCGGTGGGGAAAGCATGCGGTTGTGGCCCGTTCGGAGGGGGCGAGGATGCCGACCCGGACTGTAAGACGGTCAGCCAGTACGTGAACACCTGTCGCCCCGACGTCTGGCCGAGTGACCAGGGCTATGACCAGGGCTACGACCATGGCTACGCCGGCCGGGCGGCGCCCGCCCACGGCATCGAGTCGATCGGCGCCAGCCTGACCGTCGAGCCGGGCCGCGGCGCGTGGATCATCTGGCCGTTGCCGATGTAGAGGCCCACGTGCGTCACCCCGGAGTAGAAGAACACCAGGTCACCGGGGGCCAGTTGGTCGCGGGAGATGCGATGGCCGACGTTGATCTGGGTGTAGGTGGTGCGGGGCAGGGAGACCCCGGCCGAGCGCCAGGCCGCCTGCGTCAGGCCCGAGCAGTCGAATGACCCCGGGCCCGTCGCGCCCCAGACGTACGGCTTCCCGATCGCCCCGTGCGCGAAGGCCACGGCGCGGCCCGCGCGGGAGCCGTCGGCGGGCGGCGGCGGGAGCGTGCTGGTCTTCGGGCCGGCGGGTGAGCCACCGGGCGCCTCGGCCTCGTACGCGGCCCGCTCCTCGGCGGTGAGCTTGGCCAGCAGGCGCTTGGCCGTGCCGAGCTTCTCCTCGATCACCGACTTGTGCCGGGCGAGTTCGTCCTGCCGGGAGCGGAGGTCGGCGAGGTGTCCGGCGGCCTGCTCGCGCAGCTTCCCGACCTCGTCGAGGCGGCGGCGCACGGTGGTGATCCCGGTGGCGTTGCGGTCCCCGGCGCGGGTGATGAAGGAGGCCTGGGCGAGGTACTCCTGCGGGTCGGGCGCCATCGCGAGCTGCACGGCGGTGCCCAGGGAGCCGCTGCGGTACTGGGATGCGGCAAGGGTTCCGAGGGCGCTGCGGGCGGTGTTGAGCTGATCGGTCTTGCGGGCGGTCTCCTCGCGCAGGCCGGTCAGCGCGCGCTCGGCCTCGTCGGCCTGTTCCTTCGCCCCGTTGTACCGCTCGGTCGCCTCCTCGGCTTCCTCGTAGAGCCGGTCGACCTCCGACTTGACCTGTGAGGGGGTCGGCTGGGGGTCGGCCTGCGAGGTGCCTTCGAAGGCGGTGGCGGTGGCAGCGCCCGCGAGGGCGAGGGTGGCGGCGGTCGTCCGTACCGCGCCGCCGGAGAGCGGGCGCTGCCTGGGCTTTCGATGACTGGCCACGAGGGCCTCACGTCCTTCCCCTGTCACTGACGCTGGGTCTTGGGGGAGGACGCTAAACCTGAGTAACGGGCCGATGTTGAGATGACCCGAACTGATCGGATATGGCGGATCGGTGTCCGTCAGCGCCAGAGGACGGCGATAAAAATATTGATCATGGTCAGTCCGCCGACCGCGCCGAACAGTGCCTTCTCGACCTTCTCCTCGTCGCGCTTGACGTAGACGAGGGCGAGGATCACGAAGAGGATGGCCAGCTTCACACCGATCTTGACGTTGTTGACGCTGCCGCCGTCCATCTCGCGGAAGCCGACCAGCAGTACGCCCGTCACGAGCATGGTGAGCGCGCCGTGCAGCATTGCCGGCGTGAAGCGGGCCGTGCCCGCGCTCATCGCCTTCATCTGGGTCAGGAAACCGCCGAGCAGCGAGGCGATCCCGATGATGTGCAGGCCGATGAAGACATTGATGAGTACGTGCATGCGGTCGAGCGTACGGGGCGGCCGGATCAGCCGAGGAAGCGGACCAGCTCGGCGGTCACGGCCTGCGGCTGCTCCTCGGGGAGGTAGTGGCCGCTGCCGTCGACGCGGACGACCCGGGTGTCGGTGCCGAGGGCCGGGACGGCCCCCCTCAGCTGCTCGTAGTTGCTGTACTCGCCGCCCAGGGCGAGCAGCGGCGCGGTCACCGGGGCGTAGCCGGCGAGGTCGGCGATGTCCTGGGCGAAGGCGCGGTACCAGTCGTTTCCGGCCCGGATCGCCTCCGGTGAGTCGTAGGCGCGGGCGTACACGGCCCGCGAGCGGGCGTCGATGGACGCGGGGTCGGCGGACGCGGCGCCGAACAGCCAGTCCAGCAGGAGGTGGTAGCGGCCGGCGAGCAGTTGCTCCGGCAGGCCGTGCACCTGGTTGAAGGCGAACCACCACAGGTGGAACAGGTCGGGCCGGGGGATCAGCGGCATGCGGGCCCAGCTCTCGTCGGGGTGCGAGACGTCGAGGAGCGCGATGCGGCCGGTGGCCTCGGGATGGTTGGCGGCGAAGGCGTAGGCGACCATCGCGCCGATGTCGTGGCCCGCGATGTGGGCCCGCTCCAGGCCGAGGTGGGTGAGCAGGGCCCGGAGGTCGGCGGCCATCGTCTTCTTGTCGTAGCCGGTGTCGGGCTTGGCGGAGCCGCCCATGCCGCGCAGGTCCACGGCGATCACCCGGTAACGGCGGGCCAGGGCGGGCATCACCTTGTGCCACTGCCACCAGGTCTGCGGCCAGCCGCCGAGGAGGACGAGCGGCTCGCCGCTGCCGCCCTGTACGTAGTGCAGACCGATGCCGTTCACCTCGGCGCGGTGGCTGGTGAAGCCGCCGTCGAGGGAGGCGGCGAGGGCGGCGTCGTCGAGGGCGGTGGTGTCGGGTGCGGCAGTGGGCATGGGTGTGTCCTTGTGGAGGAGTGACCGGAAGACCGTACGAAGATCTCGTACGGTTGATCGGAACTGTACGAGATCTTCGAACGGTCCGGCAAGGTCCGTACGAGATCTGCGTACAGTTGGGGCATGGCTGCCGCTGCTGACCTGACCCACCCCGCCGCCGACCGCATCGAGCTGGTCGAGGTCCTGGCCGCGCTCGGGCATCCCGTCCGGTTGGAGATCGTTCGCAAGCTGGCCTCCGGCGAGGAGGCGTTCTGCGGCGAGGTCGTGCCGGACCTGCCCAGGTCGAGCGTCACGCACCACCTCAAGACGCTGCGCGAGAGCGGAGTGATCTGCCAGCGCCCCCAGGGCCGCAAGCTCTACCTCGCACTGCGCCGTGACGACTTGGAACGGTCCTTCCCGGGCCTGCTGGAGATCGTGCTGGGCGAGGCCTTCCCACAGAGGGATTTTCCGGGGGCGCAGCCGGCTGTCGGTCCCGCCCCCTAGACTCGGAATGCGATGAGCAGCCTCTTTGACGACAGTTTCCTGGCGGACCTCACCCCCTCCGACGAGGTCCCGCCGCCGCCCGAGGATCACGCCGCCCCGGAAGCGGGCGCGGACGATCTCTTCGGGGGGCGCTTCGACGTACCCATGAGCGGGGACGCGTACTACCGGGACGGCGCCCCCAGGCCCGTGATCGACCCGGCGACGCTCCTCGACGGGCTCAACGAGGAGCAGCGCGCGGCCGTGGTGCACGCGGGCTCCCCGCTGCTCATCGTCGCCGGCGCCGGCTCCGGCAAGACCCGGGTGCTGACCCACCGCATCGGCCACCTGCTGGCCGCGCGGAACGTCCACCCCGGCCAGATCCTGGCGATCACCTTCACCAACAAGGCCGCCGGTGAGATGAAGGAGCGCGTCGAGAGCCTGGTCGGCCCGCGCGCCAACGCCATGTGGGTCTCCACCTTCCACAGTGCGTGCGTCCGCATCCTGCGCCGCGAGTCCAAGCGGCTCGGTTTCACCTCCTCGTTCTCGATCTACGACGCCGCCGACTCGAAGCGCCTGATGGCGCTCGTCTGCCGCGACCTGGACCTGGACCCGAAGAAGTTCCCGCCGAAGTCCTTCAACGCCAAGATCTCGAACCTGAAGAACGAGCTGATCGACGAGGAAGCCTTCGCCGACCAGGCCGTGGACGGCTTCGAGAAGACGCTGGCCCAGGCGTACGCGATGTACCAGGGGCGGCTGCGCGAGGCCAACGCCCTCGACTTCGACGACATCATCATGACCACGGTCCACCTGCTCCAGGCCTTCCCGGACGTCGCCGAGCACTACCGGCGCCGGTTCCGGCACGTCCTGGTCGACGAGTACCAGGACACCAACCACGCGCAGTACACGCTCGTGCGCGAGCTCGTGGGCACCGGCTACCCGGACCTGCCCCCGGCCGAGCTGTGCGTGGTGGGTGACGCCGACCAGTCCATCTACGCCTTCCGCGGCGCGACCATCCGCAACATCCTCCAGTTCGAAGAGGACTACAAGGACGCGACCACGATCCTGCTGGAGCAGAACTACCGCTCCACGCAGACGATCCTGTCCGCCGCCAACGCCGTCATCGAGCGCAACGAGAACCGCCGCGCCAAGAACCTGTGGACCCAGGCCGGCACGGGCGCGGTCATCACCGGATACGTCGCGGACACCGAGCACGACGAGGCGCAGTTCGTCGCCGACGAGATCGACCGGCTGACGGACGCCGGGGACGCCAAGGCGGGCGATGTCGCGATCTTCTACCGGACCAACGCGCAGTCCCGCGTGTTCGAGGAGATCTTCATCCGCGTCGGCCTGCCCTACAAGGTCGTCGGCGGCGTCCGCTTCTACGAGCGCAAGGAGGTCCGCGACGTCCTCGCGTACCTGCGCGTCCTCGCGAACCCCGAGGACAACGTCCCGCTGCGCCGCATCCTGAACGTGCCCAAGCGCGGCATCGGCGAGCGCGCCGAGGCGATGGTCGACGCCCTCGCGATGCGCGAGAAGATCACCTTCCCGCAGGCGCTGCGGCGCGTGGACGAGGCCTTCGGCATGGCCGCGCGCTCCACGAACGCGGTGAAGCGGTTCAACGTGCTGATGGAGGAGCTCCGCACGATCGTCGACTCGGGCGCGGGCCCGGCAGTGGTGCTGGAGGCGGTGCTGGAGCGTACGGGCTACCTCGCCGAACTCCAGGCGTCGACCGACCCGCAGGACGAGACGCGCATCGAGAACCTCCAGGAGCTCGCGGCGGTGGCGCTGGAATTCGAGCAGGCGCGGGAGGCCGCGGCCGCCGAGGCGGCCGAGAACGGCACCCCGGCCCCCGGCCCCGGCACCCTGGCCGAGTTCCTGGAGCAGGTCGCGCTCGTCGCCGACTCCGACCAGATCCCGGACGAGGACACCGAGGGCACGGGCGTCATCACGCTCATGACCCTGCACACCGCCAAGGGCCTGGAATTCCCGGTGGTCTTCCTGACCGGCATGGAGGACGGGGTCTTCCCGCACATGCGGGCGCTCGGCCAGACCAAGGAGCTGGAGGAGGAGCGCCGCCTCGCGTACGTCGGCATCACGCGTGCGCGCGAGCGGCTGTACCTGACGCGCTCCAGCATGCGCAGCGCGTGGGGGACCCCCTCGTACAACCCGCCGTCGCGGTTCCTGGAGGAGATTCCGGCGGAGTACCTCCAGTGGAAGCGGACGGGTGCCACCCAGAAGCCGGCGGGCCCGATGCGCAGCGGCTCGGGCTCCGGATACGGGTCTTCGGGGTCGGGCAAGAGCTCGTTCGGCACGTCGCCGGAGGCGTTCCTGTCCTCGTCGCGTACGAAGTCGGGTCCGTCCGGATTCGCGACGCGACGGGCGGCCGACAAGCCGGTGATCTCCCTGGTGGTCGGGGACCGGGTCACGCACGACCAGTTCGGGCTCGGCACGGTCATGGAGGTCAAGGGCGCGGGCGCGGACGCGCAGGCCACCATCGACTTCGGGGACGACAAGCCCAAGCGGCTGCTGCTGCGTTACGCGCCGGTGCAGAAGCTGTAGCGGGAGGCGGCTGGGATGGGTGGCCGGGCGATGGCCCGGCTACTCGACTACTCGGCTCGGCGCTTGCTTGCTCGGCTCCGCGCTTGCTCGGTTACGTCGGGTCCAGGCCGTGGCTGCGGAGCCACGACAGCGGGTCGATCGCTGACCCGCCACCGGGCCGGACCTCGAAGTGGAGGTGCGGGCCGGTGGAGTTGCCGGAGTTGCCGGAGTAGGCGATGACGTCGCCCGCCTTGACCTTGCCGCTGCGGATCTTGGTGCTGCTGAGGTGGCAGTACCAGGTCTCGGTGCCGTCGGGGGCGGTCACTATCGCCATGTTGCCGTAGGCGCTGTTGTACTGCGTGCGCACGGTGCCGTCGGTGGCGGCCATGACCGGGGTGCCGTAGGTGACCGGGAAGTCGATGCCCGTGTGCACGGACATCCACATGCCGCCGGCCTGCCCGAAGCTGGCGCTGAGGCCCTGCTGTTGGACGGGGAGCGCGAACTTGGGGCGGGCGGCCTCCTTGGCCGCGGCCTCCTCCGCCTTCTTCTTCTTTTCCTCTTCCTGGCGCTGGTGCAGGTCGAGGCGCTCCTGCGTGCGGCTCGCGCGGTCCGCGAAGTCGCCCGCGTCGGCGCTGAGTGCGACCAGCTGGGTGTCGAGCTTGGTGTTCGCCGCGACCGGCTTCACCGAGGCCGGGTCGGGCGCGGCCATCGTGGTGGTGTCCTCGGAGGACTTCTCCGTGCCGGTGAGTCCGCCGACGGAGGCGGCCGCGACGCCCGCGACACCCATCACGCAGGCGGAGGGCACGGCCACGGTCAGCAGGGCGGAACGCTTCGCCGGGGTGCGGCGACGGCTGTTGCCGGGCTTGGCGCCGCCCTTGGCATTGCCCTTGGTGGCGGTCCGGCGCGCGGAGCGCGGAGCGGAGGTCACGGGCATGGCCTGGGTGGGAAGGTCGTGGACCGCGTGGTCTCCGTGCTCCCCGTGGTCTCCGTGGACCTCGGGCTCGGGCATGTCGTCGGAGAGCACCTCGAAGACGGCGGTCTCGCTGTACGTGCCGGCCTCGACGTACGTGTCGGTCTCGGCCTCGAAACTGGTCCCGGTCCCGAAACCGGTCCCGGTCTGGGAATCGAGCACGACGGCCGGGGCCTCGTAGGCATAGCCGACGGAGGTCGCCTCGTACGCGTACTCCTGCTGCGCGGGCTGGTACTCGTACGAGTAGCCCGCCTCGGGCTGGGCCTCGGCCGGGGTCTGCGTGACGGTGTTCCAGGCGGTGGCGTCGTACGCGCCGGTCTCGGTACCGGTGGTGCCGTAGCCCGGCATCGCCCAGTGCCCGGTCTGCTCGGCGGAGGTGTCGTAGCCGAAGGAGGCCGGCTGGTACTCGGTGTAACCGGAGTGGTCCGTGCTCGGCGTGTTCCAGGCGCTCGCGTCCCACTGACCGGTCGTGTCCTCGGGGACGCCCTGGGTCGGGATCGTGGACAGGTAACCGTCCTGCGAGTTCCACGCGGTGGTGTCGTACGCGCCGGTGTCATAAGAGCCGTAGGCAGCGTAGTTGACCCCTTGACCCTGCGTTTCATAGGAAACGTAGGCCGAGTCACCAGCGAAAGTGGTGGTGGAAAGGCCGTCGTACCCGGCGTCCGGGTACTGGCCCGACAAGGGGCGGTCGTTCACCAACTTCTCTTTCGCCTCGGCAGTGGGGCCTGGGTGGCCGGGAACTCGAGGTTCACCGGAGGAGAGCAGTGGCGTGACTGTACCCGGCGGTTACTCGCAACGACAATCTTCGACGGGTCTCCGCATCGCCGGAACCGGGCATTCAGCCGCCTTTCGGTCGCCGAAAGACGCAGCCTTGGCCTTGAGTTCGAAATTCGTTCGACTGGCGGTCGTCGGTTGGCTATGCGACGGAAGCGGCGTCCGAGCGTGTGACGGCGCTCTGACCTGGCCCGTCGAGGGCGCGCCGGACCGCCGCGATCACGGCGGGGTGGGCGGGCAGCGCAAGGTGGCCAATGCCGGTGACCTGCACGTTTTCCACACACAGATCCGGGTGCTCGATGCGCGCCGTCCCGACCGGGGTCATCAGCGCGTCGAACTCGCTCCAGAACGCCACGCATCGGGTGGCGCAGCCGGGCGCGGGCGCGGCCAGCTCGGCCAGCACTTCGGAGTCAGGGCGCATCTGCCGCACCAGCGGGTGCGCGTCCATGAAGGGGGCGACCCGCGTGCCGGCATGCGGGGTGCCGAGCGTGACGAGGGTCCGGACGCGGGCGTCGCCGCCGAGGCGCTGGACGTAGTACCGGCCGACCAGCCCGCCGAGGCTGTGACCGACCAGGTCCACCCGCTCCTGACCGGTGCGCTCGCACAGTTCCTCGACGCGCCGGGCGAGATGGCGGGCGGTGAGGCGCAGGTCGAGGGTGAAGGGGGAGTAGTTGTACGCCTCCACGTGCCGCCGGCCGCCCGCCCCGAGGGCGCGGCGCAGCAGGACGAAGACGGACCGGTTGTCCGTGAAGCCGTGCAGGAGGAGGACGGGCGGCCGTGTCGCGGGTGGGCCGGCGCTGACCTTCTCCTGGCACACTCCGGTGGGATAGAGGAGGAGGTGCCCGCCGAGCACCACCACCTCGAGCGCGCCGGCCCGCAGCGCGGCGCCGGACCAGGGCGCGGAGATGGGTATGGACAGTCCCATCGACGGCCTCCCCCCTCAGCCTCACGGGACCGCGGCCGTCGCGCCACCGTGCCGTGCGGCTGTCGGCACGGTGGCGCAATGCCGTCCCACGTGTGATTTCCCCCTCGTGATTGACCGCGAAACGGCGGCGTGCGCGATGCTGTACTTAACGTTCGTTCACTCGGGAGGCAGTGCGATGGGTGTGACCGGTCCGATCCGTGTGGTGGTGGCAAAGCCGGGTCTCGACGGCCACGACCGCGGGGCCAAGGTGATCGCGCGGGCGCTGCGGGACGCGGGCATGGAGGTCATCTACACCGGCCTCCACCAGACCCCCGAGCAGATCGTGGACACCGCCATCCAGGAGGACGCCGACGCGATCGGCCTCTCGATCCTCTCGGGCGCCCACAACACGCTGTTCGTGCGTGTCCTGGAACTCCTCAAGGAGCGCGACGCGGAGGACATCAAGGTCTTCGGCGGCGGCATCATCCCGGAGGACGACATCGCCCCCCTCAAGGAAAAGGGCGTGGCCGCGATCTTCACCCCGGGCGCGACGACGACGGCGATCGTGGACTGGGTCCGCGCGAACGTCCGCCAGTAGCCTCCGGCGGCAGGCGGTCAGGTTCGGCCGCGCCGCCGCTTTCGGGGGCTCTGCCCCCGCCCCCCTGAGCCTCAAACGCGGGGTTCTGCTCCCGAATCCGTGTGCCTCAACGCCGGCCAAATCCAGCCGTGATTGAGGCGCGGGGTTCTGCTCTCGAACCCGTGTGTCTCAACGCCGGCCAAATCCAGCCCCGCCGGCGTTTGAGGCGCGGGGTCTGGGGCGGAGCCCCAGGTCCCTGAGCCGCACCCGCCCGCCCAGCCGCCCCCCGGGAGGGATCAGGTGGCCGGAGCCAGCTCCGACAGCATGGCCTCGCGCAGCCGAAGGGTGGCCACCAGCCGCTGGAAGGCCTCGGCCCAGTACGCGGCAGCGCCGGGCACCCCGTCCGGCGGATCCTCCGCGGCCGCGGTCAGCCCCTCCAGACGCCCCGCCTCCGCAGGATCGAGGCAGCGCTCCGCCAGGCCCATCACCCCGCTGAAGCTCCACGGGTAACTGCCCGCTTCCCGGGCTATGTCCAGCGCGTCCACCACCGCCCGCCCCAGCGCCCCCGCCCACGGCACCACGCACACTCCGAGCAACTGGAACGCCTCCGACAGCCCGTGCGCCCGGACGAATTCCGCCACCCACTCCGCCCGCTCGGCATCCGGCAGGGTCTCCAGCAGCTTGGCCCGCTCCGCTAGCGACGCCGTGCCCGGCGCGGCCGCGGGCGGCGCGGTCGCCGGGCCGAGCAGGGCCCGGGACCACTCCGGGTCGCGCTGGCGCACCGCCGCCCGGCACCAGGCCGCGTGCAGTTCCTCCGTCCAGCCCTCGCCCGCGGCCACGGGCAGCGCCACTATCTCCGCCGGACGGAGCCCCCCGAACCGCTCCCGCCAGCACGACAGCGGCGCCGCCTCCACCAACTGGCCCAGCCACCAGGCCCGCTCCCCGCGCCCGGCGGGCGGCCGCTTGACCACCCCGTCGCGGAGCATCCCCGCATCGCACTCGGCCGGCGGCGTCACCCCCTCGGGGCCCACACAGGCCAGCGCGCGCTCCGCCATCCGCCCCGCCAGCGCCGACCGGGGCAGCGCCGACAGCAGCTCGGCGGCCGTCGCGCGGACATTGCGGCTGCGGTCACCCAGCGCCGCCTCCAGGAAGGGCTCGTCCCCCTCCGACAGCCCCACCCTCAGCGAATCGAGGAACATCAGCCGGTCCTCGGCCCGTTCGGCGGCCCAGGTCGTCGCCAGCAGCTCCAGCGCGGCCGCCGCCTCGTGGGCCCGTACGGCGCCCAGCAGGGCCACCCGCTCCGCGAAGAGCCCCTCCTGCCACAGCCGTTCCACCCCCGCCCGGTCGGTCACCTCCGGCATCCCGCCGCCGCCGCCCGCCCCGCCGCGCAGGGCGAACCGCCAGTCCGGATTGAGTCGCGCCAGCCACAGTCCCCGCGTCCCGGCCAGGGCCAGCGCCTGGGGCCGCAGGTCCGTACGGGCCCGGGCCGCGTCCAGCAGGGCCGGTACGAGCGGGGCCGGCGCGCGGTAGCCGTACCGTCCGGCCGCGGCCAGCCACTGGGGCAGCAGCTCCGTCAGATCCGGGGCGGCCCCCCGCCGCCCGCCGCTGCTGCCCGCGCCGGTCCGGTCGGCCAGCAGCTGGGCGAGCCGGCGGCGGGCCGCCTCCGGTGGTGCCGGGCGCGGGTCCCGGGGCGCGGGCTCCGGGCGCGGGCCCGCGCCGGCCGGTCTCAGCCCGGCACGGCGCCGTACGGCGTGCACGGCCGCCGCGTCCAGCAGCGCCTCCGGAGAACCGGCCGGGCCCCCGCCCCGGCGCCGGTCGGTGCCCAGCAGCGCGGCGCCGACCAGCTCCTCCCACTCCCCGTACCCCTTGTCACCCTTGCTCATCGGGCCCCTCCCTCATCCCTCGGCGCTCATCCCTCGTCGCTCGTCCCTCGTCGTCCCGCAGCGCTCCGGTCCCGCCCCCTCCACGGGACCGGAGCTGTCGAACCCCGTTCGACTGCGCTCAACTGGCGTGGTTGTCGTTCATGCAAGCCCCCCGGCTTCTCGTCACCACTACGCCGACGCCCCCGCGCCACCGCTTCCTCGTCGTCCCGCGCACGGCGCCCCGCGCCCTGCGCCCGTCCCCTCCCCGCCGCCCCTCGTGTGACGGCATACGACCCCCCAGGCCCCCTGCGTGTGTGCTTGCTCGAGCCCTGCCTCAGGACAGGGCGACCGGCTCGGGCGAGTCCGGCTGCCAGGCCGTCAGCGGGGTGAAGCCACGGTGGCCGCACTCGCCGAACACCGTGACCGGGCCCCCACCCGACAGCGCGGCCAGCTGCCACAGGCCCGAGCGGGTGCGGCTACCGGTCCCCGTGAGGGGCACCGGCAGGGCACAGGTGCCCTCCGCGTCCGCCAACTGCCAGCCGAGCTCTCCCGGTATCGGGATCACCGGGCCGAGCGCCACCGGCCAGGACTCCAGCCACGGATCCGCCCGGAGCGCCGCCCCGTACGCCTCCAGAGCCGCCCCCGTGCTCACCCCGGCCGGAACGTCCGTGCACGGCACGGCCGCCGCGAACCTCTCCCCGAGGTCCGCCCGCAGCCCCGCCGACCCGGGCCGGAAGCGGACTTCCGCCTCCAGCTCCAGCCCCACCGGCAGCGCCAGCCCCGGAGGCCGCCCGGGCGGTCCGAAGTCCAGCAGCAGGGCAGGTCGCCCGGTCTCCATCCCGCGCAGCCATATCCGGCGGGTGGTGAGCCGGCCGTCCGGTGACACCGAGTCGTACTGGGACAGCACCAGCCAGCGGTCCCGTACGGCCTCCCCCTCCCCGGAGGCCGGCAGTCCCACTCGGCTGCGCACCGTCGCCGCCAGCTGTTCCGGCAGCCCGGCCACACCGAGCCAGGCCCGGTCCAGCAGGTGCAGCAGCGCCGCCTCCTCCAGCATCCGGGCGGGCCAGCCGGGGCCGCAACTGGGTATCGTCCCCAACTCCCGCACCCGCCCCGCGAGTCCGGGTGCCTGAGCGTCGACCATCCGGGCCGCGGTCTCCTCCCACGCCGCGTATCCCGTCTGCTCCTGGCCCGCGAGGCCGCCGCGCAGCAGATCGGCCAGCCGCTGCTCCAGCTCGGTGACGCCCGCGCCTATCCGCGCGGCCCGTCGCTCGGCCCGCTTGCGCGCCCCCTCCTCGTCCGCCGGTCTGCCCGCCCCGGCGGCCGGGCGCGCGGCCTTCGCCGCACGCTCCGTCAGCCACTGCGCGGCCCACTCCGGCGCCTCGCCCGGCTCGCCGACCCCCTCGGCGGACCAGAGCAGCAGCAGCCCCAGCGCGTGCTTGCACGGGAACTTCCGGCTCGGGCAGGAGCACTTGTAAGCCGGTCCCGCCAGGTCGACGACCGTCTGGTACGGCTTGCTGCCGCTGCCCTTGCACAACCCCCAAACAGATCCGGAAGCGGAACCTCCGATCTGTGACCATGTCCCCGCCCCGCCGAGTCTGCCTCCCGCCTTGCGTGAGGCATCGTCAGGAGCCAGAGCCAGTACCTGTTCCGCTGTCCAGCGGACCCCCTGCTCAGTCATGTGTTCCACCGTAGAGACCCCCACTGACAATCGCCCTGACCTGCAACGACTCGGTGAGCAGGGCCCGTTGTCAGTGGCGTGGTGCACCTTGGATTCAGCAGTCGGAAGCGGCTGCCGAGCATTGGAGGGGGACCATGACCATGCCCGAGAACGGCACGGGCGCCGAGGCGCTGCGACCGCACGCCGAAGACGCCTTCGCGCACGAACTGAAAGCCCTGGCGGCCGCCGACGACCGGCCCCGCCCGACCCGCTGGAAGCTCTCCCCGTGGGCCGTCGCCACCTACCTGCTCGGCGGCACGCTCGACGACGGCACGGTGATCACACCGAAGTACGTGGGCCCGCGCCGCATCGTGGAAGTGGCCGTCACCACCCTGGCCACCGACCGCGCCCTGCTCCTGCTCGGCGTCCCCGGCACCGCCAAGACCTGGGTGTCCGAACACCTCGCGGCCGCCGTCAGCGGAGACTCCACCCTCCTCGTCCAAGGAACCGCCGGCACTCCCGAGGAAGCCATCCGGTACGGCTGGAACTACGCCCGGCTGCTGGCCCACGGACCCAGCCGCGAGGCCCTCGTCCCCAGCCCCGTCATGCGGGCCATGGCCGACGGCATGACCGCCCGCGTCGAAGAGCTCACCCGCATCCCCGCCGACGTCCAGGACACCCTCATCACCGTCCTGTCCGAAAAGACGCTCCCGATACCGGAGCTCGGCGAAGAGGTGCAGGCCGTGCGCGGCTTCAACCTCATCGCCACCGCCAACGACCGCGACCGCGGGGTCAACGAGCTCTCCAGCGCGCTGCGCCGCCGCTTCAACACCGTGGTGCTGCCGCTGCCCGCCACCGCCGACGCCGAGGTGGACATCGTCGCCCGCCGCGTCGACCAGATGGGCCGCGCCCTCGACCTGCCGGCCGTGCCCGAGGGCCTGGAGGAGATCCGCCGCGTCGTCACCGTCTTCCGCGAGCTGCGCGACGGGGTCACCGGCGACGGCCGCACGAAGGTGAAGTCGCCCAGCGGCACCCTGTCCACCGCCGAGGCCATCTCCGTCGTCACCAACGGCCTGGCCCTCGCCGCCCACTTCGGGGACGGCGTGCTGCGCCCCTCCGACATGGCCGCCGGGATCCTCGGCGCCGTGGTCCGCGACCCGGCGGCCGACAAGATCGTCTGGCAGGAGTACCTGGAGGCCGTGGTCCGCGAGCGCGACGGCTGGAAGGACTTCTACCGGGCCTGCCGGGAGGTGACGGTATGAGCCGGAGCCGGCAGGGCCCGCTGCTGCTGGGCGTACGGCACCACGGGCCGGGCTCGGCCCGCACGGTGCGGGCCGCCCTGGACGCGGCCCGCCCGGCGGCCGTGCTGATCGAGGGGCCGCCCGAGGGGGACGAGCTGCTCGCGCTGGCCGCCGACCCGGGAATGCGGCCGCCCGTGGCGCTGCTCGCGCACGCCGCGGACGACCCCGGCCGGGCCGCCTTCTGGCCGCTGGCCGAGTTCTCCCCGGAGTGGGTCGCCATCCGCTGGGCGCAGGAGGCGGGCGTACCGGTGCGGTTCATGGACCTCCCGGCCGCGCACTCGCTGGCCGCCGAGGGGGACGCGGACCAGGCCGAGCCCGACACCGTCAGGGTGGACCCCCTCGCGGTGCTGGCCGAGACCGCCGGGTACGACGACCCCGAGCAGTGGTGGGAGGACGTGGTCGAACACCGGGGCGCCAAGGAGGCCGACGCACTGGGCGCGTTCGAGGCGCTCGGGGAGGCCATGGGCGCCCTGCGCGAGGCGTACGGCGACGGCGGCCACCACCGCGACCTCGTGCGCGAGGCGTACATGCGGCAACGGATGCGGGCCGCCCGCCGGGAGTTCGGCGACACGTACGCCGTGGTGTGCGGGGCCTGGCACGTCCCGGCCCTGCGGGCGAAGACCACCGTGGCCGCCGACAAGGCGCTGCTGAGCGGACTGCCGAAGGTCAAGGTGGAGACCACCTGGGTGCCCTGGACCCACCGCAGGCTCGCCCGGGCCGGCGGGTACGGCGCGGGGATCACCTCGCCCGGCTGGTACGCACACCTCTTCTCGGCCCGGGACCGGCCCGTGGAGCGATGGCTGACCAAGATCGCGGGCCTGCTCCGCCAGGAGGACCGGCAGGTCTCCTCGGCGCACGTCATCGAGGCGGTCCGGCTGGCCGAGACCCTGGCCGCGATGCGGGGCCGGCCCCTGGCCGGTCTGACGGAGACCCTGGAGGCGGTCCGGGCGGTGATGTGCGACGGCTCCGACATACCGCTCGCGCTGATCGAGGACCGCCTGGTGGTGGGCGACGTGCTCGGCGAGGTCCCGGACGGCGCGCCCGTCGTACCCCTCCAGCGGGACCTGACCCGCCAGCAGCGCTCGCTGCGGCTCAAGGCCGAGGCGCACGAGCGCGAGCTGGAACTGGACCTGCGCAAGGACACCGACGCGGCGAAATCCCTGCTGCTGCACCGGCTGCGGCTGCTCGGCATCGAGTGGGGCAGACCGACCGCCTCGCGGGGCAGCACCGGGACCTTCCGGGAGACCTGGCGGCTGCGGTGGGAGCCGGAGCTGTCGGTTCGGATCGCCGAGGCCGGGATATGGGGCACCACGGTCCTGGCGGCCGCCACCGCGAACGCCGAGGCGGACGCGGCCGGCGCCGAGGAGCTGGGCGAGGTGACGGCGCTGGCCGAGCGGTGCCTGCTGGCCGGGCTCTCCGAGGCGCTGCCCGCCGTACTGCGGGCCCTCGCGGACCGGGCCGCGCTGGACACCGATGTGGCGCGGCTCGCCAAGGCCCTGCCCGCCCTGGCCCGTTCGCTGAGGTACGGGGACGTACGCGGCACGGACGCGACGGCGCTCGGCACGGTGGCGGCCGGGCTCGCCGAGCGAATATGCGTGGCGCTGCCGTCGGCCTGTGCGGCCGGTCTGGACGCCGACGCGGCGGCGGAGCTGCGGGGCCATGTGGACGGGGTGCACGGGGCGGTCGGGCTGCTGGCCGACACGGCGGAGGGGCTGGCGGAGCGCTGGTCCGCGGTGCTGCGGACGCTGGCCGCCCGGGACACCGTGCCGGGCGTGATCCGCGGCCGGGCGGCCAGGCTGCTGCTCGACGACGGCCGGCTGCCCGCCGAGGAGACGGCCCGGCTGATGGGGCTGGCGCTGTCCCCGGCGGCCGCCCCGGCCGACGCGGCGGGCTGGATCGAGGGCTTCGCGGGCGGGAGCTCGGGCGGGGGGACGCTGCTCGTCCACGACGAGCGGCTGCTGGGTCTGATCGACACCTGGCTGGTGGGGGTGCCGGAGCGGGCGTTCACCGACGTACTGCCTTTGCTGCGGAGGACGTTCGGGGCGTACGAGCCGGGGGTGAAGCGGACGCTGGGCGAGCTGGTCCGGCGTGGCCCGGCTGGATCGGCGGCCGCCGTGCCCGGATCAGCCCCTGCGGGCTTCGCCCCGGAGCTGGACCTGGAACGGGCGGACGCGGTGGTGCCGTTGGTGCGGATGCTGCTCGCCGGGTGAGGCGCCGTTGCCGGGGGCGCTGCCCCCGGACCCCCGCGCCTCAAACGCCGGCGAGGCTGGATGGTGCGGCGAGGCTGGAATGTCGGGGCTCCGCCCCGGACCCCGCGCCTCAAACGCCGGCGGGGCTGAAAGGCGGGGCTGGATTGGTGGGGGCGGCGGATGTGGGTTGGTGGATACGACGAGTGCAGGGGGATGGGCAGATGACCGGTACGGACGTGAGCGCGGGAGAGCAGGAGACCGTCGGCTCCGCCGGAGGCGAGCGGTTGCGGCGGTGGCGGATGGTGCTGGGTGGGGGAGAGGCCGACGGGACCGGGTGTGCGCTGAGTGGGCGGGACGCGGGGATGGATGCCGCGCTCGGTGCGCTGTACGGCGGGGGCGGCGGGGCGCGGAAGGGGGCGGGGGCGCGGTCGGCCGGGCTCGGGGGGTCCGCGCCGAACGTGGCCCGCTGGCTGGGGGACATCCGGACGTACTTCCCCAGTTCGGTGGTCCAGGTCATGCAGCGCGACGCGATCGAGCGGCTCGGCCTGTCCACCCTGCTGCTGGAACCGGAGATGCTGGAGGCCGTCGAACCCGACGTCCACCTGGTCGGCACCCTGCTCTCCCTGAACAAGGCGATGCCCGAGACGACCAAGGAGACCGCCCGCGCGGTGGTCCGCAAGGTGGTCGAGCAGCTGGAGAAGAAGCTCGCGGCGCGCACCAGGGCCACCCTCACCGGCGCCCTCGACCGCTCCGCGCGCATCAGCCGCCCCCGCCACCACGACATCGACTGGAACCGCACGATCCGGGCCAATCTCAAGAACTACCTGCCCGAATACCGCACCGTCGTCCCCGAGCGGCTGATCGGCTACGGCCGGGCGGCGCAATCGGTGAAGAAGGAGGTGATCCTCTGCATCGACCAGTCGGGTTCGATGGCGGCCTCCGTCGTCTACGCCTCCGTCTTCGGGGCGGTGCTGGCTTCGATGCGGTCGATCGCGACCCGGCTCGTGGTCTTCGACACCGCCGTCGTGGACCTGACCGACCAGCTCGACGACCCGGTCGACGTCCTCTTCGGCACCCAGCTCGGCGGTGGCACCGACATCAACCGCGCCCTCGCCTACTGCCAGTCGAAGATCACCCGGCCGGCCGACACCGTCGTCGTCCTGATCAGCGACCTTTACGAGGGCGGCATACGCAACGAGATGCTCAAGCGGGTCGCCGCGATGAAGGCGGCGGGCGTGGAGTTCGTGACCCTGCTGGCGCTGTCGGACGAGGGGGCCCCGGCCTACGACCGCGAGCACGCCGCAGCCCTTGCGGCGCTTGGTGCCCCGGCCTTCGCCTGCACCCCCGACCTGTTTCCCGAGGTGATGGCCGCGGCGCTGGAGAAGCGGCCCCTGCCCGTGCCCTGACGAGTTGCGACCGCACCGCCGTGTGAAGCGGCAGATCACACGAACTTCCAGTTCAACCGTGAGGCGATCTGTGACAGGTATCACCGCTCAGGTGTGATCTGCGATTTAGGGACCTACGGCCCACGGGGATAACCTGCGGGACGGACATGCCGCGTCCACGGTCACCGTGTGCGCCTTCCTTGTGACAGCGCCGTCACGTTGCCCTCCGCGGCACGCCCACGCAGATAGCAGACAACCGCGAATCACTGCGAATCTTTAAAAAAGACAAGGGACGGACGCGCGTGGACCTGTTCGAGTACCAGGCGAGGGACCTCTTCGCCAAGCACGGTGTACCGGTGCTGGCCGGTGAAGTCATCGACACGCCTGAGGCGGCTCGCGAGGCCACCGAGCGGCTGGGCGGCAAGTCGGTCGTCAAGGCGCAGGTGAAGGTCGGCGGCCGCGGCAAGGCCGGCGGCGTGAAGCTGGCCGCCACCCCGGACGAGGCTGTCGCCCGGGCGACGGACATCCTCGGCATGGACATCAAGGGCCACACGGTCCACAAGGTGATGATCGCCGAGACTGCTCCCGAGATCCTGGAGGAGTACTACGTCTCCTACCTGCTCGACCGCACCAACCGCACCTTCCTGGCCATGGCCTCGGTCGCGGGTGGCATGGACATCGAGCAGGTCGCCGAGGAGACCCCGGAGAAGCTCGCCAAGGTCCCGGTGAACGCCAACGAGGGCGTGACCATCGAGAAGGCCCGCGAGATCGTCGCCCTGGCGCAGTTCCCGGCCGAGGTCGCCGAGAAGGTCGCCGAGGTCCTCGTGACCCTGTGGGCGACCTTCATCGCCGAGGACGCGCTCCTCGTCGAGGTCAACCCGCTCGCGAAGGTCGCCTCCGGCGACGTCATCGCGCTCGACGGCAAGGTCTCGCTCGACGAGAACGCCGAGTTCCGCCAGCCGGGCCACGAGGAGTTCGTGGACCACGCGGCCGCGAACCCGCTCGAGGCCGCCGCCAAGGCGAAGAACCTCAACTACGTCAAGCTCGACGGTGAGGTCGGCATCATCGGCAACGGCGCGGGTCTCGTCATGAGCACCCTCGACGTCGTCGCGTACGCCGGCGAGAACCACGGTGGCGTCAAGCCCGCCAACTTCCTGGACATCGGCGGTGGCGCCTCCGCCGCCGTCATGGCCAACGGTCTCGAGATCATCCTCGGCGACCCGGACGTCAAGTCCGTCTTCGTCAACGTCTTCGGCGGCATCACCGCGTGCGACGAGGTCGCCAACGGCATCGTCCAGGCGCTGCAGCTGCTCGAGGACAAGGGCGAGGCGGTCACCAAGCCGCTGGTCGTCCGTCTCGACGGCAACAACGCCGAGCTGGGTCGCAAGATCCTCTCGGACGCCAACCACCCGCTGGTCCAGCGCGTGGACACCATGGACGGCGCGGCCGACAAGGCCGCCGAGCTCGCGGCTGCGAAGTAAGGGCAGAGGTCACAGACTCACATGGCTATCTTCCTCAACAAGGACAGCAAGGTCATCGTCCAGGGCATGACCGGTGCCACGGGCATGAAGCACACCAAGCTGATGCTGGCTGACGGCACCAACATCGTCGGCGGCGTGAACCCGCGCAAGGCCGGCACCTCCGTCGACTTCGACGGCACCGAGGTCCCGGTCTTCGGTTCCGTCGCCGAGGCGATGGAGAAGACGGGCGCCAACGTCTCCGTCCTCTTCGTCCCGCCGGCCTTCGCCAAGGCCGCCGTCGTCGAGGCGATCGACGCCGAGATCCCGCTGGCCGTCGTCATCACCGAGGGCATCGCGGTGCACGACTCCGCCGCCTTCTGGGCGTACGCGACCGCCAAGGGCAACAAGACCCGGATCATCGGCCCGAACTGCCCGGGTCTGATCACCCCCGGCCAGTCCAACGCCGGCATCATCCCGGGCGACATCACCAAGCCCGGCCGCATCGGTCTCGTGTCCAAGTCCGGCACGCTGACCTACCAGATGATGTACGAGCTCCGTGACATCGGCTTCTCCTCGGCCGTCGGCATCGGTGGCGACCCGGTCATCGGCACCACGCACATCGACGCCCTCGCGGCGTTCGAGGCCGACCCCGACACCGACCTGATCGTCATGATCGGCGAGATCGGCGGCGACGCCGAGGAGCGTGCGGCGGACTTCATCGCGAAGAACGTCAAGAAGCCGGTCGTCGGCTACGTCGCGGGCTTCACCGCCCCCGAGGGCAAGACCATGGGCCACGCGGGCGCCATCGTCTCCGGCTCTTCCGGCACCGCACAGGCCAAGAAGGAAGCCCTCGAGGCTGCCGGCGTGAAGGTCGGCAAGACGCCGACCGAGACCGCGAAGCTGGCGCGCGAGATCCTGAACGCCGCTCAGTAGGCACGTTCGCGTGTACGGGCGTGGCCCGCACCCCTCGGGGGGTGCGGCCCACGCCCTTTCTCATGCGCCCGTATGCGCCTCACGCGCCTCATTCGACCGTCGGGGTGATCCGGGCCGGTCCGGCGGCCGGGTCGGCGCGCAGCTTGTCGTGGAGCAGCCTGCTCTCCTCGGTGAGCTGCTGCGGGCCGCTGAGCGGGGGCACGCCGGAGACCCTCTCGCCGGGTGCCCGCGGCGGCTCGTAGTGCGTGGGCGCGGTCACGGCCGTGTAGGCGGTCGCGGCGGCGATCACCGCGGTCAGGCCGAGGGTCGCGCGGCTCCACCGCCGGATGCGCCGCTCGCCGCCGCCGCGTACGTCCGCCGCCGGGCGAGGGACCAGCGGCACGGACGGCCGCAGCGCGGCGAGCAGGCCGCGCAGCAGCGCGGACTGCTTCTCGGGCGGTACGTCGCCCAGTGCGGGGATCCGCTCGGCGAGGTCGGCGTGCGCGTGGAGGAGGCGGCTGCCGGCGGCCGGGGTGCTGGCCTCGGTCTCGGCGGCGGTGTCGGGGAGGTCGAGGCCGACGCCGTCGTAGAGCAGGACGGTCCGGCGGTGGGTGGTGGGCAGGGCGAGCACGGCGTCGAGGAGGATCCGGTCGGCGGGCTCGGCGGGGGGCTTGTCGGGGTGGCGGTGGGCGCGCCGGAACCGGTGCCAGGGGGAGAGGGCGTACTCGTACGCGACCGCGCGCACCCAGCCCACCGGGTCCGGGTCGGTGGCCACCGCGGGCCACTGGTTCCAGGCCTGGTGGAACGCCCGCTCCACGGCCTCCAGGGCGAGGGCCCGGCGGCCGGTGAGCAGATAGGTCTGCCGGGCGAGGGCTGGGGCGGCGCGGGCGTAGAGGGCGTCGAAGTCGGCCATGGCCCCCGCCCCGGCCCTCGCCCCGGCCCTCGCCCCTGCCCCGGCGGGGGGCTCGGCGGGTTCGGCGGTGGGTTCCGGCTCGGCGGGGGCATTCGGATGCCCGGCGGCCCCAGTGGCCGCGGTGAGCACGGCGGCCTCGGAGGCCACGGCGGTGATGGCTTCGGGCTCGGCCGTTCCGGTGGCGTCGGGCTCGTCCCGGGGCGCCGTATCGCTCTCGGCTGCGGCCGCGACGGCCGCTGACGGGGCCTCGGATTCCGGCTCCGGGGTGGTCGGCGGGGTCGAGAGGCCGGTCAGGAAGGCCGCGTAGACCTCGCGCATGCGGCCGCGGGGGCCGGTGCGGCCCGATTCCCAGGAGCGGACCGTGTTCACGGTGACGCCCACGGCGGCCGCGACCTCCTCGGGCGTCAGATTCGCCGCCTCGCGCAGTCTGCGGCGCTCGTCGGGGGTGGGCAGGCTCTCGACGCCCTGTGTCATGCCACTCTCCCCGCGACCCGGCAGCCCTGAGCAATAAAGTACATAAACGTATATTGAGCGACACCACGGACATTCGCCTGTTACCCGCCCAAAGCGCGTGTCGTTGGCACCATGGCGGGGTGACCCAAGTGACCGAACGCGGGACTCCGTTGTCAGCGGCCCCGCGAGCCGGATCGCGGCGCCGTTCGCCGGCCGCCGCCGCATGCGTGGTGGGCGGAGCCGTGGCGGCCGGACTCGGGCTCGGTTTCCTCGCCGTGCTCGTCATCGTGCTGTGGATCAGTTCCCCCTACCCCGACAGTGGTCCGGGCGGGGCCCTGCACCTCGCCGCCGGCCTGTGGCTCCTCGCCCACGGGACGGAACTCGTGCGGTACGAGACCCTGTCCGGAGTTCCCGCGCCCGTCGGCGTGACGCCCCTGCTCCTCGTCGTCCTGCCCGTACTGCTCGTACGGCGGGCCGCCCGGCTGGGGAGCGCGTCCGAGGAGGAGGGCGAGGAGGTGCTGCCCGCGGGCGCCGTGTTCTCGGCCGTGCTCTGCGGATACCTCGCGGTCGGGGCCCTCGCCACGGTGTACGCCGCCGGTGGGCCCATGCCGGCCGACCCGATCAGCGCGGCCTGGCACATCCCCCTGGTGGCCGTGCTCGCCGCCGCCGGCGCGGTGTGGGGAGCCAAGGGGCGTCCGCTGGAGGCGCTGCCGTCCTGGCTGCCGAGGGGCGTACGGAGGGCTGTCGCGCGCCCCCGATACGCGCTGGCGCTGCGGGCGGGAGCGGGCGGGGCCCTGGTCCTCCTCGGCGGCGGCGCGCTGCTCGTCGGCGTCTCGCTCGCGTGGCACGGGGCGGAGGTGCAGGGGTCGTTCCTCGCGCTGACCGGGGTGTGGTCGGGGCGGTTCGCGGTGCTGCTGCTCGCGGTCGCCCTGATCCCCAACGCCATGGTCTGGGGCGCGGCCTACGCCCTCGGGCCCGGCTTCGCCCTCGGCGCCGACGCGACCGCCACCCCGCTCGGCTTCACGGGCGCGCCCGGGCTGCCCCGGTTCCCGCTGCTGGCGGCGCTCCCGCCGGAGGGCCCGGGGACACCGCTGACCTGGGCGGTCGCCGGGGTGCCGGTGGTGGCCGGGCTGGCGGTGGGCTGGTTCGCGGTACGCCGGGCGCGCGAGGTCTCGTACGGGGAGACCGCGCTCACGGCGGCCCTGGGGGCGGTGGTGTGCGGACTGGTGATGACCGGGCTCGCGGCTGCCGCGGCGGGGCCGCTGGGGTCGCGGCGGCTGGCCGAGTTCGGGCCGGTGTGGTGGGCGACCGGGGCGGCGGCCCTCGGGTGGACGCTGGTGTTGGCCGTGCCGGTGGCGGTGGGGGTGCAGGCGTGGCGGACGCGGCCGGTGACGGGGGTGCGGGCGGTGGGTGTGGATGTGGATGTGGATGATCCGGCGGGGGATGCGTGGCACGACAGTGGGGTGCGGGAGGTTCGGTGGGCGGCGATGCGGAGGGCTGCGGGCGCGCTGATCCCGGACATCGCGGAGCCGGGGCCGGGGCCGGTGGCGGTGGCGGTGCCGGTGCCGGTTGCGGGGCCGGACCCTGCCCCTGCCCCGGCCCCGGCTCCGGATCTGGCCGCGGGCGCGGGCGCGGGCCCGGGCGTGGCTCGGATGCACCGGCCGGTGACGGTCGTGCCGGGGATCAGCCTGGACCTGAGCCCGGTCCTGGGGCCGGCCGGGCCGGTTGCCGAGCCGGCTGCCGTGCAGTTGGCTCCGCCGGTGGTAGGGGCGCGGGTGCTGGCGCGGCGGAAGCCGTCGGCGTAGGCGGGTGCGCCGCTGCTGGGGCTCCGCCCCAGACCCCGCGCCTCAAACGCCGGCGAGGCTGAAAGACCGGGGCTCCGCCCCGCGCCCCGCGCCTCAAACGCCGGCGGGGCTGGATTGTGCGGCGAGGCTGGAGTGTGCGGCGGTGGTGAAGGAGCGGGGCTCCGCCCCGGACCCCGCGCCTCAAACGCCGGCGGGGCTGGAATTGTGCGGCGGGGCTACTGGCGGACCTTCAGGATGTCGCCCACGACGTTGTTCGGGAGGAGGGTGTTGCACTGCTGTTCCGCCGAGTTGGTGAGGGCGTCTTCGCGGCAGACGTAGAAGTCCTTGTAGGCGAGCTGCAGGGCGTACGAGCTCATCGCCAGCAGGATCGCCAGTGAGGCCGTGACCAGGCCGCTCACCGCCGCCGTTCGCTGGGGGCGGGCCGCGGGGCCCAGGGAGGCCAGGCCGGTCGGGGCGTCGGGGGCGTCCGGGGTGGTGGGCTTCGCCGGCTTGCCGCGCAGGGCGCTGATGCCCCAGTACAGGGCGAGCGCCCCCAGCAGCAGGCCCACCGACGGGATGCCGAAGATCCCGAAGAAGAAGCCCCACATGCCGGCGAGCAGCGCGTAGCGGGCGCGGCGCTGGATCGGGTCCGTCGGGTCCCAGCGCGCCGGACCCCGCTGGCCGTCCGAATCCCCTGGGCCGTCGCCGCTTCCGCCGTCGCCGCCGCTGCGCGGCTGCCACGGCTGGTCGGGCCGGCCCTCCGGCGGAGCCGCGAAGGGGTTGTCGTCGGTGGGGGACTCGGGCTGACGGCGGTCCGGCATCAGGTGTGTTTCTTCCCCTGTGTCATGGACGTCACGAGGACGTCGTGGCGAGGTGGGCCCAGTTCGCGGCTTGTAAGCCAGACGCTACCGCCCGGCCGTCCCCCCGTCCCTCGGGGGCCGTCCGGTGTGCCGGTATCGTTGCAGGCGGTCGATGGCTTCGTATGGTTCCCCGTATATCGGTACCCCGAAGTTTTGTATGACCACACAAAGACGAACACCGCAATTCCGCGAGAAAGGGCCTCCCATGGCCGCCTCCCGCCTGGTCGTGCTGGTCTCCGGTTCCGGCACCAACCTCCAGGCCCTCCTCGACGCCATCGACGCCCACCCCGGCGGATCCGAGGGCTTCGGCGCCGAAGTCGTCGCCGTGGGGGCCGACCGCGAGAACATCGCAGGCCTGGACCGGGCCGAGAAGGCCGGGATCCCCACCTTCGTCTGCCCGGTCAAGGCCTACGGGAGCCGCGAGGAGTGGGACACCGCGCTCACCGAGGCGACCGACGCGTACGCCCCGGACCTCGTCGTGTCCGCCGGGTTCATGAAGATCGTGGGCAAGGCGTTCATCGACCGCTTCGGCGGCCGGTTCGTCAACACCCACCCCGCCCTCCTCCCCGCCTTCCCCGGAGCGCACGGCGTACGGGACGCGCTCGCCTACGGCGCGAAGGTCACCGGCTGCACGGTCCACTTCGTGGACAGCGGCGTGGACACCGGTCCGATCATCGCCCAGGGTGTCGTCGAGGTCCGGGACGAGGACGACGAAGCCGCTCTCCATGAGCGCATCAAGGAAGTCGAGCGAGCACTGCTCGTCGATGTCGTGGGGCGCCTGGCCCGGCACGGCTACCGCATTGAGGGACGAAAGGTAACGATCCAGTGACCGCCGCAGACATCGCAGCGAGCAACGACCCGACCACGAACCAGCGGCCGATCCGGCGTGCGCTCATCAGCGTCTACGACAAGACGGGACTGGAAGAGCTGGCCCGCGGGCTGCACGAGGCGGGCGTCGCGCTCGTCTCCACCGGCTCCACCGCCTCGAAGATCGCCGCGGCCGGGGTGCCCGTCACCAAGGTCGAGGAGCTGACCGGCTTCCCCGAGTGCCTGGACGGCCGGGTCAAGACCCTGCACCCGCGCGTGCACGCCGGCATCCTCGCCGACCTGCGCCTGGAGGACCACCGCAACCAGCTCGCCGAGCTGGGCGTCGAGCCCTTCGACCTGGTGATCGTCAACCTCTACCCCTTCCTGGCGACCGTCCAGTCGGGTGCCACTCCCGACGAGTGCGTCGAGCAGATCGACATCGGCGGTCCGTCGATGGTCCGCGCCGCCGCCAAGAACCACCCCTCGGTCGCGGTCGTCACCAGCCCGGCCCGCTACGCCGACGTGATCGCGGCCGCCCAGGGCGGCGGCTTCGACCTCACCGCCCGCAAGCGCCTGGCGGCCGAGGCCTTCCAGCACACCGCCGCCTACGACGTGGCCGTGGCCTCCTGGTTCACGAACGCGTACGCGCCGGAAGAGGGCGCCGTCCTGCCCGAGTTCCTCGCGGGCGCGTGGGAGCGCAAGTCGACCCTGCGCTACGGCGAGAACCCGCACCAGGCCGCCGCCCTCTACACGGACGGCCTGCCGGGCGGACTCGCCAACGCCGAGCAGCTGCACGGCAAGGAGATGTCCTTCAACAACTACGTGGACACCGAGGCCGCACGCCGCGCCGCCTATGACCACGAAGAGCCCTGCGTCGCGATCATCAAGCACGCCAACCCGTGCGGGATCGCGGTCGACGCCGATGTCGCCGCCGCGCACCGCAAGGCGCACGCCTGCGACCCGCTGTCGGCCTTCGGCGGCGTCATCGCCGTCAACCGCCCGGTGACCGTCGAGCTCGCCGAGCAGGTCGCGGAGATCTTCACCGAGGTCATCGCCGCCCCCGCCTACGAGGACGGCGCGGTCGAGATCCTGGCCAAGAAGAAGAACATCCGCGTCCTGAAGGTGGACGGCACCCCGCACCAGCCGGGTGACCTCAAGCCGATCTCCGGCGGCGCGCTGCTCCAGCAGTCCGACCTCTTCCAGGCTGAGGGCGACGACCCGGCCAACTGGACGCTCGCCACCGGCGACGCCCTGTCCGAGGCCGAGCTCGCCGAGCTGGCCTTCGCGTGGAAGGCCTGCCGGGCCGTCAAGTCCAACGCGATCCTGCTCGCCAAGGACGGCGCCTCGGTCGGCGTCGGCATGGGCCAGGTCAACCGCGTCGACTCGGCGAAGCTCGCCGTCGAGCGGGCGGGCGCCGAGCGCGCGCAGGGCGCGTACGCCGCCTCCGACGCCTTCTTCCCCTTCCCGGACGGGCTCGAGATCCTGACGGCCGCGGGCATCAAGGCCGTGGTCCAGCCGGGCGGTTCGGTGCGCGACGAGCAGGTCGTCGAGGCCGCGAAGAAGGCCGGTGTGACCATGTACTTCACCGGGACCCGGCACTTCTTCCACTGAGGTCCCATGGCTACGGCGAAGGCCGCGTCCCGCACTGCGGGACGCGGCCTTCGCCGTAGCCGGTGGCCGGCCGGTGTCAGTACCGGGGGCGGTTGAAGTATTCGCTCGCGTCGCTCTTGGCGAGACCCACGATGATCCAGAGGCCGAGGCCCAGCGGGACCAGGGACATGATCAGGGAGGGGACGAGCACGGCGGCCGGAATGTGCTCGCTGGAGGAGGCGGCGGTGAAGGCGATCAGGTAGCTGATCGCACTGACGACGCCCGCCAGCGTGAGCAGCGAGCCGTAGACGATGCCGGAGGCGCGGACCCCGCCGCGGCCCTTGCTCAGCTTGGCGGCCGTGAGGATGGCCCACAGCGCGAAGGCCACGGAGATGGCGACGCCGACGGCGATGACGATGCCGGCGAAGGCGGCCATGTCATCCGTGCTCGAGCTGTACGAGTCGTGCGAATCGGCCGTGAAGAGCGAGGCGAGCACCGCGCCACTGATGAGCCAGAACAGGGCGCCCAGGGCCTGCAGACCGCCCAGGATGAAGAGGATGACCCGGGCTGCCTTCACGCCGCCGGGCATCTCGTACGCACTACCCGGGTTCGTGCCCGCGTACCCGGGCGGAGGACCACCCAGGTACGCCTGCGGCGCCTGCTGCGGGTAGGCGTAGCCGCCCTGAGGCGGGATGCCCTGCGGGGCCTGCTGGGGGTAGCCGTAGCCCGGCTGGCCCTGCGGGGCCTGGGGTGGCTGCTGTCCGTACGGATTGTGGGGGTCGCCGAAGCTCATCTTGGGGTGTTCCTCCGTGGAAGTGCGGGGACGCACGGCACACACGCGGAGGAATCCTGGATCGAGCGGTCCGCCCCCCGGCACTGCCCGCGGCACTCATTCGTTTTATCGTCGTCCGATTGGCGAGGGGTTGTCCAGCTCGTTGCGGTGCGGCCGGGTACTTGTTGTGCAAGTGCAATGAACCTTGCACTCCTGCGAGCGCCTTGACTGGAACCGGGGCCACTCCATCCGGGAGGATGGGGTCATGACCGCCCAGATTCTCGATGGCAAGGCCACCGCGGCCGCGATCAAGTCCGAACTGACCGCCCGTGTGGCGGCCCTGAAGGCCCGGGGCGTCGCCCCCGGTCTCGGCACCCTGCTGGTCGGTGACGATCCGGGCAGCCGCTGGTACGTCAACGGCAAGCACAAGGACTGCGCCGAGGTCGGCATCGCCTCCATCCAGCGCGAACTGCCCGCGACGGCCTCCCAGGAGGACATCGAGGCGGTCGTACGGGAACTCAACGCCAACCCGGAGTGCACCGGCTACATCGTGCAACTCCCGCTCCCCAAGGGCATCGACACCAACCGGGTCCTGGAGCTGATGGACCCGCTGAAGGACGCCGACGGCCTGCACCCCACCTCCCTCGGCCGGCTGGTCCTGAACGAGCCGGGTCCGCTGCCCTGCACCCCGTACGGGATCGTCGAGCTGCTGCGCCACCACGGCGTCGAGATCAACGGCGCGCACGTCGTGGTCCTCGGCCGCGGGATCACCGTCGGGCGCTCCATCGGCCTGCTGCTGACCCGCAAGTCCGAGAACGCCACCGTGACGCTCTGCCACACCGGTACGCGCGACCTCTCCGGGCTGCTGCGCCAGGCGGACATCATCGTCGCGGCGGCCGGCGTCCCGCACCTGGTCAAGCCGGAGGACGTGAAGCCGGGCGCGGCCGTGCTCGACGTGGGCGTGAGCCGCGACGAGAAGGGGAAGATCGTCGGCGACGTGCACCCCGGTGTGGCCGAGGTGGCCGCCTGGATCTCCCCGAACCCGGGCGGCGTCGGCCCGATGACCCGGGCCCAGCTGCTGGTCAATGTCGTCGAGGCGGCGGAACGGATCTCCAGTGCAGGTTGAACCGGACGCGCAGCCCGCGGCTGACAACGGTGTGACCGGCGCGAACGGCGTGACCGGCGCGAACGGCGCCGAGGGCCCCAGGTCCCGCCGCTTCCCGTCCGTCACCCGGGACACCGCCCGCCCCGAGGGCAGTGGCCGTGCCGTCCCCGGGGCGGTGTCCACGCCCGCCCGGCAGTGGCCGATGCTCAGCGTGCTCACCGCGACCGCGGCCGGGCTGCTGGCCACGGCGTTCGGGCATCCGCGGGTCGGCTGCCTGGTGATCGGCGTGGCCCTGATCGCGGCGTCGGTGCTGCGGCGCGTCCTGCCCTCGGTGGGGATGCTCGCGGTGCGCTCCCGCTACACCGACATGATCACGTACGGGCTGCTGGGCGTGGCGATCACGCTGCTCGCGCTGGTGATGGAGCCGAAGCCGTGGCTGGAGATTCCGTTCCTGGAGAGCGCGGTCCGCTTCACCGTGCGGTGAGGGACGCCGTACGGGCCCGAACTCCCTGGTCGAACAGGGGTCCGTGGGTCGTTCTGACCTTCGAACACCGGGGTCCGTGTGCCACGCACCACAGGGACCCGGGGGTTCGGCCGCTCGCGGGTCGGATAGCCTGACCGCGGATGTCTCTTCACGTCAAGATTTACTGGGAAGCGGCGTCCTCCAGCACATGGGGCAGGGACGCCCCACCGCCAGCTGTCTAACGGAGAACGCCATGACCCGCACTCCCGTGAATGTCACCGTCACCGGCGCCGCCGGCCAGATCGGCTACGCGCTGCTCTTCCGCATCGCGTCCGGTCACCTGCTCGGCGCGGACGTGCCGGTCAAGCTCCGACTTCTGGAGATCCCCCAGGGCATGAAGGCCGCTGAGGGCACCGCCATGGAGCTCGACGACTGCGCCTTCCCGCTGCTCAAGGGCATCGACATCTTCGACGACCCGAACCAGGGCTTCGAGGGCGCCAACGTCGCGCTGCTCGTGGGCGCCCGCCCGCGCACCAAGGGCATGGAGCGCGGTGACCTGCTCTCCGCCAACGGCGGCATCTTCAAGCCGCAGGGCGCCGCGATCAACGCGCACGCCGCGGACGACATCAAGGTCCTGGTCGTGGGCAACCCGGCCAACACCAACGCGCTCATCGCGCAGGCCGCCGCCCCGGACGTACCGGCCGAGCGCTTCACCGCGATGACCCGCCTGGACCACAACCGCGCGATCTCGCAGCTCGCGCAGAAGACCGGCGCCGACGTCACCGACATCAAGCGCCTCACCATCTGGGGCAACCACTCGGCGACCCAGTACCCGGACATCTTCCACGCGGAGATCGCCGGCAAGAACGCCGCCGAGGTCGTCAACGACGAGCTGTGGCTCGCCGACACCTTCATCCCGACCGTCGCCAAGCGCGGCGCGGCGATCATCGAGGCCCGTGGCGCGTCCTCGGCCGCCTCGGCCGCCAACGCCGCCATCGACCACGTGCACACGTGGGTCAACGGCACCGCCGCGGGCGACTGGACCTCCATGGGCGTCCCGTCGGACGGCTCCTACGGCGTCCCGGAGGGCATCATCTCCTCCTTCCCCGTCACCACCAAGGACGGCAAGTACGAGATCGTCCAGGGCCTGGACATCAACGAGTTCTCCCGCGCCCGCATCGACGCCTCCGTGCAGGAGCTCGTCGAGGAGCGCGACGCGGTCCGCGGGCTCGGCCTGATCTGATCTGATCGGATCCGGTCCGATCGCCTGATCCGATCGCCTGATCCGACCCGCTCTTCCCGAAGGCCCCGGTGCATTGCGCGCCGGGGCCTTTTGGCGTGATCGCGCCTGTCGTGTTCCCGATCGCCGCCCTATCGTTTCCCTCCGCACACCGAAAGGGGGATTCGGTGACAGGCAATGCGGATGACAGAGCTCCTGTGCACCCTTCGCTCAGCGAAGCGGGTCGGCTGCTGTGCGCCGGCACCTATCTCGACGCCGTGTACCGCGACCGGGTGATCCAGGAGCTCTACGTCCACGAGGAGCGCTTCGTCGCGCCCTCCTACGGCTTCGACGCCACCCGCGTCCTCGCCCACGCGCTCCAGGCCCGCCGCGCCGAGGTGGCCTGGGCCTCGGCCGTGGTGGGGGTGTGGGGCCTCGGGCTGCTGATGACCCAGGCGCTGCTGTTCTTCCTGCTGATCCCGGCCGCCTTCCTGAGCGGCGCCGGGCGGATCCAACGGCGCCGCGAGAAGGGGCGTCGCGCCAGCAGGTTCCTCGAATCCCTGCTGCGCGGGTGCGGCTACGTGCTGCTCGTCGGCGTCGGTCTGGGGGTGGCGGTCGGCGCGCTCCAAGGCAACGCGAACGTCGGAGGGGCCGACGACTCCGTCACGTTCCTCGAAGTCGTCACGAGGCAGCTCGAGTACAAGCCCTTCGGTCTCGTCACCGAGCTGCCCCGGCTGGGCTACCTGCTCGGGAACGCGTACGGCTGGACGGCCCTGATCGTCTTCTTCCTGCTCACCGTGGTCGTCGGCCTGCAGCGGGGCCACTTCGCCCGTGTCATCAGCACCTCGCTCAGCCGGTCGCGGTACGCCGACCCGAGCGCCGACCCCGCCTCGGGCGGCCGCTTCGCACGGGCCCGGAACCGGATCACGCGCACCCAGCACTCCCGCCTGATCATCTACAACGCCGACGACCCGTTCTGCGGCGCCGGCGAGGCCCACCGGCCCTGGCACCTGTCGGTCGAGCTGCGCCCCCAGGGCGACACCGAGCCCGAACCGCTCGACAACGCACGGATCGTGGCCCGGATCCGGCCGCGCCTGGAAGCCCTGCGCGTCCCGTCCCCGCACGGCTCGCCCGAGGCACAGGCGGCCGTCCTGGACCGGCTGCGGGAAATGGTCGTCGACGAGTGCGTGTTCATGCCGCCCGCCGAGCTGCCGGGCGGGCACGAACTGGACCTGTCGGAGCAGGCGTTCGCGACGCACCGGGCCGCAGCCGTCGAGGAGGGCGGGGAGCGGCGCCGCCACTTCCTGCGGGTCCGGGTCGGAGGCTGGGACGAGAACCTCGTCATCACCGTCTTCGTACGCGTCCACACGCAGGGCGGGATGCTGATGCTGGAGGTGGCGCCGCACGTGCTGCTGCCCGTACGGCCGGAGTTCCAGGAGGCCGACGACGTGGCCCGGCGGCACCTGCGGAACAGCCCCTTCGCCAAGGCGGTCTGGGCGCTCAAGAACGCCCCGCGCTCGCTCGGCGCGGCGCTCACCACCCTGTCGGGCGGCAGCCGGGCGCCGTGGCAGATCGCCACGGCGGGCCACGCGGGCGCGCTCCCGGCCGGTCCGGCCGTCTCCGTCCGCGAGCTCGCGGCGCAGGAGAACGCCTCGCTGTTCCAGCTGATGGACCTGGACCGGTACTTGAAGACGATCCAGGACCGGATCGTCGCCGGCGTGACCCTGGCCCTGCACGAAGCGGGCTGGCACACCGAGGAGTTCGCGGAGCGCGCGGTCACCGTGGCGGCGGGCGGGGTGTTCATCCAGTCGGTGAACCACAGCGCGTTCAGCGTGGGCGGCAGCGGACACAGCAACCACGCGGGCCACCACACGGGCGGAAGGAACAGCGATGACGGATGACGTGACGGGTGCTGGTGCGGGCGCGGGTGCGGATTCCGGTGCCGGAAGCGGGGAGGTGCGGATCGACCGCATCGACCGCAGCAGCTTCAGCATCGGCGGCTCCCACATCACCAACACCACCACCGTCCACCACGGCGGTACGGGGACGGGCGCTCCGGGCGCCGCGGAACTGCTGGAGGCCGTACGGGAGCTGCGCGCAGCCCTCGTACGCCTGCCCCGCAGCGCCGACCAGTCGGCCCTCGACGCCGAACTGGACGAGGCCGCCGGCGAGCTGGAGGAGGCCGGGCAGATCCGGCCCGGCCTGCCCGCGCGGCTGCGCGGGGCCCTGGAGCGCTGGGCTCCGCTGGTGGAGACGGTGAGCGCGGCCACCGCCCTCGGCGGGCTGCTCGCGGCGTTGGGGGTCTGACCGGTGTCCTCGGGCGGCGGCCCCCAGTGGAACCCGCAGTCGCAGCGCTGGGAGTGGGCGGAGCAGCCCCCGCAGCCCCCGCAGCCGCCGCGGCTCGGGGGACTGGGCCGGCTGCGGAGACCCTCGCCGACGGGCGGCCCGGGCCGGGAGTGGAAGGTCCCGCTGCTGGTGGCCCTCGGGGCCGCGGTGCTGGGCGGCTCCGCCGTGGCGGGGTGGTTCGTACTGTCCGGGCCGGATCCGAAGGCCCCCGAGGCACCCCCGTCGGCTTCGGGGACCCGCAGTCCGGCATCCGGTTCGTACACGGGCCCGTCCACGGGTCCGTCCACGGGCCCGTCGCCGAGCGCCGTCGCGTCCGCGAGCCCCTCGGCCCCGGGGTCCTACGCGGTGGTGCACGACGAGAACGGCTTCTCGGTCGCCGTACCGGCGGGCTGGGAGCGCAGCCTCAACGAGAACGGCAACGGCTCCTTCTACCGCCGGCCCGGCGACCGGAGCGCACTGCTCCAGATCTTCCGTGTCACCGAGCCCGCCGGCGTCGACGCGTGCGAACTGCTGCGGACCTCCTCCACGCACCTGAGCGCCAACAGCGGCTACCGGGAGGTCTCCCTCGCCCCGTCGGCCGGCGCGTCCTGCGAGCTGGTCTACGAGTACGACAGCGCGGAGTCCCGCGGCCGCCGCCGCGGGATCGAGCGGATCACCGCCGCCGCGGACGGCAGCCGGTGGGCGGTTCTGGTGGCGGGTCCGGCCACCGACGGTCCGGCGCTGCGCGCGAACCTGACGGCGGCCGTGGACTCGTTCAGGCCGGACTGACGGGACGGACGGGACGGACCGGACGGGACGGCCCGATCAGGCCTAGATCAGGCCTACTTGTACATGCCGGGGGTGTAGTGGCCCGGCACCAGGCGGGTCGTGACGCCGATCCGGTTCCAGACGTTGATCGTCGCGATGACGGCGATCAGCTGGGCCAGCTCGCGCTCCTCGAAGTGCCTCGCGGCCTTCGCGTACACCTCGTCCGGCACGAAACCGTCCGTCAGGACCGTGACGGCCTCGGTGAACTCGATCGCGGCCAGCTCCTTCTCGGTGTAGAAGTGCCGCGACTCCTCCCAGGCGCCCAGCAGCACGATCCGGTCGACGCTCTCGCCGGCCGCGATCGCGTCCTTGGTGTGCATGTCGAGGCAGAAGGCACAGTGGTTGATCTGCGAGGCACGGATCTTGACGAGCTCGACGAGGGCCGGGTCCAGGCCCTTCCTGGCCGCGATCTCCAGGGCCAGTACGGCCTTGTAGACCTCGGGGGCGAGCTTCGCCATCTGCATGCGCGGGGTGTGTTCGTGGGCGGTCTCGGTGGTGGCTGTGGTCGTCGTCATGTGATCCACCCTAGGAGGCAGGCGGCCCAGAGATATGGTCCATATCCATGACGCAATCGTGGGCCACTTTCGGAGCCGACCTGCATCTGGACCTGTCCGCCGGGCGCGGCCTGCGGGCCGGGCTCACCGAGGCGCTGCGGGAGGCCGCGCGCAGCGGCCGGCTGCCGGCCGGGACCCGGCTGCCGTCCTCCCGTACCCTCGCCGCCGACCTGGGCATCGCGCGGAACACGGTCGCGGAGGCGTACGCCGAGCTCGTCGCCGAGGGCTGGCTGACGGCCCGCCAGGGCTCCGGCACCCGCGTCGCCGAACGGGCCCGCCCGCGCCGCACCGCCGCCGCCGCCCGCGTACGGCACCCCGTGCGCGCGGGGCCCTCGTACAGCCTGCAGCCCGGCTCCCCGGACCTGGGCGCCTTCCCGCGCGCGGCCTGGCTCTCGGCGGCCCGGCGGGCGCTGACCGACGCGCCGAACGAGGCCTTCGGCTACGGGAGCGACGCGCGGGGCCGCGTCGAGCTGCGCCGCGCGCTCGCCGACTACCTGGCGCGGGCGCGCGGGGTGTACGCGGACCCGGAGCGGATCGTGCTCTGCGCGGGCTTCGTGCACGGGCTGAGGCTGCTGGCGGGGGCGCTGCGGGCGCGACGGGTGCGGGAGGTGGCGGTGGAGGGGTACGGCCTGGACTTCCACCGGGACGTGCTGGAGCGGGCGGGGCTGCGGACGCGACCGCTGGGGGTGGACGGGGAGGGCGCCCGTACGGGGGAGCTGACCGGGGCGGCGGGCGCGGTGCTCCTGACCCCGGCGCACCAGTTCCCGACGGGCGCCGCCCTGACCCCGGCCCGGCGGGCGGCGGCGGTCGACTGGGCGCGGACCACGGGCGGGCTGATCCTGGAGGACGACTACGACGGGGAGTTCCGCTACGACCGCCAGCCGGTGGGGGCGCTGCAGGGCCTGGACCCGGACCGGGTGGTGTACCTCGGCACGGCCAGCAAGTCCCTCGCCCCGGGGCTGCGGATGGGCTGGATGGTGGTCCCGCCGGGGCTGCTCGACGAGGTCCTGGCGGTCAAGGGACTTAACGACTGGACCTCCAGCGCGCTGGAGCAGCTCACGCTCGCCGAGTTCATCACCTCGGGGGCGTACGACCGCCACGTGCGGGGGATGCGGCTGCGCTACCGGCGGCGGCGGGACGAGCTCGTGGCGGCGGTGGGCGGGCGGGTGGCCGTGTCCGGGATCGCGGCGGGGCTGCACGCGGTGCTGGACCTTCCCGTGGGGACGGAGAGGTCGGTGCTGCAGTCGGCGGCCTGGCAGGATCTGGCCGTGCACGGCCTGGCGCGGTTCCGGCATCCGGAGGCCGAGCTCGCTCCGCGGGACGCGCTGGTCGTCGGCTACGGGACTCCGTCGGACAGCGCGTGGGCGCCGACGCTGGCGGCCCTTTCCGCCGCGCTGCCGTGAGGCTCCCGCCGGGGCCGGGGCCGGGGCCGGGGCCTGCCGGGTGCGGCGCCGTTGCCGGGGGCGCTGCCCCCGGACCCCCCGCGCCTCAAACGCCGGCGAGGCTGAAAGGGCGCCTCAAACGCCGGCGGGGCTGAAAGGGCGCCTCAAACGCCGGCGGGGCTGAAAGGGCGCCTCAAACGCCGGCGGGGCTGGATTTTCCCGGCGCGGCTGGGTCGGGTTCGCCGAAGCGGGCCAGGGCCAGGGATCCGGCGACGGCCACCACGAAGCCGGCCACCGCCAGCCACGCCAGGCCCTCGCGGGTGCGGTCGCCGAGCCAGGCGACGCCCACCACCGCGGGGCCGATCGTTTCGCCGAGGACCATGCCCGCCGTCGCCGTGGTCACCGAGCCGCGGGCCAGGGCCGAGGTGAGCAGGAGGAAGGCCGCACCGCCGCCCAGCAGGAGGGCGTAGAACGCGGGGTTGCGCAGGTCCAGGACCGAGTCGAGGAGCCGGACCGCGACCTCCACCACCCCGAAGCCCGTGCCCGAGGCCAGGCCGAGGACCAGCGCCCGCGGGCCGTCCGGGAGGCGGCCCGCCACCGCGCCGACCACCAGGACCAGCCCCGCCACCGCGAGCAGCCCCAGCTTCAGCGCGAGCGACCCGGTCTTCGCGCCCTCCTCGCCGGAGGCGAGCCCCAGCATCAGCAGCCCCGCGCACACCACCCCCACCGCGGCCCACTCCGTACGGGACAGCCGCACCCGCAGCAGCCGCGCCGCGACCACCGCCGTCACCGCGAGGCTCGCGGCCAGCGCGGCACCCACCGCATAGATCGGGACATGGCGCAGCGCGATGATCTGGAGCACGAAGCCGGCCGCGTCCAGGCCGAGCCCCGCCAGGTACCGCCACTGCCGCACGGCCCGCAGGAACAGGGCCGCGTCCACTCCGGACCCCGTGCCCGGCTCCGCCGCTCGCGTCGCGACCGCCTGCAGAACCGACGCCGTGCCGAAGCAGACTGCCGCACCGAGCGCACAAATCATCCCAATGAGCACGAACTGACTCTAGGTCACGGATCTCACGGCGGCTGGATTCCATCGGCCGGGGGCCCCGCTCTAGTCTGTCGGCAGCACGCCTCTAGGGGGAACAGCAGACATGGACAGCAGCACCAACCAGCGCCGTATGCGCTCCGGCGCCGTCGCACTCGGCGGCATGGGCCTGCTCGCGGCCACGCTCGTGGCCTGTGGCAGCAGCGACGAGCCGGACAAGCGCTGCGCGTCCCGCGCCACGCTGGAGAAGCTGAACAACAAGGAGTGCAAGAGCGGCGGGCGCGGCGCGTACTACTACGGCGGCTCCGTCGTCAGCGGCAAGGTCTCCGGCGGCAGCTTCGACAAGTCCGCGGTCACCCGCGGCGGCATCGGCGGCCACACCGGCTCCGGCTCCTCCGGCGGCTGATCCTCCATGCAGCGGCACAGCATCGAGCCCCGCCCCGGCTGGCAGAAGACCGTCGAGGAGCAGGGCCTGATCTACCCCCTCACCCGCTACCCCGACGACTCGCTGCGCCCCTACTGGGACGAGAGCGCCTACTACTCCTTCTCCCTCCCCGAGGTCGAGGCGCTGGAGAACGTCGTCGAGGAACTGCACGCCATGTGCCTGGCCGCGGCCGCGCACATCGTCGAGCACGACCGCTTCGCCGACCTCGGCATCACCGACGCCGGGCTCGCCGAGCAGATCGCCGAGTCCTGGCGCCGCCGGGCCGAACAGCCGTCCCTGTACGGCCGTTTCGACCTGCGCTACGACGGCACCGGCAGCCCGGCCAAGATGCTGGAGTACAACGCCGACACCCCCACCTCCCTGGTGGAGGCGGCCAGCCCGCAGTGGTTCTGGATGGAGGAACGGTTCCCCGGCGCCGACCAGTGGAACTCCCTCCACGAGCGCCTCGTCGACGCCTGGCGCCGGCAGGCCGAGCTGCTGCCGCCCGGCCCGCTGCACTTCGCGCACTCCGAGACCGACGAGCTCGGCGAGGACCTGATGACGGTCGCCTACCTCCAGGAGACCGCCGAGCAGGCCGGCCTGGACACCCAGGCCCTGTCCGTCGAGCAGATCGGCTGGGACAGCCTGTCCGGCCGGTTCGTGGACGAAAAGCTCCGCTTCATCCGCAGCTGCTTCAAGCTGTACCCGTGGGAGTGGCTGGCCACCGACGAGTTCGGCCCGCAGGTCCTCGGCACGTACGACCACGGCGGCGGCTCCGGCACCACCTGCTGGATCGAGCCCCTGTGGAAGATGCTGCTGTCCAACAAGGCGCTGCTCGCGATCCTGTGGGAGCTCTTCCCGGAGCACCCCAACCTGCTGCCCGCCTACCTCGACGGCCCGCGCGAGCTGGCCGACGCCGGAGGTACGGGGTACGTCGCGAAGCCGCTGCTGGGGCGCGAGGGCGCCGGGGTCACCCTCCACGAAGCGGGCGCGGACGGCGAGCCGTTCGTACCGGAGGAGGGGGAGCGGTACTGCTTCCAGGCGCTGGCCCCGCTGCCCGACTTCGACGGCAACCGGGTGGTGCTCGGCGCGTGGGTCGTCGAGGACGAGGCGGCGGGGCTCGGCATCCGCGAATCGGCGGGGCCGGTCACGGACGAGTACGCCCGCTTCCTGCCCCACGTGATCCTCTAGTTGCGCAGCTAGGCGGAGAGGACCGACCGGAGCTGGTCCAGGCCCCAGTCCAGGTCCTCCTTGCTGATCACCAGCGGCGGGGCGATCCGGATCGTGGAGCCGTGGGTGTCCTTCACCAGGACCCCGAGCTCCATCAGCTTCTCGGAGATCTCACGGCCCGTGCCGAGCGCCGGGTCGATGTCCACGCCCGCCCAGAGGCCGCGGCCGCGTACGGCGGTCACCGCGCCGCCGCCGACCAGCAGGTTCAGCTCCCGGTGCAGGTGGTCGCCGAGTTCGGCGGCGTGCTGCTGGTGCTCGCCGGAGCGCAGCATCGCGATCACCTCCAGGGCGACCGCGCAGGCCAGCGGGTTGCCGCCGAAGGTGGACCCGTGCTCGCCGGGCTTGAACACGCCGAGCACGTCCCGGTCGGCGACCACGGCCGACACGGGCACCACGCCGCCGCCGAGCGCCTTGCCGAGGATGTAGACGTCCGGGACGACCCCCTCGTGCTCGCAGGCGAAGGTCTTGCCGGTGCGCCCCAGCCCCGACTGGATCTCGTCCGCCATGAAGAGGACGTTCCGCTCGCGCGTCAGTTCCCGTACGCCGGCCAGGTATCCGGCGGGCGGCACCAGAACCCCGGCCTCGCCCTGGATCGGTTCCAGCAGCACGGCCACGGTGTTGGCGGTGACGGCGGCGTCGAGCGCGGTCAGGTCGCCGTAGGGGACGATCTCGAAACCGGGGGTGTACGGGCCGTAGTGGTCGCGGGCCTCGTGGTCGGTCGAGAAGGACACGATGGTCGTCGTCCGGCCGTGGAAGTTGTTGGCCGCGACCACGATCTTGGCCTGGCCGTCCGGGACGCCCTTGACCTCGTAGCCCCACTTGCGGGCGGTCTTCACCGCCGTCTCCACGGCCTCCGCGCCCGTGTTCATGGGCAGCACCATCTCCTTGCCGCACAGGGCGGCGAGTTCGGTGCAGAAGTCGGCGAAGCGGTCGTGGTGGAAAGCGCGCGAGGTGAGGGTGACCCGCTCCAGTTGCGCGCGGGCGGCGTCGATCAGGCGGCGGTTGCCGTGGCCGAAGTTGAGCGCGGAGTATCCGGCGAGCATGTCGAGGTATCTGCGGCCCTCCACGTCGGTCATCCACGCGCCGTCCGCGGATGCGACGACCACGGGGAGCGGATGGTAGTTGTGCGCGCTGTGCGCGTCGGCGGAGCGGATGGCATCAGCAGTTGTCGACACGGGGTCTCCGATCGTCGGTCTTGCCAGGTGAACCGGTGACGAGGGTGGCGTCACCTTCATATCGTCGCTTCCATATCGTCGCTCGTATCCCCGATGCAGAAACCTTCCTTTCAGCGCGGCCGCCACGGTAGCCACGCCCGCTAAGGTGAGGGGTACGCACGGCGACTGGCGCACGGAGAACGAACTCCGGGGGAGCCGTGCGCGTTCGACCGCACACAAGGCCGCTCGCCTGGGCCTCGCGGGGTACCGATCACATCGACCCCGGAGGAGCCCGCCATGTCCGCGAGCCGCCACCCCGCCCTTTCCGCGACCGACCCCGAGCTGGCGTCCTTCGTCGCCGCGGAGGAAGTGCTCCAGGCGGAGACCCTGCGCCTGATCCCCAGTGAGAACTACGTGTCCGCGGCCGTCCTGGAAGCCTCCGGCACCGTGCTGCAGAACAAGTACAGCGAGGGCTACCCCGGCCGCCGCTACTACGAGGGCCAGCAGAACATCGACCGCGTCGAGGCCCTGGCGATCGAGCGGGCGAAGGGCCTGTTCGGCGTGGACCACGCCAACGTGCAGCCGTACTCCGGCTCGCCGGCCAACCTGGCCGTGTACCTGGCCTTCGCGAAGCCGGGCGACACCGTGATGGGCATGGCCCTGCCGATGGGCGGGCACCTGACGCACGGCTGGGGCGTCTCGGCGACCGGCTCGTGGTTCCGGGGCGTGCAGTACGGGGTCCGCCCCGACACGGGCCTGATCGACTACGACGCGGTGCGCGAGCTGGCGCTGGCGGAGCGGCCGAAGATCATTTTCTGTGGCGGTACGGCGCTTCCGCGCACGATCGACTTCGCGGCCTTCGCCTCGATCGCCCAGGAGGCGGGCTCGATCCTGGTCGCGGACGTGGCGCACATCGCCGGCCTGATCGCGGGCGGCGCGCACCCGTCCCCGGCGGGGCACGTGGACGTCATCTCCACCACGACGCACAAGACCCTGCGGGGTCCGCGCGGCGCGATGCTGATGTGCCGGGAGGAGCACGCGAAGGCGATCGACAAGGCGGTCTTCCCGGGCCTCCAGGGCGGCCCGCACAACCAGACGACGGCAGGTATCGCGGTGGCGCTGCACGAGGCGGCGCAGCCGTCCTTCGTGTCGTACGCGCACGCGGTCGTCGCCAACGCGAAGGCGCTGGCCGCGGCGCTGCTGGAGCGGGGCTTCGACCTGGTCTCGGGCGGTACGGACAACCACCTGATCCTGATCGACCTGACGGGGAAGGACGTGCCGGGCAAGGTCGCGGCCAAGGCCCTGGACCGGGCGGGGATCGTCGTGAACTACAACACGGTCCCGTTCGACCCGCGCAAGCCGTTCGATCCGTCGGGCGTCCGGATCGGAACGCCGTCGCTGACGTCGCGGGGGCTCGGGGTCGAGCACATGCCGCAGGTCGCCGACTGGATCTCGCGCTCGGTGGACGCCGCCGCCAAGGGGGACGAGCAGGCCCTTGCCGCGGTCCGCGCGGAGGTCACGTCCCTGATGTCGGCCTTCCCGGCCCCGGGTCTCCCGCTGTCCTGACCCTGCGGCCCGGCTGCCGGGGGGCTGGATGTTTCAGCCCCTCCGGCGTTTGAGGAGCGGGGTTCGGGGCGGAGCCCCGGTCTTTCAGCCTCGCCGGCGTTTGAGGCGTGTGGTCTGGGGCGGAGCCCCAGCAGCGGCGCGGCGGAAAGCGGTCGCTCGGCCGGGGAGATCCGGCCGCCCTGATACCGCCCGGTACCCCCGCACGGCACCGGCACCGCCCCCGCGGCCCGGAAGGTTCCGGCCAGCGGCGGGCCAGAGCCCGCCCCCGCACCTGAGAGAATGAAGGCATGGCTTCTGATCGTCCTCGCGCGCTCTCCGGCATCCAGCCCACCTCCGGTTCGTTCCACCTCGGGAACTACCTCGGAGCCATCCGCCAGTACGTCGCCTTGCAGGAGACGCACGACGCCTTCTACATGGTCGTCGACCTGCACGCGATCACCATGCCGCAGGATCCGAAGGATCTCCGCGCGAACACCCGCCTCTCCGCCGCGCAGCTCCTCGCGTCCGGTCTGGACCCCGAGCGCTGCACGCTCTTCATCCAGAGCCACGTGCCCGAGCACGCGCAGCTCGGCTGGGTCATGAACTGCATCACCGGTTTCGGTGAGGCGAGCCGGATGACGCAGTTCAAGGACAAGTCCGCCAAGGGCGGGGTGAACAACGCCACCGTCGGCCTGTTCACGTACCCGATCCTCCAGGTCGCCGACATCCTGCTCTACCAGGCGAACGCCGTCCCGGTCGGCGAGGACCAGCGCCAGCACATCGAGCTGACCCGCGACCTGGCCGAGCGCTTCAACCAGCGCTACGGCCAGACCTTCACCCTCCCCGCCGCGCACATCGTCAAGGAGGTCGCGAAGATCTACGACCTCCAGGACCCGGCGATCAAGATGTCGAAGTCCGCGTCCTCGCCCAAGGGCCTGATCAACCTCCTCGACGAGCCCAAGGTCACCGAGAAGAAGATCAAGAGCGCGGTCACCGACACCGAGGCCGAGATCCGCTTCGACAGCGAGAAGAAGCCCGGCGTCAGCAACCTGCTCACGATCTACTCCACCCTCACGGGCGAGACGGTCTCCGAGCTGGAGACGAAGTACGAGGGCAAGGGCTACGGCGCGCTGAAGACCGACCTGGCCGGTGTGATGGTCGATTTCGTCACACCGTTCAAGAAGCGCACCCAGGAATACCTGGACGACCCGGAGACGCTGGACTCGATCCTGGCCAAGGGCGCGGAGAAGGCCCGTGCGGTCGCCGCCGAGACGCTCGCGCAGGCCTACGACCACCTCGGTCTGCTGCCCGCCAAGCACTGACGAACGCACCTACGGGCCGAGGGCCCTGGCAAGAAGGGGGGTGCTGCCGCCACACTGGGGCGGCAGCAGTCCACGGAGACAAGCGGAGGAGAGACATGGGGACCGTAACGCTCGGCGTTTCGATCGCGGTCCCGGAGCCGTACGGCAGCCAGCTCCAGGAGCTGCGCGCCGGCTTCGGGGACGCCGCCGCGCACGGCATCCCCACGCATGTCACCCTCGTGCCGCCCACCGAGGTGGAAGCGGACCGGCTCCCGGCCATCCGGGCCCACTTGACCGAGGTCGCGGCCGCCTTCCGGGCCTTCCGGATGCGGCTGGGCGGGACGGGAACCTTCCGCCCCCTCTCGCCGGTCGTCTTCGTCAAGGTCGTCGAGGGCGCCGCGGGCTGCACCCGCCTCCAGGGCGAGGTCCGCGACCCGCAGGGGCCGCTCAGCCGCGAGCTGGCCTTCCCGTACCACCCGCACGTCACGGTCGCCCACGGGATCTCCGAGGAAGCGATGGACGTGGCGTTCACGACCCTCGCCGAGTACGCCGCCGAGTGGGTCTGCGAGGGCTTCGCGCTCTACGAGCAAGGCTCGGACGGGGTCTGGCGCAAGCTGCGCGAGTATCCCTTCGGGACGGGGCCGGGCGGCGTCGTCCCGGCGCAGCCGGGCTGCCCGGCCGATGAGGCGGCGAAAGCGGCCGGGGCGGCCGTACGGCCCTCCTGACGGAGGGGCCACAGGGTCAGCCGGGCGGTACGCCGGGCGCGGAACCTCAGCCTTCGCAGGACCAGGGTGTGGAACGGACGCTCCGTCGGGGGCACTGGGCGAAAAGTCACAAACGAGGACCGTAGTACCCGAAAGCGATAATCCCGGCTATTTCCGTCGGCTCGTTTACGGTGACCCCATGGACTGGCTGACGAAACTCCCGGTGATCGGGCCGCTGGCGGCGCGTCTGATGCGTACGCACGCGTGGCGTTCGTACGAACGGCTCGACCGCGTGCACTGGAGCCGGCTCGCCGCCGCGATCACCTTCATCAGCTTCCTCGCGCTGTTTCCGCTGATCACCGTGGCCGCCGCGGTGGGCGCGGCGCTGCTCAGCCAGGAACAGCTGGACCGGCTGCAGAAGAACCTCGCCGAACAGGTCCCCGGCATCTCGGACCAGCTCAACATCGACGGGCTGGTCGCGAACGCGGGCACGGTCGGTCTCGTCGCCGGCGCGATCCTCCTCTTCACCGGCATTGGCTGGGTCGGCTCGATGCGGGACTGCCTGCGCGCCGTGTGGGAGAAGGACGACGAGGACCAGGGGAACCCCTTCGCCCGCAAGGGCAAGGACGGGCTGGTGCTCCTCGGCCTCGGCGGGGCGGGGCTGGCCTCGGCCGCCGCCTCGATCATCGGCTCCAGCGCGGTCGGGAGGTTCGGCGAGTGGCTGGGCATCCCGCGCGAGGGTGTCGGCGGCGGGCTGCTGCGGGCCGGCGCCTTCCTCGTGGGCGTACTGGCCGCCTTCCTACTCCTGCTGTACGTCCTGACCCTGCTGCCCGGCGTCGAACCGCCGCGCCGCCGCCTGATCGAGGCGGCCCTGATCTTCGCGGTGGGCTTCGAGCTGCTGAAACTGCTGCTCAGCGGCTATATGCGGGAGGTCGCCGCGAAGAGCATGTACGGGGCCTTCGGTGTGCCGATCGCCCTGCTGCTGTGGATCAACTTCGCGACGAAGCTGCTGCTCTTCGTCGCGTCCTGGACGGCGACCCGCGACGACGAGGGCGATGCCGATGGCGGCGAGGACGCCGATGCCGATGCCGACGCCGACGGCGCCGAAGGTCCCCCGGCGGGTGCGCAGGGGCCTTCCGGCGTCCGGTGAAACGGGTGAGTACGGCCTAGACGAGCTCCTCGTCCTTGCCGCGGCGGCCGCGGGGCCAGCGGCGGTTGATCACGAAGGCCCCGCCCGCCAGCAGGGCCAGCGCGCCGCCCGCGACGCCGAGCGCGGTGCCCGCGCCGCCGCCCGAGCCCGCACCGGACGCCGACGGGTTGTTCTCGTGGGACTGGGCCGGGGAGCCGACCGAGGAGGTGTCCGCGCTCTTCGGCGGCACCAGCTGACCCACCGGCTTGACCTTCCCGGTCGCCGCGAAACCCCAGTCGAAGAGCGCGGCGGTCTCCTCGTAGACCGAGTTCGCGCCGCCCGCGCCCGGGTTCATCACCGTGACCAGCAGCTTCCTGGAGCCCTGCTGCGCGGCTCCGGTGAAGGTGGAGCCGGCCATGGTGGTGTTGCCGTTCTTCACGCCGGCGATGCCCTTGTACGGGGAGATGCCCCCCGCACCCGTCATCAGCCGGTTGGTGTTCTGGATCTCGAAGTAGTCCCGTGGCTTCCCGGGCTCCTGCAGGCCGGGGAACTTCGCGCTCGCCGTGCCGCAGTACTCGCGGAAGTCCTGCTTCTGCAGCCCGGAGCGGGCGATGAGCGTCAGGTCGTACGCGCTCGACACCTGGTCGGGGGCATCGTAGCCGTCGGGGGACACGACGTGGGTGTCCAGCGCCTGGAGCTCCTCGGCGTGCGCCTGCATGTCCTTGACGGTCTTGTCGACGCCGCCGTTCATGGCCGAAAGTACGTGTACGGCGTCGTTCCCCGACCGCAGGAACACCCCCAGCCACAGGTCGTGGACGCTGTACTCGTGGTCCTCCTTGACCCCGACCAGGCTGCTGCCCGGGCCCACGCCGTCCATGTCCTTGTCGGTGACCTTGTGGACCTGTTCCTTGGGCAGGCTGGGCAGCACGGTGTCCGCGAAGAGCATCTTCATCGTGGAGGCCGGGGGGAGCCGCCAGTGCGCGTTGTTCGCCGCCAGGACCTCGCCGGACTCGGCGTCCGCCACGATCCACGACCGCCCGGTCAGGTTCGTCGGCAGGGCGGGCGCGCCCGGCAGCAGATTCACCTGGGTACCCGGCTGGCCGAGCAGGCTTCCGCCGACCGTGGACATGGAAGCGGGCGGTGCGGGCGCCGCCGGGGCCTTGGGCGGCTGGCCCTTTCCGTCGGCCGGCGGGGTCGGCGCGGCGTGTGCGGGGGCCACCAGCAGGGCGGGGACCAGCAACGCGGCGGAAAGGACCGTCAGAGCGGTCGTCTTGGCAGACACGCAGGTGAAATTACATCCCGATGAGCTGGGCGGCGCCACGGACCGGCCATTTCGCCCCAACCACCCCCGGGACAGCCCACCCCGGCGCGTCCGTCCTGGGGACGAATCCGATACTGGCCTCATGAAACTCGGCCGTACCGCCTCCTGGTTCCTGCTCGCCTTCGGCGTGTGGAGCTGGTTCATCTGGGTGTCTTTCGTCCGGAACCTGTGGAAGAACGGCAGTGGGCAGGCCTTTGATGCGGAGGGCGATCCCACTTCCTACTTCTGGGTTCACCTGACGCTCGCGGTGACGTCCTTTCTCCTGGGGACGGTGGTCGGTGTGATCGGGTTGCGCGGGGTCCGGGCGCTGCGGCGTGAATCACGTGGGGCCGACGGCACGGGCTCGGGCACCTCCGCATGAAGATCGCGATCTTCGTGCTGGTCGCGCTCGCGGTCTGCGCCCTCCTGGTCCTGGTGCACCGCTGGCTCTGGATCCGCCTGGTCCGCGACACCACGGCCCCCGGCGGCCTGCCCCGCCGGGTGGGCACGGTCCTGACCATCGCCCTGCCCCTCCTCTCCGCTGCCGCCCTGACCACAGGCCGCGCCGGGGCGCCCTTCTGGCTCCAGCAGACGGTGGCCTGGCCGGGGTTCCTCTGGCTCGCGGTGCTCCTGTACCTCACCCTGACGATGCTGGTCGCGGAACCGATCCGCGCGCTGTTGCTCCGCCGTCTGGCCCACCACGCCCCCGCCGGACTGATGCAGCCCGCCGGGGTCGTGAGCAACGGCGAGGCACCGGCACCGGCACCGGCACTGGAGCCGGAGCCGGAGCCGGAGCCGGAGGAGCCCGCACCGGGTCCGGCAGCCCCCGCCGCGGCCGGCCTGGACCTGACCCGTCGTCGGTTCGTCGCGCGGGCGGTCGGCGGGGCCGCCGCCGCCGTGGCCGTCGGGACCGTCGGTGCCGGCACGTACGGAGTCCTGCGCGGGCCGAGCGTCCGGCGGGTGCAGGTGCCCCTGGCCAAGCTGCCGCGCGCGGCGCACGGTTTCCGGATCGCCGTCGTCAGCGACGTCCACCTCGGCCCGGTGCTCGGCCGCGCCCACGCCCAGCGCGTCGTCGACACCGTCAACCGCACCCAGCCCGACCTGATCGCCATCGTCGGCGACCTCGTCGACGGCAGCGTCCCCGACCTCGGGCGGGCCGCCGAGCCGCTGCGCGGGCTCACCGCCCGCCACGGCTCGTACTTCGTCACCGGCAACCACGAGTACTTCTCCGGCGCCCAGCAGTGGGTCGACCACGTCCGCGAGCTCGGGCTGACGCCCCTGGAGAACGCCCGCCGCGCGCTGCCGTACTTCGACCTCGCCGGTGTCAACGACGTCCAGGGCGAGCTGGAGGGGTCCGGCCCCGACTTCCGGGCGGCCCTCGGCGATCGCGACCGGGCCCGCGCCGCCGTGCTCCTCGCCCACCAGCCCGTCGTCATCCACGACGCCGTCAAGTACGGCGTCGACCTCCAGTTGTCCGGCCACACCCACGGCGGCCAGCTCTGGCCCGGCAACTACCTCGCCGAGCTCGCCAACCCCACCGTCGCCGGCCTGGAGCGCTACGGCGACACCCAGCTCTACGTGTCCCGCGGAGCCGGTGCCTGGGGACCCCCGGTCCGGGTGGGGGCGCCGTCCGACATCACCGTCGTCGAACTCGCCTCATATCAGGCCTGACCCTCACCAAACCGGCAACGACCCGCTGGGAATCGGCCTTCTGTCGACTCTGTGCTTTCGTCCCGGCGGGCGTCGCCGCGATCTCAACCGGCAGCTGGAGGCCACCGGTCGAGTTCCGCGAACTCCGGAACAGGTCGGCCAGCACGCCTCAATGGTGCAGATCTGGCAGAAGAAGGACTACTTGACATCCTCCCCTTCGTGAACGACGGGGATTCCTACCTCACGCTGCCTGGCGGACCCGCGGTCCGTCAGGTCTTCCACGATCAGCGGTAGCCGGGGTGAGACCAGCCCGGACGTGGGGGCACCTCCCAGCGGTAGCTGGGGGACATCACGCGTGCGGAGTTCTTGTCCCGAGGGGAGACGGCTCCGCACGCGGTGCACGTGTACGTACGCTCTGACAGCGGCGTTCGAAGTCCGTCACGACGCGCTTGGCCCACTTGCGGGCGGTGTCCTGCCGCTGCCGTGCGATCTTCTTGTGCGCCTTCGCGGCCTGCCGCTTCGCCTTGCGGTAGCCCTTGGACGCGCCCTGCCCTCGTTTCGGTTTCCGGCGAGCCATCATCCGCTGGTAGCCGGCCAGCTTCCCAGCAGCCTTTTTCCCGTGTTCGGGGTGCGGGAGGTCATGTGCGTCGCTGGTGGTGGTGGCGGTCTCCTGAACACCCCAGTCGATGCCGATCACCGCACCGGACTCGGGGAGTGGCCGTGTCTCTGTCTGGACGACGAAAGACGCGTACCAGTGGCCGAGGCTGTCGCAGTGGATACGGACGCTGGATGGCTCGGCGGGCAGTTCACGCGACCACACAACCGTCAGCGATATACCGCCCGCCAGGTGGAGACGGCCGTCCTTCAATCGGAAGCCACTACGGGTGTAGTTGAGGGTCGGATCCGTCAGTTCCTTCTTCTTGAAGCGGGGCATCCCGGCCCGCTGTCGCATCGGCAGTCGCCGCCTTGATGTCCTTCAACGCCTTGGCGCGGGATGCGGCGAAGTTCCGAATGATCTGCTGCTGCGGCACACTGCCACCCGCGCGCAGCCACTCATGCTCACCGCGCCAACCAGTCAGCATCTTGTCGAGACCGGCAGGACTGCACTTCTCTCCGGCCTTTTGCGCCGCCCTGGATTCAGCCACACACTCATTCCACACCCACCGGCACCGGTCCCACTCGGACAGCAAGGCCGCGCGGGCGGAAGACGACACACGCAGACGGAAGGTGTAGCGGGCGCGCCCGCCCTCCCCGACCTCCGCCAGTGCCGCCATAGCGCCAAGCTAGAGCCGCAGCCCGCTTCGTTCCTGGGAATCCCGGTACCCCACCCGAACGAGTGATCGACCACCCACACCAACCGACGCGCCCTCAATCACCAGACCCTCCAACTGCCGGAGGCCACCGTGCGGTCCGGGCCTACGCGGGGTCGGGGTCCGAGGCCCGCTTGCGTGCCCCCGCCGTCGCCGTCTGGGCCATGCCGGGCAGGAAGTCCGCGAACAGCTCGTGCACTTCGCGCACCAGCGGCCGCAGCACCCGGAACCGGGCCAGCACGATGCCCCGCGTCGTCAGCTGCGCGCCGCGCTCGGCGAGCCGCCGCGTCTTCTCGCTGTTCGGGGAGCGGTCGAAGACCCAGTACAGGACCAGGCCCATCTGCGAGAGCCACATCAGCTCCGGCAGTACGTCGGCCAGCTCGGCCGGCACCTTGGTCTTCGCACCCGCCAGCACCTCGCGGTGGATGTCGATGGCCGCCTGGCGCGCCACCTCCGATTCCGGCGAGAACGGGCTGAGCGGACTTTCCGGGTCCGCCGCGTTCTTGAAGAACTGCGAGGCGAACTCGTGATAGGGGGCCGCGATGTCCATCCAGCTCGTCAGCACGCCCGCGAGCCGCTTCTGCAGATCGGTCTCGCTGTCCAGGATGGGCCGGACCGCCGCCTGGTGGGCGGCGCCGATCCGGTCGTAGAACCCCTGGACCAGGTGTTCCTTCGATTCGAAGTAGTAATAGGCGTTGCCGACCGAGACACCGGCCTCCTTGGCGATACCCCGCATGGTCGTCTTGTCGAACCCGCGCTCCTGGAAGAGCCGGAGCGCGGTTTCGAGGATGAGCGTGCGGGTCTGCTCGCTCTTGGGAGCCTTCTGATCAGTCACGGTGTATGAGCCTATCGGGGGACGGAGCACTGGTCGTCACAGGCCGGTCCTTCAAGGCCCTGCGGGTGGCCTTCGGTCCGTACCGCCTCCCGCCATCGGGAGGCCGTGTACATGGCCGCCCGGGCGAAGGGCCGCCCGGCGGGGGTGGCCAGCCAGTTGGCCTTCGGCCGGTGTTCGACCAGCGCCCAGAGGCACACGATGAAGGCGTCGGTGCCGGTCCACACCTGCCCCGAGTCCCCGACGACGGTGATCTCCCGGAGCGTCGACGCGTGGTCGAGCTGCGGGAACCGCCGCCGCGCCTCGTGGGACGCGGCGGGGACCAGTGCGAGCGGGACCAGCCAGCGCTGCGCGAGCAGCCAGTGCCGGATGTGTACGCAGAGCGGGCAGCCGGCGTCGTAGAGGACGGTCAGATTCCGCACTGCTCGGGTGGGTGTCACCGGTCAGGCCCCGGCCGGTGCGGTCCACCCCTGCGGGGCGACGGGCGGAGTCTGCTGGCGTTCCATGATTCCGCGGCGGCGCATCTTGTTCAGCACCCACACGTTTCCGAGGTGCATGACCCCGAGGACCAGCAGGACGACGCCGAGCTTGACCGAGAGCGCCTCGAAGAGCTCGCGGGCGGTGCCGATCTCCTTGCTCGACCGCAGGAAGAGGGTCACGAAGCCGATGTTCACGAGGTAGAAGCCGACCACGAGAAGCTGGTTGACGGCGTCCGCCAGCTTCTCGTTCCCCTGGAGGACGTCGCCTATGAAGACGCGGCCGTTGCGGCTGAGCGTACGGGCCACCCAGACGGTGAGCCCGATGCTGATGAGCAGGTAGATGACGTACGTGACCACGGTGAGGTCCATTGCCCCAGCCCCCTTGAACGCGTTCAACTGCTGACGTCTCTGACTGTAGGGCGTTTTTTGAACAAGTTCAAGCTAAGTGCTCGGGGGCTCAGTGGCTCAGTGGCTCAGTGGTTCAGCGGCGCAGGAACTCCAGCATCAGTCCGGTGATCTCCGCAGGACGCTCCAGGGAGGGGAGGTGGCCGGCCCAGGGCAGTTCGCGGTGGACGGCGCCCGGGACGAGGGCGGGGAGCTCGGCGGCGGCGCCGCGGAAGTCCGGGAGGTCGTGGGCGCCGCCGATGGCCAGGACGGGGGCCTTGATCGCGGCCAGGTCGGCCGGGGGCCCGGGCAGCTCGTGGCCCCCGGTCGCGGCCAGGGCGCCCCGGAGGTTGCCGAGCTGCATGGCCCGTACGAGGTCGTGCGCGTCGGCGTCGGCGTCGGGGCCCAGCCAGGTGCGGGCATTGAGCTCGGCGGCGCCGGCCAGGTCCTCCGCGTCGACGAGGGCTTCCTCGGCCGCGCGGAACTCCATGAGCTCCGGGCTCGCTTCCCGGCCACCCGGCATCCCCGGGCAGAGCAGCAGCAGCGAGGTCACCAGCTCGGGGTGCAGCGCGGCGAGCTGGAGGGCTATCCGGCCGCCGTAGGAGCTGCCGACCAGGGCGGCCCGGCGGATCCCGAGGTGGTCCAGCAGCTCCCGTACGTCGCCGCCGTCGCTGTACGGGGCCTCGGCGGCGGGGGAGTCCCCGCAGGTGCGGAAGTCCAGCCGGACCACGCGGAAGCCGGCCTCGGCCAGCGGCCGCCATTGGGGCTCCCACATCCGGCGGTCACAGACGGAGGAGTGCAGCAGAACGACGGCGGGGCCGTCCGAGGGCCCGTCCACATCATGAGAAATAGTCATCCGGCGATCTTCGCCGGACCGCGCCCGGACCGCCAGCGCGTTTCGGATCCCTCAGAAGCTCAGCGACCGCGCGTAGTTGACCTGCGTCATCACCCACACGTACGTGTTCGCGTCCACCGCCGGGATCATCGTGGCGTGGTGGCGGCCACCGCTGGTCACCGTGATCTGGATGTAGCCGGTGGTGGTCTTCTCCTTCATCAGCAGGAAGAGCAGACCGAGCAGGCAGAACAGGAAGAAGACGATCGCGAGCACGATCGCGTGCGTCGGCAGCTTCTCCTCCGTGCGCGAGAAGTCGGTCGCGTTCCACATCGCGCCCTTGAGCGGCATGGACCCCGACGGGGTGATGATCTGGTCCCCGGCGATGGTGATGTCGCCGAGGGACAGGCCGGGGCCGCCGACCGGGGCGGCGGGGTAGCCCGCCGGGGCCGGGATGCCCGCGCCGCCGATGGTCGGCTGGTAGGCCGGGGCCGTCGGGTAGGGCTGCGGGTATCCGTAACTGGCCTCGCCCGGCCCCCACTTGTAGTCGCCCTGGCCGGGCGTGCCGGGCTGGGCGCCCTGGTTGGGGTCGCTCGCGTAAGGATTCGGCTGCTGCTCACTCATGTGGCCGATCCTTCCACAGGCACCCCGGGCTCGGTACGGGCTCCGCCGACGCCGACCCCAGGGCCTGTCCTTCGGATCGGGCCTAGTTGCCGAACGCGACGCCGCCCTGAACGATCCAGGTGCCGCTGTCCGAGTAGGCGGACCACTGGCCGCTGTTCATCTTGCGCCAGGGGCCCCGGCGGACGGCGCAGCCCCGGCCGTCGCACGTCTCGACCTGGACGGCGTAGTACGTGTAGCCGTAGTTGTAACACCTGGCCTGGGCGAAGTGCTGGTCGCCGGAGACCTCTTGGTTGCAGTACCCCGCCGCTGCCGACGCCGACATGACCTCGGCCACCCGCACCGGCGAAGACGCGTTGGCGGGCATCACGAGGGCTGCGGACGCGGCGAGCATGGAGGCGCCGATCACGGCGGCCTTCTGTATGAACGACATGGTCGTTGTCTCTCCCCGTTGCGAATGGACAGCCGCGGGTCAGCGGCTGTGGCGCAACGGTAGGGCAACTCCCTTATGATTTACGTGAGTTGATCGAATGGCGCTCAGCTCTGCCGGGCATGGTTCAGAAGGCCGCCTCGGCGAGCTTGCCTATGTGGGCCACCATCGTGTCGGGGTCCGTGGTGACGGGCGTGAAGGAATAGACGAGCACGCGACGGCCGTCCGCGGTACCGAAGACCCCGTTCACGTTCGGGTACATCGAGCCGGACTTGCCCCAGACGTAGCTGCCGTCGTCCATCTTGTGCCGGATCAGACCGCCCGTGCTGTAGGCGTTCTGCGCGTCCCCCGCGAGCTCGGGCATGGCGAACAGCTGACGTTGCTGCTCGGGCGGCAGCAGACGGCCGCGCAGCAGGGTGCCGAGGAAGCGCTCCAGGTCGGGGCCGTTGGAGATCATGCCGCCCTCCGCCCAGGCCCACGGCTCGATCGCGACGGGGGCGGTGAGCGAGGGGCTCGGGAGCGAGGTGTCCCCGGCCCGGGGGACGTAGGTGTGGCGCAGGCCGAGCGGGCGGGTGATGCGGCGCTGGACCTCGTCGGCGTAGGAACGGCCGGTCACCTTCTCGATCACCATGCCGAGGACGAAGTAGTTGGCCCCGTTGTACTGCTGCGCGGTGACGGGGTACTGGGGCGCGGGGCAGGCGGGATCGGTCCAGTGGGTGAGCACCTGCGCCGGCGTCGGCGCGCCGTCCTTGGGGAAGGGCACGCACGGCTTGCCCAGGCCGCTGGTGTGGCTCAGCAGCCGGCCGATGGTGATCGGCTCCCACTGCGCGGGGAGGGCGCCGGGCAGCACCTGCTGAACCGGGGTGTCCAGGGTGAGGCGGCCCTCGGCCACCAGCTGCAGCACCACGGTGGACGTGAACAGCTTGGTGATGCTGCCGATACGGAAGCTCGCCTCCGGGTCCTCCGAGAGCGGCCCGGTGGCCCCGGTCCACCGCACGCCCGGCCCGCCCACCCGGACCATGGTCCCGCTCGCGACGTCGCCCGGGGCCATCAGCGGGGCCAGCTCGGCGGTGTCGGGCGTCTGGTGCCCGCGGAGGCTGCCCGTCACGGGGGCGGTGGGCCGTTCGGCCGCCGAGGCGGGCAGCACGGCCCCGGCGGTGACCGACACGAGGGCCGCGCCGGCAGCGACGAGGGAGATCCAACGGGTCGTGCGGGAGGCGGAGTTCGCGCTGTTCGCGGTGTTCGTCATGCGGTCGAGCTTGCCCGTGCGGGTGATCCACGGACCATGGGTGACACCCCCCACCCGCCCCCCACTTGCCCCCTACTGAACAGCGCGACGCCCCCTCCCGGCCCGAAGGCTGAGAGGGGGCGATTTTGTCGTGTACCGGTACCGTTCTGGTGTCGAGTCAGAACTGGAGCCCAGTATGCATGCTCTTCCTCATGACCACACCGGCGCGCGCATCAAGCGCCTGCGCCTCGAACGCCACCTCACCCAGACGGCGCTGTCCGACCTCTCCGGAGTCCCCTACAGCACCCTCACCAAGGCCGAGCAGGGCGTGAAGCCCGCGAGCCCGTACGTCATCGGCCAGATCGCCCGAGCCCTCCGTGTCGAGGTTTCCACGGTCACGGGCCAGCCGTACGTCAATGAACTCCGCGAGGACCAGCTGGACGTCCTCGTCCGTCCGATCCGCGAAGCCCTCGACGTGTACGACCTCGGCGCCGACCCCGACATCACCCCCCGCCCCCACCAACTGCTCGCCGACGACGCTGAAGCGCTCCTCGTCGCCGTCCGCGCCGGGGAGATCAAGCAGGCCGCCACCCTGGTTCCGGGGCTCATCCAGGAGGTCACCACGGCCGCACACGCGGCCCCGAGTCACGAGGGCTGGCTCCTCCTGGCCAGCACGTACCGCTCTGCCTACGACGTGACTTCGAAGCTCGGCTACAGCGACCTGGCGGCCATCGCCCTCGCCCGCATGGACTGGGCCGCTGAACGCGGCTCCAGCGCGGCACTAGGCGGGATCTACCGCTACATGCGCGCCCTCACCTACCTCCGCGACGGCCAATACCGCACCGGCCAGCGGCTCACCACCCTCGGCCTGAGCATCCTGGAGCAGGCCGATCCCGGGCACGAACGGGAGGTCGTCACCGGACAGCTCCACCTCGGCGCGGCAGTCATGGCCGGCCGTTCCAAGGACCAGGGGAAGGCGGAAGGGCACCTGGCCGAGGCCGAGCGGATCGCCGCCGGCACCGGGGAGGCGGCCAAGGTGCACTATCTGGCGTTCGGCCCGACGAACGTGAAGGTCCACCGCGTCTCCGTCCTGGCCGAGCTGGACGAGTACGGGCAGGCCGCGCAGACGGGTCGCAGTGTGCAGGTCCCGCAGGACTGGCCGCAGTCGAGGAAGTCGCACCACTACGCGGAGCTGGCCCGAGCGCAGCTGTGGACCGGCGACCTGCACACCAGCTTCGAGAACCTGCTGAAGGCGCGGAAGGCTGCGCCGCAGCAGGCCCGCTATCACCAGACGGTGCGGGACACCTACTCGGGGCTGGAGGCGGCACACCGCCAGCTGCCGGACTCGTTCCTCTCGTACGGCAACTGGCTGGGGGTATAGCACCCTGTTAGGCCTTGGCCCCAGTTATCACCAACTCGTGGTAGCTGGGGCCTTGTTGTGCCCTCACCCTGGTCTCACCACCCGCTGACGACGGTAGGGAGTGACCCTGTGACCAGCAACATCACGCAGAGCTGTGCCCGGAACGTACTGAGTATCGACAGCCCGGACTCCTCGCGTCTGGGCATTCGCGCGGCGGGTGAGCCCAGCGCCGAACTCCTCGACCGCGCCATGGTCGGCTGGGAGCGCTTCACCGGCGCCGACGAGGAGGAGCCGGATGTCTGAGGTGTACGAGTACGTACCGCACCGCCTGCTGCGCAAGCGGGTGCGCGACATCGCGTCCGGCGCCGAGGGCGAGTTGATGGCTGTCATCAACGAGAACGTGTCGAGCTCGGCGGTCAACGAGCACTGGGTGGAGCTGGCCTACATCCGGCTTCCATCCGGTCGTGAGATCACGACCGTCGTCGACAACATCGAGTCCGTCTTGCCCATCCCAGGGAGCGACACATGACCGCTCACCCCGTTTCGCCGAACACTGTGCTCGCCAACGCCCTGACCAGCGCCGAGGACGTCCTCGCGCCGCGCATTCACGCGGCCGGGCCGGACCGCATCACCTTCGGCGTCGGTACGCAGATCAATGGTGCACCCCACGTCGGCACGAGCCTGGTCCAGGCTCTCACCTTCGCGGCTGCGGCCCGGACACGTGACCGCTACGGGCTCCCCGTTGCCGTCGCCTTCGGGGCCCTCGACAACGCGCCGTACGAGATCACCGTTGACCCATCGACAGGACACCGCTACCAGCGCGCCTACGCCCAGGCCATCGGCGAGGAGAGGACCGGTGCGCAAGTCGACGAGCTGTACCGGCCCCTCTTCGAAGCCCTGTCGGAGGCGACCGGCGTGACGTACCGCGTCGAGATGTATTCGGACCAGCAGCGCGGCGAGGACTACCGCCGCACTTGGCTGCGGCTGCTGCCCCGAATCGACGCCTGCCGGTGGTGGCTGGCCCCGTCGACGGGCGTCCCGCACGTGCGTGTGCCCTGCCTCGAACCCGACTGCGGTTGGGCGGAAAAGCATGCCGAGCGGACCCGGGTCGTCATGGAGCGCAGGGACTGCGCCCAGGTCCACGCCCACTGCCTCCACCACGGCCCGTACAGCGAGCTCATCGGTCCCGACCACGGCGCCTACCTCGACCTCGCCACGCTGTACCGAAACCTGGTCAAAGAACTCGCTCTGTCCACCGACTCCGGCACCCTGCACGTCATGGTCAAGGGCGGTGACTGGGTGTTCGGCTCCCACCTCGTCGACGGTGCTCTCCAGGCGGCTGGGCTCACCCAGGGCCAGCTCCCTGCTCGCCTGTTCTGCCCGCAGATCGTCACCGATACAGGCGCAAAGCTGTCCAAATCTCTGATCCGTGAGGGGCGTTCACCGCTGCCTGACGGTGCAGAACCCTGGATGCTGGACACTCGGTTGTGGTCCGGCTCGTTGTCCGAGTACGCCGAGCGGCTACTGGCGCTGGCTGAAGTCCTCTTCTCGGACCCGCGCCACTTCTTCCGCTCGTACTCGGCGGCTGAACTGGGCCGCGTGATGACGACAGCAGGGAGCCGTACTCCAGCATGAGCACCAAGCCCCACAACCGGATCCACCACCTGAACCTCTACCGTCGCTATTTCGAACTGGTCGCCGCCGGACAGAAGACGATCGAGGTCAGGGTGAAGTACCCGCATCTCGCAGACCTCGCCGCAGGAGACCGGATCAGCTTTCGGATCAAGGGCGCCGACGACGTGTGTCACGTCGAGGTGGTGCGAGTGACCGAGTACGACGGATTCGAGGCCCTCCTGGACGGCGAGGGACCGGAGCAGGTCAATCCCACCTCCAGCCGAGAACAGCAACTCGCCAACATTCGGGCTATTTACGGGGCCGAGAAGGAAGCACTGGGGGCCCTGGCCATTGAGATCAGGCTGGCCTGATTCCGGCCGGGGCCACTCCCTGACCGTAGTGCCGGGGCGCCGACTGGCTGACCGACCTCGGCTGCCAGATACGACGAAGGCCCCGCCCCCACGGACAAGATCCGGAGGGTGGGGCCTCGACGTCCACCGGCCTCGGCTGAGGCCGACGGACGGAGTCAGGCGCGTCGAGAAGGCTAGAAGCGGCGCGTGATCAGCGCACGCTTGACTTCCTGGATCGCCTTCGTGACCTCGATGCCACGCGGGCACGCGTCGGTGCAGTTGAAGGTCGTGCGGCAGCGCCACACGCCGTCCTTGTCGTTCAGGATCTCCAGCCGCTGCTCGCCGGCCTCGTCACGCGAGTCGAAGATGAAGCGGTGCGCGTTGACGATCGCCGCCGGGCCGAAGTACTGGCCGTCGTTCCAGAACACCGGGCACGAGGACGTGCACGCGGCGCACAGGATGCACTTGGTGGTGTCGTCGAAGCGCTCGCGGTCCTCGGCGGACTGCAGGCGCTCGCGCGTCGGCTCGTTGCCCTTGGTGACCAGGAACGGCATGACGTCGCGGTAGGCCTGGAAGAAGGGCTCCATGTCGACCACGAGGTCCTTCATCACCGTGAGGCCCTTGATGGCCTCGACGGTGATCGGCTTCTCCGGGTTGATGTCCTTGATCAGCGTCTTGCAGGCGAGCCTGTTCTTGCCGTTGATCCGCATCGCGTCGGAGCCGCAGATGCCGTGCGCGCACGAGCGGCGGAAGGTCAGCGTGCCGTCGAGGTCCCACTTGATCTTGTGGAGACCGTCGAGCACGCGCTCCTTCGGGTCGATCTCGACCTGGAAGTCCTGCCAGGTCGACTCGTCCGAGATCTCCGGGTTGAAGCGGCGGATCCGGAACGTGACCGTGATGAAGGGGGAAGCCGCGGCCGCCGCCTCCATCTCGTCCATCTTGTCCGTCTTGGACAGGGTCGGGGTTCCCATCAGTACTTACGCTCCATCGGCTGGTAGCGGGTGACGACGACGGGCTTGTAGTCCAGCCGGACGGAGTCCTTGCCGTCGTCGCCGACCTCGCGGTACGCCATGGTGTGGCGCATGAAGTTGACGTCGTCGCGGTTCGGGTAGTCCTCGCGGTAGTGACCGCCGCGGGACTCCTTGCGCGCCAGCGCGGACACGGCCATGACCTCGGCCAGGTCGAGCAGGTTGCCCAGCTCGATGGCCTCAAGCAGGTCCGTGTTGAAGCGCTTGCCCTTGTCCTGGACGGACACGTTCTTGTAGCGCTCGCGCAGCTCCGCGATCTTCTCGACCGCGGTCTTGATGGTCTGCTCCGTACGGAACACCATCACGCACGCGTCCATCGTCTCCTGGAGCTCCAGACGCAGCTCGGCGACCCGCTCGTTGCCCGTGGAGTTGCGCAGGTGCTCGACGAGGTCGATGACCTGCTGCGCCGGGTTCTCCGGCAGCTCGACGTAGTCGTTGGCGTGGGCGTACGCGGCGGCCGCGATGCCCGAGCGCTTGCCGAAGACGTTGATGTCCAGCAGCGAGTTGGTGCCCAGGCGGTTCGCGCCGTGCACCGACACGCACGCGACCTCGCCGGCCGCGTACAGGCCGGGGACGACGGTGGTGTTGTCGCTGAGGACCTCACCCTCGACGTTGGTCGGGATGCCGCCCATGGCGTAGTGCGCGGTGGGCTGGATCGGGATCGGGTCCGTGTACGGCTCGATGCCCAGGTAGGTGCGCGCGAACTCGGTGATGTCCGGGAGCTTCGCGTCGAGCTGCTCCGGCGGCAGGTGCGTCAGGTCCAGGTACACGTGGTCACCGGCGGGACCGCAGCCGCGGCCCTCACGGATCTCGGTGTAGATGGAGCGCGAGACGACGTCACGGGACGCGAGGTCCTTCATGACCGGCGCGTACTTCTCCATGAAGCGCTCGCCGTCCTTGTTGCGGAGGATGCCGCCCTCACCGCGGGCGCCCTCCGTCAGCAGGATGCCCATGCGCCAGATGCCCGTCGGGTGGAACTGGAAGAACTCCATGTCCTCCAGCGGCAGACCGCGGCGGTAGCAGGCCGCCTGGCCGTCACCCGTGAGGGTGTGCGCGTTCGAGGTCACCTTGAAGAACTTGCCGGTGCCGCCGGAGGCGTAGATGACGGCCTTCGCCTGGAACACGTGGATCTCGCCGGTGGCGAGCTCGTACGCGACCACACCGGCCGACTTCTTGACGCCGTCCTCCTCGACCAGGAGCTGGTCCAGGACGTAGAACTCGTTGAAGAACTCCACGCCCTCCTTGACGCAGTTCTGGTACAGCGTCTGGAGGATCATGTGACCGGTGCGGTCCGCGGCGTAGCAGGACCGGCGGACCGGGGCCTCGCCGTGGTTGCGCGAGTGGCCGCCGAAGCGGCGCTGGTCGATGGTGCCGTCCGGGGTGCGGTTGAACGGCAGGCCCATCTTCTCCAGGTCGAGGACCGCGTCGATGGCCTCCTTCGCCAGGATCTCGGCGGCGTCCTGGTCGACCAGGTAGTCACCGCCCTTGACCGTGTCGAAGGTGTGCCACTCCCAGTTGTCCTCTTCCACGTTGGCCAGCGCGGCGGCCATGCCGCCCTGCGCGGCGCCCGTGTGGGAGCGGGTGGGGTAGAGCTTCGTCAGCACGGCGGTGCGGCTGCGCTTCGTCGACTCGATGGCGGCGCGCATGCCCGCGCCACCCGCGCCGACGATGACGGTGTCGTACTTGTGGATCTTCATTGGTTTCGCCTCAGCCCCGTTGCCTAGCGGATGTTCGGGTCGAAGGTGAAGATCACCAGCGTGCCCAGAAGGATGGTGAACACCGTGGCGGTGTAGAGCAGGCCCTTCAGCCACAGCCGCGTGTTGGCACGCTCCGCGTAGTCGTTGATGACGGTACGCAGGCCGTTGGCGCCGTGCAGCATCGCCAGCCACAGCATCAGCAGGTCCCAGACCTGCCAGAACGGGGACGCCCAGCGGCCGGCCACGAAGGCGAAGCCGATCTTGGAGACGCCGCCGTCGAGCACCAGCTGGATCAGCAGGTGGCCGATGACGAGGACGACGAGCACGATGCCCGAGAGGCGCATGAAGAGCCACGCGACCATCTCGAAGTTGCCGCGGGTCGAGCGCGGGGTCTTGCCCGTGCGCTTGCGCGGGGCCTCGATGTAAGGCGCGGGGTTGTCGACGTCGTAGAGGGAAACTCCCTCGACGTCGCCGACGGCCTTGGTCATGTCGACGGAAGAAGTGTCAGAGGACATGCGTGTCACTTCCCGAACAGTTCAAGGTAGGCGTGGTTCAGGACGGGGTAAACGGCCCCGGCCATCAGCACGATCCAGACGCCCACGACGCTCCAGAGCATCTGCTTCTGGTAGCGGGGGCCCTTGGACCAGAAGTCCACGGCGATGACACGGAGACCGTTGAGCGCGTGGAACAGGATTGCGGCGACGAGGCCGTACTCCAGCAGCGCGACGATCGGAGTCTTGTAGGTAGCCACGACATCGTCGTACGCCTCGGGAGAGACGCGGACGAGAGCGGTGTCGAGGACGTGTACGAACAGGAAGAAGAAAATGAGGACGCCGGTGACTCGATGAGCCACCCAGGACCACATTCCTTCCCGGCCGCGGTACAACGTTCCAGCCGGCACGGAAAACCCTCCGGAAGCGGGGCGGGGGCCAGCCGGCTTCTTTGTCGGTCGGGCCCGGCCGGGTACGGTCCTCCGGCCCCGGACATCGTAGCGACGCTTTGTCGGTTCCTTCGCCCGGGGGTCATCGGTGTGATCAAACAGCCACGGACGGGCTATCCCACAGGGGCGAATAGCCTGAATTCGTCGCCAGATACCCCATCCGCGGAGGTCAGCCAGCGCGTCATGTCGGCCAGCCGGGTCCGCGCGACGCGCCGCAGCTCGTCGGCGGAGATCGAGCGCTCCTCGTCCACCTCGTGCCCCATCCGCCGGCGTATCGCCGCCAGCAGCTGGTCCGCCTGCTCCTCCGGCGGGTGCCCGTCGAGGCTGATCACGAAGGCGTGGCCGAACTTCCGCTCGTATTCCGCGTGGGCCGCGTCGAGGGCGAGCAGCGCCGCGTACGGGGCCCCGTGCCCCAGTTCCGCCGAGCACTCGGCGGCCAGCGCCTCCGTCAGGTCCGCCTGCGAGAGGTCGTACGAGGCCTCGTCCGCGGCGGCGAGTAGGGCGCCGGTGTCGGGGTAGGGGCGGTGCGTGGCCAGCCGGTGCGCCCAGCGCCGGCTTCCACAGCAATGCAGCAGGACGGCGTGGGCGACTTCGGGGGACAGGGCGTTGAACCGCACCAGTCCGGAGCCGTGGGAAGGGTCGGAGCTGCCGCGGGCCTGTGCCGGAAGATGGCTGGACAGCAGGGGGCTCCTCGGGGCGCGGCGCGGATGTGCCGCCACGCTATCGACGCGAGGCAGGGTGTGTCGTACCCGTGCAGGGTTTTCACCCGGAAGTGAGCCGAAAGGATGACGCCCCGTGCCACGGACGGACACTTACTCTGGCGCGGATCGCGCGAGCCGGGGACGGGGAGGGCGACCGAGGCCGCCACCCCCCACAGGAGAGGCCCCGGCCGCCGTCCGTCACGGACTCGTGCGACAAGCCCGTATCCCTGTCAGCGCCCCGAGTGCGTTTTGTGTCACACCTCGCTCCGCACAGGAATGGTTGCTCGTTGTACCAGTCGTGGACGTGAGGTACTTGAAAGCCGTAACGTGCTGATTTGCGCCACACGTACAGGACAGTGAACGGGTTGGGGACTTTGCTGGGGGACGACGCGGAGCTGACCGCCGCGGTGCTCGCGGCGCAGGGCGGCGACGAGAACGGATTCCGCGCTGTGTACCGCGCCGTGCACCCGCGCCTGCTCGGTTACGTACGCACGCTCGTCGGAGACGGCGACGCGGAGGACGTGACCTCGGAGGCCTGGCTGCAGATCGCCCGCGACCTCGACTCCTTCACCGGCGACGCCGACCGCTTCCGCGGCTGGGCCGCCCGCATCGCCCGCAACCGGGCCCTCGACCACATCCGCATGCGCGGCCGCCGCCCCGCCATCGGCGGCGACGACACCGAGCTCACCGCGTGGGCCGCCGACTGCGACACCGCGGGCGCGGCGATGGAGTCCCTCTCCACCGGCCGGACCATGGCGCTCATCGCGCAGCTGCCGCAGGACCAGGCCGAGGCCGTCGTCCTGCGGGTCGTGGTCGGACTGGACGCCAAGAGCGCGGCCGAGACCCTCGGGAAGCGGCCCGGCGCCGTACGGACGGCCGCCCACCGCGGTCTGAAGAAGCTGGCCGAGCTGCTCGCCGCACAGGGCCTGGAGGGCGGGTTCGAGCCGACCTCGGACACCGCCTCCGACCCGGCCACGCCGGTCGGTCATAATGCCGATGGCCAGCCGTGGGACGGCGGGGACGGGAGGGATCTCGACGCCGTACCCGCGCAGCGCGGCCGGGGCAGGGGCTTCGTGGAACAAACCGGTGTGACGCATTCACGTTGGCGGACGCAGAAGGACATGTGATGGCCGACGAGCGCAACAGGTGGCTGGACGAAGCCGCGGCGGACAGACTGCTGCGCGGCGAACCGGTGGAACCTGTGGGTCCGGCCGCCGACCGGCAGGCCCGCATCGAGGCCGCCCGGCTGCGCGCCGCCCTCGACGCCCTGGCCCCCTCGGCCGAGCTGCCGCCCGCCGGCACGGAGCTGCCCGGCGAGGCCGCGGCGCTGGCCGCCTTCCGCGTGGCGCGCGGTTCCTCGGGCCGCCCCTCGGCAGCCGCATCGGGCGCACCCGGCGAACCACTGATCGATCTCGGCCGCGTCGTCCCCGCGCACGCGCGCACACATGTGCACGCACCCGCGCCCCGGCGCCGCCGCACCGTGAGCTTCGGCCTGGCGGCGGCTCTGGCGAGCGTCGCCGTCGGCGGGCTGGCCGCCGCGGCCGGCGCCGGGCTGCTGGAACGCTCCCGGCACGACAGCGCGGGACCCGGACCGGCCCTGTCCATCAGCGCCGACGAGAACCCGGCGCCGGGCATCGGCACCGGTGCCCCGAGCCCCGCCGCGACGCTGCGGTCCACCCCGCTGCCGGACGGCTCGAACACCGGGGCCACCCCGGGCGCGACGCAGTCGCCGGGCGCGGACGGGCGTACGACAACGGGGACCGGGAACAGCGCCGGGACCTCGTCGGGCACCTCGGCGACCGGCGGCGGCTCGGGCAAGGACACCCAGGGCGGCCAGAGCGGCGCGGGCGGCAAGGACGGGACCGAGGACACCTTCGGCACCGGAGATCCCACCAAGGACCGCGAGACGGAGAACCGCCTCAAGGCCGTGGACCTCTGCAAGGACTACCGGTCGGGCCGCATCAACGACGACCGCCGTGAGCGGCTCTCGCGCCTGGCCGACGGCCTGGCCCGGATTCCGAAGTACTGCGAGACGGTGCTGGACGGGGACTCCGGCGCCAAGCGCGGCGACGCCCCGCAGGAGGACGGGACCCTCAGGGCTCCGAGCCGCCTGACGCCGGCCGTTCCGCTGGGTTCGACGGGACTGCTGACCGGTCGCTGACACATGCGCCGGCCTGTGCGGAAACAGGTGCGGAAACAGGTGCGGAAACAGGTGCGGAAACATGTGCCGACCTGCCTGTAACACTTTTCGAGGCGGTGGCGCAGTACATATCGAGCCGACTGGTCATCGGCCGCGCATGAGCCGGGGTTCCCCCCGTACCCCTGGGCTCTGCGCAACCGGCGCGGGCGGGGCACGTTCCCCCGGCCCTGCCCGCGCCCTTTACTTCTCGACCAGGAGGGACCGGAGACCGGTCCCGGCCCCCGGCCCACGACCTCACCAGTAGACGACGACCTTGTCGCCGGCCTGCACCTGGTTGAAGAGCGCCGACAGCTTGCCCTTGTCCCGGACGTTCACGCAGCCGTGCGAGGCGCCGGCGTAGCCGCGGGCCGCGAAGTCGGCCGAGTAGTGCACGGCCTGGCCGCCGCTGAAGAACATCGCGTACGGCATGGGCGTGTGGTAGATCGTCGACACCCAGTCCTTCTCCTTGCGGTCCACCTTGAACTCGCCCTCGCGGGTCGGGGTGTTCTCCGAGCCGAAGCGCACGTCCATCGTGGAGACGATCTTGCCGTCGATCATCCAGGCGAGGGTGCGGCTCTCCTTGCTGATGCACATCACCCGGCCCGTCATGCAGCGCGGGTCCGGAGCGTCGACCTCGTTGACGGTCGGCGGGCGCAGCTCGTCGGCGGTGGGCTTCTTGGAGAGGCTCTGGATCTTCTTCCAGCTGGCCTCGTCGACCGAACCGGTCGCGTTCAGGCTGTGCTTCGACTGGAAGGACTTGACCGCGGCCGTCGTCTTCGAGCCGTAGAAGCCGGTCGGCGCGACCGTCATCAGCTTGAGCTGCTTCAGCCGGGCCTGGAGCTCGCGCACCTGCTCGCTCTCGTCGCCGTTGGCCATGATCTGCTTCACCGAGGGCGAAGGCGAGGCCGACGGGGAGGCCGAAGCGGAGGGCGAGGCCGACGGCGATGCGTCGCCGGGCTTGTTGTCGGACGGTGAGGCTTCGGGGGAGGCGCCCGCCACGGGCGAAGACGAAGCCGAGGAAGCGGAGCCGGCGGACTCAGCTTTCTGCGGCCCGCAGGCGGTCGCGGCGAGCGCGACGGCGGTTGCCACCCCGATCGTGCGGATTATGACTCTTTGGCGCTGCATTGCAGTCCCCCGATTTCTACGTCGTGTATCTAGGTGATGCCTCGCGCGCGTGGAGAGTTGCACTGGGTCCCGGGATGTTGCGCCATTGTGACCAGCAACCGTCCGCAGCCTTACGAAGCGATATGCGGGGACGGTTGTATCAGCCCCGGGCCCGGTTGCTCCACGGAGGTCTTCGTCACATGGCACGCACCGAGAGCGGTATCCCGATCGAACCCGTCTACGGGCCCGGCGACCTGACGGGGTGGGACCCGGCGGACCAACTGGGCGAACCGGGCGACTTCCCCTACACGCGGGGGATTTATCCCACGATGTACACCGGCCGGCCCTGGACCATGCGGCAGTACGCCGGTTTCGGCACGGCCACCGAGTCCAACGCCCGCTACCGGCAGCTCATCGCGGGCGGCGGCACCGGGCTGTCCGTCGCCTTCGACCTGCCCACCCAGATGGGACACGACTCCGACGCCCCGCTCGCGCACGGTGAGGTCGGCAAGGTCGGGGTCGCCGTCGACTCGGTCGACGACATGCGGACGCTGTTCGACGGGATCCCCCTCGACCGGGTCTCCACCTCCATGACCATCAACGCGCCCGCCGCACTGCTCCTGCTGCTCTACCAACTGGTCGCGGAGGAACAGGGCATCTCGGGCGCGCAGCTGACGGGGACCGTCCAGAACGACGTGCTGAAGGAGTACATCGCACGCGGGACGTACATCTTCCCGCCCGAGCCCTCGCTCCGGCTGACGGCCGACACCTTCCGCTACTGCCGGGCCGAGATCCCCAAGTGGAACACCATCTCCATCTCCGGCTACCACATGGCCGAGGCGGGGGCCTCGCCCGCGCAGGAGGTGGCCTTCACCCTCGCCGACGGGATCGCCTACGTCCGTACGGCCCTCGCCGCCGGGATGGCCGTCGACGAGTTCGCGCCCCGGCTCTCCTTCTTCTTCGTCGCCCGCACCACCCTCCTGGAGGAGGTCGCGAAGTTCCGCGCTGCCCGGCGGATCTGGGCCCGGGTCATGCGGGAGGAGTTCGGGGCGCGCGATCCGAAATCGCTGATGCTGCGCTTCCACACCCAGACGGCCGGGGTCCAGCTGACCGCGCAGCAGCCCGAGCTGAATCTCGTACGGGTGGGCGTGCAGGCCCTGGCCGCCGTGCTGGGCGGCACCCAGTCGCTGCACACCAACTCCTTCGACGAGGCGATCGCGCTGCCGACGGAGAAGTCCGCCCGCCTCGCGCTGCGCACCCAGCAGGTCCTGGCGTACGAGACGGACGTGCCGCACACCGTGGACCCCTTCGCCGGGTCGTACGTGGTGGAGCGGATGACGGACGAGCTGGAGGCGGCCGCCCTGGACCTGATGCGGCGGGTCGAGGACCAGGGCGGGGCGGTGGCCGCGATCGAGAACGGCTTCCAGAAGGGCGAGATCGAGCGCAACGCCTACCGCATCGCGCAGGAGACCGAGAGCGGCGAGCGGGTGGTGGTCGGGGTCAACCGCTTCGCGCTGGAGCGGGAGGAACCGTACGAGCCGCTGCGCGTGGACCCGGCCATCGAGGCGCGGCAGTGCGCGGCCCTCTCCCGGCTGCGGGCGGAGCGGGACGGGGCGGCGGTTGCGGCGGCGCTCGCGGCGCTGCGGGAGGCGGCCGGCGGGACGGAGAACGTGCTCTACCCGATGAAGGAGGCGCTGCGGGCCCGGGCCACGGTGGGGGAGGTGTGCGGGGCGCTGCGGGAGGTCTGGGGGACGTACGAACCCGTCGATTCCACCTGGTGAAATCGACTGGACTGACAGGTGCAACCGTGTGGGACACTCCTGCCCATGCTGGGTGTGACAGATCTTCCGACCTACCTCGCCGGCCTGGTGCTGATCATTCTGCTGCCGGGGCCGAACTCGCTCTACGTGCTGTCCGTGGCGGCCCGCCGCGGGGTCCGCACCGGGTACAAGGCCGCCGCCGGGGTGTTCACCGGCGACGCCGTCCTGATGCTGCTGACCGCCGTGGGCGCCGGGGCGCTGCTCCAGGCGAGCCCGCTGGTGTTCACCGTGGTGAAGGTCCTCGGCGCCGGGTACCTGGCGTGGCTGGCCGTGGGCATGATGCGGGGCGCCTGGGCGCTGTGGCGCACGCGCCGGGAGCGGGAGGAGGAGCGGGCCGCCGTCCTGGCCGACCCGGGCGAAAGCGAGCGGCCCTACCGGCGGGCGCTGCTGATCAGCCTCCTCAACCCGAAGGCCATCCTCTTCCTGATGTCCTTCTTCGTGCAGTTCGTGGACCCGTCCTACGCCTACCCGGCCCTGTCGTTCCTGGTCCTGGGCGGCCTGCTGCAGACCGGCAGCTTCCTGTACCTGACGCTGCTGATATTCGGTGGCACCCGCCTCTCGGCCGCGTTCCGCCGCCGCAAGCGGCTGTCGGCCGGGGCGACCTCGGCGGCGGGCGTGCTGTTCCTGGGCTTCGCAGCCAAGCTCGCCGCCGGCTGAGGCGTCGGCCGAGGCCGTGGTCAAGGCCGTCAGCGCAGGACGCGGCGCAGCCACCCGAGCCGCCGTACGGCCCGGCGCACCGCCCGGCTCCGGGGCAGGAACGCCAGCCGGGCCGGGATGCCGCCCGGCAGGCCGAGGGCGGTCAGCCGGCGGCGGGTGAAGTACCGCCAGGTGCGGGGGGCCAGGTGCCCGGCCAGATACGCCTCGGCCGCCGGCCTGCGCGCGGCGAGGATCTGCGGCTGCATGGTGAACCCGACGGCCGTGAGCAGCCCGGCCGGCTCCGCCCGGACCTGCTCGGGCGACGGGGGCGTCCAGGCGCGCACGGCTTCGGCGTCCGCGAGGTCCGGGAGCAGGGCGTCGACCAGGGCCAGCGGCACGCGGTTGCTGTTCGGGTACGGGGTGAGGCGGGCCAGTATGGCGTCGGTCCCGGTGCGCGCGACGGGCAGCCCGTACAGCGTGGCGGCCGTCAGCAGGCCGGTGGAGAAGCAGCCGACGACCAGCGCCGGGCGCAGCCGCTGGTAGAGGGCCTCGGCCAGCACCGGGGTGCTCGTCACGGTGAGCCGGGCGCCGAGCCGTTCGGCCTCCGCCGCGGCCCGGCGGGAGTACGCGGCCGGGGCGCTGGGATGCGACTTGAAGACCAGCTCGCGGTGGCCCAGCGCGTACGCGCCCCGGACCATCGAGGCGTGCAGCTCCTCCTCCTCGTCCGGGGACATGAGATCGAGCGCCGACAGGTACTGGCCCAGCAGGAGCGCCGGGGCGTCCCCGACGCCGTCCAGGTCCGCGCCGTGCGAGGGCAGCTCCGCGAGCACCTTGAGGAAGCACTCCGCCGGCACCAGCTCCGCCCGCGCCCCGAACTCCGTCAGCAGCAGCGGCTCCAGCCCCGGCACCAGGTCCAGGTGGAGCACCCGCCGTACGCGCATGCCGATCTGCGGGTCGAGCCGGAAGCGGGTGGGCCCGTAGCTCATCAGCCCGTCGGCGTAGACGTCGACCGCGGCGCCGGGGAAGAGCCGGCACAGGGTCTGGGCCGGCGGCACCTGGAGGGACTCCACGATCAGCTCGACGCGGTCCTCGCCGAGGCCCCACAGCGCGCGCAGCTGCCGTTCCCACAGCGGGACGTCCTCCGCCCGGGGGGCCCAGGTGCTCGGGTGCTGCGGCTCGATGACGCGGTTCCAGTCGAGCACCTCGTCGAAGCGGGTGCGCAGGGCGGCGAAGCCCGGCATGTCCGCGACCCCGGGGGTGACCTCGGCGGTGACGGCGTGGTTGCTGGTCAGCAGGATCCGGCGGTCGGCGGGCGGGAAGCCGCCCGCGTCGATGCCGGCCGCGAGGGTGGCGGCGCCGTAGAGGGTGGAGGCCAGGAAGATCTGGGTGGGCATCAGACGGTCGCCCCCGACGGGGTGCGACGGGCCGGGCGCAGGCGGCGCAGCAGGGTGGAGCGTTCGGCGTCCATCGAGTCCAGGACCTGGTCAAGTACGTCCTGGGGCATGCGGCCGAGCGCGGCCGCGCTCATCGAACGGAGTTTCCTGGCCACGGCCGGTTCGTACCTTTCCATGGATCCGAAATGGTGCGCGATAATTGCACAATACGTTCGGACGGCTTTCGGGAGCAGCAGCTCGGATTCCCGGTCGGTGCGGGTGTCCGCGAGGACTTGATCAAATGCTCGGATGAAATCGAGCTGCCGTTCGTCCCCGATCTGTGTGAGCGAGGTGGAAACTCCGCGCCGATAGAAGATTCCGGGCAGTCCGACCGCGGCGAAGGACTCCGCCTCCCGGTGCAGCCGCCAGATCCACGGCCGGTCCTCCGCCGTCCGCAGGCCGTCGGTGAAGTGCAGCACCCCGCGCTCCAGCAGCCGCCGGTGGTACATGCCGGCCCAGGCGTACGGATAGTCCACCGAGGTGGCCCGGTCGGCGGGCAGGATCGCGGTGCGCGGATCGGCGACGACCGACTCCGGGCCGTACGGGACGCGCTGCACGCTCCGCTGCCGGCCGGTGCACTTCACATGGTCGGTGCGCACGAAATCGCAGCTCAGAGCCTCTATGGTGGCCAGCGTGCGGGCCAGGTGGCCGGGGGCCAGCCAGTCGTCCCCGTCCAGGAAGGCGAGGTACTCGCCGCGGGCCGCGTCCAGACCGGTGTTCCGCGCGGTGGCCAGGCCGCCGTTCCGCCCGTGTCTGAGGTGCACCGCCCCCGGCAGCTCGCGCGCCGCCCGCTCCAGCAGGTCGGGCGTCCCGTCCGTCGAGCAGTCGTCGACGAGCAGGAACTCGAAATCCTCCCGGGCGTTGAGCGCGAGACTCTTCAGGGCATCCGGTGCGTATGTCTGCACGTTGTAGAACGGCACGACAACAGAGAGCTTGGGCACCTGCGAGACATTAGGGCGCCGCCCGGCATTCACTGTGGCCCGGACGCGGATTCCACGTGAACGGCGCGGGGCGGGCGAGTTAACCCGCACGCTTTCGCATTTCGTCGACGCGTTGTTAACCCGCTGTTGTGCGCTCGTTGGGCCGATCACCGAAATCCCGGAATACGTTCTGCCGCGTGCCAGAACGCAAACGCGTCGCCGTACTCGCCGATTCCGATACGCGATGGAAATGGGGCGCACTCACCGCCCGCCGTCTCGTGCCCGACCACCAGCTCACCGGATACCTGCTGCGCGGCCGCGCCACACCCACCGCGCGCCAGCTCGGCGAGGTGGGGGTGACGGCCGACCGGCTGACCGAGGTGACCTGCGCCGAGTTCCTCGCCGGGATCGAACGCGAGGGCTACGACGTGGTCGTCCTCGCGCTCGTCGGCGGAGCCGTCCAGGCCGTCCTGCACGGGGCCCGCGCGCTGTGGCCCGCCCCGGCGAAACGCCCCGTACTCGTCACCGGCTACGTGGGCGTCGTGTACGAGAAGCTCGCCGACGGGCTGCTGCTGCGGCACGGAGCCGACCTCGTCCTCGCCAACTCCCGCCACGACGCCGAGCGTTTCCGCGCCGTGTACGAGGGGGTCGGCGCGGACGCGGGCGCCGTCACCGAGACCGCGCTGCCCTTCCTGGGCGGGGAGCCGTACCAACCGGCCGGGAGCAGGGCCCACACCGTGGTCTTCGCCGTCCAGCCCTCCGTCCCCGACAGCCGCGCCGACCGCGCCTACCTGCTGGAGCGGGCGGCCGGGCACGCGCGGCTGCACCCGGACCGCGAGGTGCTGATCAAGCTGCGCAGCAAGCCCGGAGAGCACACCACGCACCTGGAGGAGCTGCCGTACCAGCGGCTCGCAGAGCGGATCCCGGGCGGCCTGCCCGCCAACTGCCGCCTGGTGTACGGGAACATGGGCGAGGTCCTGGACGGCACCGACCTGCTGGTCACCGTGTCCTCCACCGCCGCCCTGGAGTCCCTGCACCGGTCCATCCCGACGGCGATCCTCACCGACCTCGGCATCCGCGAAGCCCTCGGCAACCACCACTTCCTGGGCTCCGGCTGCCTGGCCTCGTGGGACCAGCTCGACTCCGGCCTGCTCCCGCAGGGGGATCCGGTCTGGCTGGCGGCCCAGGGCGTCCTCCCGGGCCCGGCCGGTCCGGCCGGACCTGTCGGCACGGCCGGTCCTGCCGCTGCGGACGTGCCCGGGCCCGCCGCCGGCTCCGCCGCGGGCGGGGACGCGTACGCCGTCGCCCGGGCGAAGGTCGCCGGGCTGGTGGCCGCGGCCCGACTGCCCGCCCCGGCGCCGTACTACACGCTCACCACCGCCCCCCGGTACCTGCCCGGGATCCTCGCCCGGCACCATCTCGCACCCGACGGCACCCCGCTGCCCGGCGCGGTGCGCCAGGAGGCGGGGGAGTCCCGGCTGCGCCGCCGGCTCCGCGCCCACCTGCGCGAGGCCGCCCGCGGGGCGTACCGGCACGGAGTGCAGCGCGTGGCCCCGGCGATCCGCAGGCTGGGGGAACTGTGAGGGTCCTCGCCGTGATCCCGGCGCGCGGCGGCTCCAAGGGCGTGCCCGGCAAGAACCTCGCCGAGGTCGCCGGCACCCCGCTCGTCGCCCGCGCCGTCCGGGCCTGCCGCGCCGCGCCGACCGTCACCGACGTGGTGGTCTCCACCGACTCCGGGGCGATCGCCGCCGCAGCCCGCGCCGCCGGCGCCGACGTGATCGCCCGCCCGACCGCGATCTCCGGCGACACCGCGAGCAGCGAGGCCGCCGTCCTGCACGCGCTCGCCGCCTTCGAGGAACTGCACTCCCTCACCGTGGACGTGGTCCTCCTCGTCCAGTGCACCAGCCCCTTCCTGACGCCCGGGGAGGTGGAGGCCGTCGCCGCCACCGTGGCCACCGGCGCCGCCGACTCGGCCCTGACCGTGGCCCCCTTCCACGGATTCCTCTGGCGGGAGGACGCCGACGGGTCCGGGACCGGGGTCAACCACGAGACGACGTACCGCCCCCGCCGCCAGGACCGCCCCCAAGACCTGCTGGAGACCGGCGCCGCCTACGCCATGGACGCCGCCGGCTTCCGCACCGCCCGCCACCGGTTCTTCGGCCGCGTCCTTCCCGTCGCCACCGATCCCGCGCGGGTCCTGGAGATCGACGACCCGCACGACCTGGCCCGCGCCCGGCTCCTGGCCCCCCTGCTCGACCCACACCCCGACGCACGCCCCGACGCACGCCCCGACCCGCAGCCCACACCCCTCGCACCCCTGCCCCTCGCATCCCCGCACCGAAGGACGCCCCCTGCCATGACCTCCACGCCCGACTCCCGCCTCCGTACCTTCGGATCGCGCACCGCCGGCCCCGGCCACCCCGTCTACGTCGTCGGCGAGATCGGCATCAACCACAACGGCGACCTCGGCAACGCCTTCGCCCTCATCGACGCCGCCGCCGACGCCGGCTGCGACGCCGTGAAGTTCCAGAAGCGCACCCCGGAGATCTGCACCCCGCGCGACCAGTGGGACATCGAGCGCGACACCCCCTGGGGCCGGATGACCTACATCGACTACCGGCACAAGGTCGAGTTCGGCGAGGAGGAGTACCGCGCCATCGACGAGCACTGCGCCAAGCGCGGCATCGACTGGTTCGCCTCCCCGTGGGACACCGAGGCCGTCGCCTTCCTGGAGAAGTTCGACGTCCCCGCCCACAAGGTGGCCTCCGCCTCCCTCACCGACGACGAGCTGCTGCGCGCCCTGCGCGGCACCGGCCGCACCGTCGTCCTCTCCACCGGGATGTCCACCCCGCAGCAGATCCGCCACGCGGTGGAGGTGCTCGGCAGCGCCAACATCCTGCTCTGCCACGCCACTTCGACGTACCCGGCCAAGGCCGAGGAGCTCAACCTGCGGGTGATCAACACCCTCCGGGAGGAGTACCCCAACGTCCCGATCGGCTACTCCGGCCACGAGACGGGCCTGCAGACCACCCTCGCCGCCGTCGCCCTCGGCGCCACCTTCGTCGAGCGCCACATCACCCTCGACCGCGCGATGTGGGGCTCCGACCAGGCGGCCTCCGTCGAGCCCGGCGGCCTCGCCCGCCTGGTCCGCGACATCCGCACCATCGAGACCGCGCTCGGCGACGGGGTCAAGCGGGTCTACGAGTCCGAGCTCGGCCCCATGAAGAAGCTCCGCCGCGTCCGGGGCGAGCTGGCAGCCGTCTGACCTGCGGTCCGCCCCACCCAGACAAGGAGTACGCGGTGACCCCTTCCGGCCCCACGCTGGCGTTCGTCGAGAGTCCGGTCCAGCTCCTGAACGTGCTGGAGTGGGCCCACGCCCGCAGCACCGTCCCGGCGGAGGGACGCCCCCTGCTCGACGGCGTTCCCCGCCAGGTCCGCTGCGCGGGCACACCGCGGACGCGGATCGTCGTCCTGCCGCCCACCGACCCCATGTCCCGCGGCCAGTTGCGCCGGATGGCCGCGCTGGCGCGGGACGAGGGGTACGAGGTCCGGTGGCAGGAGGCGCGCGGCAGCCGGTTCGCGCCGCTGAAGGCGCTCGCCGCGCTGGCCCGCGACGTACGTGCGGCGCGCACGGTCGTCGTCGGCGATCCCTTCTCGCGCTACGTGCAGCTGCTGCTCACGCTCGTGCGCGCCGAAGAGCTCGTCGTGGTCGACGACGGCACCGCCACCATGGAGTTCGTCGCCCAGACCGCCCGCGGCGAACGCCTCGTCCGCTGGCACCGGGTCGGCGGCGGGGGGCTGCCCGGCCGGGTGCGCGAGCTGGCGTACGCACCCGTCTCGGCGACCGCGCGGCGCCGCTTCGCGCCGCCCCGGGGCAGCGGGCGGCGCGTCGAGGTGTTCAGCTCGATGCCGGTCACCGCGCACGGCGGGATGACGCTGCGGGTCAACGACTTCGCCTGGACCCGCGCCCGGTTCGGCCCGCCGCGCCTGACCAAGGGCACCGACCTGGTCGGCACCTCGCTGGTGGAGACGGGTGTGGTGGACCCGGACCGATACCTGGACGCGGTGCGCGCCCTGACCCTGGAGCACGGCGCCACCCGCTACTTCGCGCACCGCCGGGAGTCCCCGGAGAAGCTGCGTGCGCTGAGCCGGGCGACCGGGCTGGAGATCGTACGCCCGGACCTGCCGCTGGAGCTGATCGCGCGGCGCGGTCCCGTCGGCCGGACGATCGTCAGCTTTCCGTCCACGGTCGTCCACACCCTGCCGTACGCGCTGACCGGTACGGGCGTCACCGTCGCCGTATGCGATGTGGACCCCTCCTGGCTCACCGGGTCCGCCTCCCCGCGTGCCCGCAGCTTCCTCGCCGGGGTCACCGACACCGCTCGTGATGTGCGCAGACTCCCTGCCCAGACGGCTTCCACGGCCGGATGAGCGCGCGAGTTTACCCCCGCGTGCATCCCGTCATGCGTCCAGAGGCCGGGTTTCTTTCCCCTAACGGCATGAACTTTTCGTGATCCCCGGCCAGTTGACCCATTCGTGCGCCTACCCTTCAACGGGTGAACCAGTTGATGTCCCGCGAGTCCCAGACCGCCCAGCCCGCCGCGTCCGACCGGCCCGAGCTGCCCGGCAAACTTCCGGACCACCTGCGTACCGAACTGATCGCCTTCCGCCGGGACTTGCACATGCACCCGGAGCTCGGACACCAGGAATTCCGCACCACGGCGGCGATCAAGGCCCGGTTGGAGAAAGCCGGCCTGCGACCACGGGTGCTGAAGTCCGGCACGGGCCTGATCTGTGACGTCGGGTCATGGGACGGGATCCGTCCCATGCTGGCTCTGCGCGCGGACATCGACGCCCTGCCCATCCCGGATGCCAAGACGCACGTCTCGTACCGATCGACCTTCCCCGACCGCGCCCACGCCTGCGGCCACGACGTGCACACGACCGTCGTCCTCGGCGCGGGCCTCGTGCTCGCCGAACTCGACCGCCAGGGGCTGCTGCCCCGCCCCGTACGACTGCTCTTCCAGCCCGCCGAGGAGGTGCTCCCGGGCGGGGCCACCGACGCCATCGAGTCCGAGGTCCTGGACGGGGTGGGCAGGATCATCGCCGTGCACTGCGACCCCCGGGTCGACGCCGGACGGATCGGCCTGCGGCCCGGTCCCATCACCTCCGCCTGCGACCGGCTGGAGGTCAGCCTCTCCGGCGCCGGCGGACACACCGCCCGGCCGCACCTGACCACCGACCTGGTGACGGCCGCCGCCCGGGTGGCCATCGACGCACCGGCCCTGCTGGCCCGCCGGATGGACGCCCGCTCGGGCATGTCCGTGACCTGGGGCCGGATCGAGGCCGGGCACGCCTGCAACGTCATTCCGATGCACGCCGAGCTGTCCGGAACCGTTCGGTGCCTGGACCTGGCCGCCTGGCACGAGGCGCCGGACATGATCCACGCCGCGATCGACGAGATCGCGACCATGCACGGGGCCAAATTCGAGATCAACCACGTGCGGGGGGTGCCGCCGGTGGTCAACGACCCGGTGAGCACGGAACTGCTGCGCGAGGCGATGACGGCCCGCTGCGGCGCCGACTCGGTCGAGGACACCGAGCAGAGCCTGGGCGGGGAGGACTTCTCCTGGTACCTGGAGCACGTCCCGGGCGCCATGGCCCGCTTGGGCGTCCGCGCACCCGGGGACACCGCCAAGCGTGACCTGCACCGCGGCGACTTCGACGTGGACGAGTCCGCGATCGCCGTCGGCGTGGAGTTCTTCACGGCCGCGGCGCTGCTGGACGGGCGGCGCGCCGGGCCCGCCAGGTAAAGGCCGGGGCAAACTCCGTACAACATGTGCGGGTCTCCCGGCAGACGTGTCCAGCCCTTGGTACACAAGGGCTGGGCGCGTGAGGAGTTACCAATCGGTCACTGTCTGGTTCACGACGATCCGATAACGACTCATGAACGGGCCTTTAACTGACATCTACGCGCGTTACGATCGCCGCGAAACCAGCGCCGGTCGTGGCGCTTCGGTCAGGTTTTGAAGGAGCCTCCCCTTGCGCCGGATCACCAGGATCGCCACCGTGGGCATCGCGTCCGCGGCGCTGGCCCTCTCGGCCACCGCCTGTGGCGGTAAGAAGTCCTCGGACACCACGTCCTCCGACGGCACCAAGGCCGCCGCCAGCGCCGCCATCGCGTACGACATCGGTGGCCGCGGCGACCAGTCGTTCAACGACGCCGCCTACGCGGGCCTGAAGAAGGCCGAAACCGATCTGAAGATCAAGGGCGCCGAGGCGGAGCCCACCGACGGTGAGGGCGAGGCCGACAAGGTCCAGCGCCTGACCGAGCTCGCCCGCAAGGGCAACAACCCGGTCATCGGTGTCGGTTTCTCCTACGCCCCGGCCATCAAGAAGGTCGCGCCGAAGTTCCCGAACACCACGTTCGGCATCATCGACGACACCTCGGTGACCGGTCCGAACATCGCCAACCTCGTCTTCAACGAGGAGCAGGGCTCCTACCTGGCCGGCGTCGCCGCCGCCAAGGTGTCCAAGACCGGCACGGTCGGCTTCATCGGCGGTGTCGAGGTTCCGCTGATCAAGAAGTTCGAGGCCGGCTTCACGCAGGGCGTCAAGGACACCAACCCGAACGCCAAGGTGCTCTCCGCCTACCTGACCCAGCCGCCGAACTTCGACGGTTTCTCCAAGCCCGACCTCGGTAAGGCCGCCGCGCAGGGTCAGCTCGACGCGGGTGGCGCCGACGTGGTCTACGCCGCCGCCGGTCTCGCCGGCTCGGGTGCCATCGAGGCCGCCTCCGCCAAGGGCAAGTGGGCCATCGGTGTCGACTCCGACCAGTACAACCAGGCCGGTCTGGCGAAGTACAAGGACGCCATCCTGACCTCGGTCACCAAGGACGTCGCGGACGCCGTGTTCAACCTGATCAAGTCGGTCGAGGACGGCAAGCCGACCACCGGTGAGATCCGCTACGGCCTGGACAAGGACGGCGTCGGCCTGGCCGACTCCAACCCGAAGTACAAGGAGATGACCGACGTCATCGCCGCGGTGGAGAAGGCCAAGGCCGACATCATCGCCAAGAAGATCACCGTCAAGACCGCGCCGTAAGGCCGTCTCTGACATGTAGTCCTGGTCTCCGGGGTCCGGGAAGCGGTCTCGATCGCTCCCGGGCCCCGAGCCACGTTTCGTGACCAAGTGGCCTGTGTGGCCGCAAGTTTTCACTTCCGACAGAGCTACGCGCGTAGAAGCATCGTGGACGCGATACCGTCCAGCTCCCGCCACCCGCCCGGTCGATCTCTGCCCTGTCCCCCTGCCTTCCGCTCCTTCCGCGCCAAGGAGAGTGCGTCATCAACGCGTCCAGCCCGCCCCCCGCCGTGGAACTGCACGGCATCACCAAGCGCTTCCCCGGCGTCGTCGCCAACAAGGACATCGCGATCCGCGTCCGCAAGGGCACGGTCCATGCCTTGATCGGCGAGAACGGCGCCGGCAAGTCGACCCTGATGAAGATCCTCTACGGCATGCAGAAGCCGGACGAGGGCACCATCGCCATCGACGGGGAGCAGGTCTCCTTCACCAGCCCCGGCGACGCCATCGCCCGCGGCATCGGCATGGTGCACCAGCACTTCATGCTGGCCGACAACCTCACCGTCCTGGAGAACGTGGTTCTCGGCGGCGAGAAGCTCTACGGCATCGGCGCCAAGGCCCGTAAGAAGATCAAGGAGATCTCGGACGCGTACGGCCTCGGCGTGCGCCCCGACGCCCTGGTCGAGGACCTCGGTGTCGCCGACCGGCAGCGCGTGGAGATCCTCAAGGTCCTCTACCGCGGCGCGAAGATCCTCATCCTCGACGAGCCGACCGCCGTGCTCGTGCCGCAGGAAGTGGACGCGCTCTTCGACAACCTGCGCGAGCTCAAGGCCGAGGGCCTGACCGTCATCTTCATCTCGCACAAGCTGGGCGAGGTCCTGAAGGTCGCCGACGACATCACCGTCATCCGGCGCGGCACCACGGTCGGCACCGCGGACCCGAAGACCGCCACCACCAAGCAGCTCGCCGAGCTGATGGTCGGCTCCGAGCTGCCGTCGCCCGAGACCCGCGAGTCCACGGTGACCACCACCCCGATGCTCCAGGTCGACGGCCTGCGGCTGGCCGCGACCGACCCCGACGGTGTCGTCCGCGAGGTACTGGCCGGCATCGACTTCACCATCCACAAGGGTGAGGTGCTCGGCATCGCGGGCGTCGAGGGCAACGGCCAGACGGAGCTCATCGAGGCCCTCATGGGCATGAGCATCCCGGACGGCGGAACGATCACGCTGGACGGCAGTGACATCTCCACCGCCGCGACGCGCAAGCGCCGCGTGGCCGGCATCGGGTACATCCCCGAGGACCGCCACCGCCACGGCCTGCTGCTGGAGTCCTCCCTGTGGGAGAACCGGATCCTCGGCCACGTCACCGAGGCGCCCAACTCCAAGCGCGGCATTCTCGACCCGAAGGCCGCCCGCAAGGACACCGAGCGGATCGTGCGCGAGTACGACGTCCGCACGCCCGGCATCGAGGTCACCGCGGCCTCGCTCTCCGGCGGCAACCAGCAGAAGCTGATCGTCGGCCGCGAGATGAGCCACAACCCGAAGTTCCTGATCGCCGCCCACCCCACCCGCGGTGTGGACGTCGGTGCGCAGGCGCAGATCTGGGACGCGATCCGCGAGGCCCGCCGCGAGGGCCTGGCCGTCCTGCTCATCTCCGCGGACCTGGACGAGCTGATCGGCCTGTCCGACACCCTGCGGGTGATCTACCGCGGCCGCCTGGTCGCGGACGCCGACCCGGCGACCGTCACCCCGGAGGAGCTCGGCACCGCGATGACGGGCGCCGCCTCCGGGCACCTGGAAGCAACCGACAACCACTCCGCCGCAGGTACCGAGGCCGGTACCGACGCACCGGAGGACGAGGCCCGATGAAGAAATTCGACAAGGACCGGCTGATCCTCGGCTTCGCCGGGCCCGTGCTCGCGCTGGTCACCGCCTTCGCGCTGACCATGATCGTGCTGGGGGCGACGGGCATCGACCCGATCGAGCCGCTGCGCCTCATGGTGGAGAACGCCAGTTACGAGGACGTCCAGGTCCTCATCGTGAACCAGGCGGGCACCTACTACCTGGCAGCCCTGGCCGTGGCCATCGGCTTCCGGATGAACCTCTTCAACATCGGCGTCGACGGCCAGTACCGCCTCGCCGCGATGATCTCCGCGCTGGTCGGCACCGCCGTCACGCTGCCCGGGCCGCTGCACATCCTCGTGATCGTGCTCGTCGCCATGCTGACCGGTGCCTTCTGGTCCGGCATCGCGGGTGTGCTCAAGGCCAAGCGCGGGGTGAGCGAGGTCGTCTCGACGATCATGCTCAACGCCATCGCGACCAGCCTCATCGCCTGGCTGATCCTGCCGAAGAACCTCGGCGTCCAGCCCGAGGGCTCGAACGACCTGACCACGGGCGAGATCGCCGAGTCCGGCTGGTTCCCCGCCCTCACGATCGGTGACGGCCTGGAGATCTACGGCTTCACCTTCGTGGCGTTCGCCCTCGGCATCGTCTACTGGTTCACGCTCAACCGCACCCGCTTCGGCTTCGACCTGCGCGCCACCGGCGCCAGCGAGTCCGCCGCCCAGGCCTCCGGTGTGGACGCCAAGAAGATGATCATCACCTCGATGCTGATCTCGGGCGCGGTCGCCGGTCTCTCCGGCATGCCGCAGTTGCTGGGCGAGACCCACACGTACAACCTGGGCTTCCCCGTGGGCGTCGGCTTCACCGGCATCACCATCGCGCTGCTCGGCCGCAACAGCCCGATCGGCATCCTCTTCGCCGCGTTCCTGATGGCCTTCATCGACAAGGCCTCGGCCTCGCTCGACCAGGCCGGGTACGCGAAGGAGATCGGCACGATCATGAAGGGCCTGATCGTGATCGCGGTCGTCGTCTCGTACGAGCTCGTCCGCCGTTACGGCATCCGCCGCCAGCAGCAGAAGGTCGGCGAGGAACTGGCCGCAGGCCACGCCATCAAGACCGAGAAGGAGGTCGCGGCGTGAGCACCAGCACCGTTTCCGCGACGGCCGCCGCCCCGAAGAAGTCCGGCGGCCGCAAGAAGCTCACCCTGCCCTGGATCATGCTGATCGTCGCGGGTGGCCTCGCGCTGGTCTCGCTGGTCCGCCTGATCAGCGGTGCCAACGACCTGACCTCGGTCGGCCAGGTCTCCGGCGCCCTCTCGCTGGCCGTGCCGATCGGCCTCGCCGGCCTCGGCGGCCTGTGGGCCGAGCGCGCCGGTGTCGTCAACATCGGCCTCGAAGGCATGATGATCCTCGGCACCTGGTTCGGTGCCTGGGCCGGCTACCAGTGGGGCCCGTGGACGGGCGTCGCGCTCGGCATCCTCGGCGGTGCCATCGGCGGCCTGCTGCACGCGATCATCACGGTCACCTTCAACGTGAACCACATCGTCTCCGGCGTGGCCATCAACATCCTGGCGCTGGGCTTCACCCAGTACCTGTCGAACTTCACGTTCGCCGACGCGCCGGGCGGCTCCTCCAAGCAGTCCCCGCAGGTCGAGCCGATCACCAAGATCACGGTGCCGGGCCTCTCGGACTGGATGTCCGACCTCCAGGGCAAGCACTGGTTCTTCATCTCGGACCTCGCCGGCGTCATCGGCGGCCTGGTCACCGAGATCTCGCTGCTGACGATCCTCGCGCTGCTGCTGATCCCCGCCACCTGGTGGGTCCTGTGGCGCACCACCTTCGGCCTGCGGCTCCGCTCCTGCGGTGAGAACCCGGTCGCCGCGGAGTCGCTGGGTGTCAACGTCTACAAGTACAAGTACATCGCCGTGATCGTCTCGGGCGGCCTGGCCGGCCTCGGCGGCGTGTTCCTGTCCATCGTCGCCAGCCCCATCTACCAGGAGGGGCAGACCGGCGGTCGCGGCTACATCGGCCTCGCCGCGATGATCTTCGGCAACTGGATGCCGGGCGGCATGGCCATGGGCGCGGGCCTGTTCGGCTTCATCGACAGCCTCAAGCTGCGCGGTGGCGCCGAGAACGTCCACGCGATGCTGCTGCTGATCGCGATCCTGCTGGTGCTGGTCTGCGCCTGGCAGCTCTACAAGAAGAAGTACGTCCAGGCCGGCGTCTCGGCGGTCTTCGCCGCGCTGCTGTTCCTCTGGTACGCGGCGACGGACTCGGTGCCGAGCCAGTTCGTGGACGCGGCCCCGTACCTGACGACGCTGCTGGTGCTCGCCCTGTCGGCGCAGCGGCTGCGGATGCCCAAGGCGGACGGCCTGCCGTACCGCAAGGGCCAGGGCAAGTGACGGCGGCGCCCACGGTCGACTGGGAGGCCCTGCGCGAGGCCGCCCGGGACGCCATGTCCCGGGCCTACGCCCCGTACTCGGGCTTCCCGGTCGGTGTCGCCGCGCTCGTCGACGACGGCAGGACGGTCGTCGGCTGCAACGTCGAGAACGCGAGCTACGGGCTCGGCCTGTGTGCCGAGTGCGGCCTGGTCTCCTCCCTCCAGGCCACGGGCGGTGGCCGCCTGACGCACTTCACCTGCGTCGACGGCCGGGGTGAGATCCTCGTCCCGTGCGGCCGCTGCCGACAGCTGCTCTTCGAATTCGGTGGACCGGAACTGCTGGTGGAGACCCCGAAGGGGGTCCTCCCGCTGGCGGAGATGCTGCCGCAGGCCTTCGGGCCCGACCACCTGAGATAGCCGTGCCGACGGCCCTCCGCCTCCTGGGCGGAGGGCCGTCGTACTTCCGCAAACCCCTCTCTCTATGCGCGTAGAAGGAAGCACCACATGGACGTCATCTCCGTCATCCGGACCAAGCGGGACCGCGGTGAGCTGAGCCCCGAGCAGATCGACTGGGTCATCGACGCGTACACCCGCGGTGTCGTGGCCGACGAGCAGATGTCGGCGCTGGCGATGGCCATCCTGCTGAACGGCATGAACCGCACCGAGATCGCCCGCTGGACCGCGGCGATGATCGCCTCCGGCGAGCGCATGAACTTCGACTCGCTCTCCCGCCCGACCGCCGACAAGCACTCCACGGGCGGCGTCGGCGACAAGATCACCCTCCCGCTGGCCCCGCTCGTCGCCGCGTGCGGCGCGGCCGTGCCGCAGCTGTCGGGCCGCGGGCTCGGCCACACCGGTGGCACCCTCGACAAGCTGGAGTCCATCCCCGGCTGGCGCGCGCTGCTCTCCAACGAGGAGATGATGCACGTCCTGGACACCACCGGCGCGGTCATCTGCGCCGCGGGCGACGGTCTGGCCCCGGCGGACAAGAAGCTCTACGCCCTGCGCGACGTCACCGGCACGGTCGAGGCCATCCCGCTCATCGCCTCCTCGATCATGTCCAAGAAGATCGCCGAAGGCACGGGCTCGCTCGTCCTGGACGTGAAGGTCGGCACCGGCGCCTTCATGAAGAACATCGAGGACGCGCGGGAACTGGCGCGGACCATGGTGGGCCTGGGCACCGACTCGGGCGTCAAGACCGTCGCGCTCCTGACGGACATGTCCACGCCGCTCGGCCTGACCGCCGGAAACGCGCTGGAGGTCCGCGAGTCGGTGGAGGTCCTGGCGGGCGGCGGCCCGGCGGACGTGGTCGAGCTGACCATCGCGCTCGCCCAGGAGATGCTGGAGGCGGCGGGCATCAAGGACGCCGACCCGGCGAAGGCCCTGGCCGACGGCTCCGCGATGGACCACTGGCGCCGGATGATCGCGGCGCAGGGCGGCGACCCGGACGCGGCCCTCCCGGTGGCCCGCGAGCAGCACGTGGTCACGGCCCCGGCCTCGGGCGTCCTGACCCGCCTGGACGCGTACGGCGTCGGCGTCGGCGCGTGGCGCCTGGGCGCCGGCCGCGCCCGCAAGGAGGACCCGGTGCAGGCGGGCGCCGGCATCGAGCTGCACGCGAAGCCGGGCGACACCGTCACGGCGGGCCAGCCGCTGATGACCCTGCACACGGACACCCCGGAGAAGTTCGAGTACGCCCTGGCGGCGCTGGAGGGCGGCTACGACATCGCTCCGGCGGGCACGGCCTTCTCCGCCACGCCGATCGTGCTGGACCGCATCGCCTGATCCCGGGCCCTGGTCTCGTCGGCGCGGCTCCCCGTCCGGAGCCGCGCCGGCGTCTTTTCACAGGCCGGGGAGTGTCTCGCGCGGGAAGGGCTCGCGGCGCTGCTCCAGCCAGAACAAGTAGCCGCGCAGGTACGCCTCCAGGCCGTCGTCGATGTGGGCGACGAAGTCCCGGTGGCCCTGCGCGGCTTCGTGGTAGTGCGCGAAGTACCGCGGATCCTCGTCGTAACCGGCCCACTCGACCGCGGCGGCCACGGCCCACTCGCGCACCCGGCCGCGGTCCCGCCACCAGTCGCGGACGGCCTCGGGGGTCCAGTGCTCGTCGCCGTCGAAGGCGTAGCCGGAGTACAGCTCCAGCTCGGCCGCCGCTACGAGGCGCCGGGTCTCGGCCGCGTTCACCGGCTGCCGGAACACGAACTCGTGCTCACCGTCGTAGGCCACGTGGTGCGGGGCCTCGCACCGCCCCATCTCCATGCAGTCGGTGTCCGCGCCGTAGAACGGGCCGGGGACGTTGCGCCAGTTCCGCTCCGCCCACTTCCCCGTGAACGTCGGGAACCGACTTGACGCATCGGACGGCGTGAGCGCGTGCGCGGTGGGCATCGGGTCCCAGTAGGCGGGGTGATCCATCAGGCCATTGTGCTTGCCCCCGATGAGTTTCGGCAGGCAGGGGAGTCACCCCCTCGTGACGATCAGACGACTTGTCCTGCCCGGACCCAGCCCGACCGGACACGACGCCGCGCGGCTGTGCGCGCGGCTGGCCCGGCTGTACGAGGACGGGGCGACCGCCGTGGTGTGCGACGCGGGCGCCGTCACCGAGCCCGGGCTCGGCGCCGTCGAGGCGCTCGCCCGGCTGCGGCTGACCGCCCGAGGTCGCGGCGGGGGCTTCACCGTCACCGGGGTCGGCCCCGCCTACCGCGGGCTACTGGACCTCCTGGGCCTCGTCGAGCTGCTCGGGGAGACCGAAGAGCGGGAACCACCGGGCGGTGTCCAGGAAGGCGTTGAGCCCGGTGATCTTGCCGTCTGAGATCTCCAGGACCTGGAGCGCCCACGGGGTGTGGCCCTTCCCGTCGGCGGCCGGCCGGTACTGGCCGAAGGCCGGCATGCCGTTCGCCGTCGTCGGGACCAGCCGCGAGCCCTTGCAGCCGATGCCCTGGTTCAGGTGCCAGGCCGCTATGTCCTCGTGGCCCCGGAGCCACAGGTCGAACGGCGGCATCGACAGCACCGCGTCCTCGTGCAGGAGCGTGGTGAGCCGTGAGATGTCATAGGCCTCGAAGGCGGCCAGGTACTGCTCCAGCAGCTTCGCCTGGTCCGCGTCCAGCGGGTCGGCGGGGTCGCTCTCGCGCAGCCCGTGCCCGGCCAGCGTGGCCCGGGCCCGCTGGAGCGCGCTGTTCACCGACGCCACCGTGGTGTCCAGCAGTCGCGCGACCTCGTCCGCCTTCCAGGCCAGCACCTCGCGCAGGATCAGCACCGCCCGCTGCTTGGCCGGCAGGTGCTGGAGCGCCGCGACGAAGGCCAGCCGGACGGACTCCTTGGCGAGGGCCATCTCGGCGGGGTCGGCGGTCTGCGGCAGCACCCGGCCGTCCGGGACCGGCTCCAGCCAGGTCACCTCGGGCCGCTCGTTGAGCACGGCGGAGGCCTGGTGCTGCGGGGCGGTCAGGTCCATCGGGCGGGCCCGCTTGTTCCCGGCGTTCAGCAGGTCCAGGCAGACGTTGGTGGCGATCCGGTACAGCCACGACCGCAGCGAGGAGCGGCCCTCGAACTTCTCGTGGCTGCGCCAGGCGCGGATGTACGTGTCCTGCACCGCGTCCTCGGCGTCGAAGGAGGAGCCGAGCATCCGATAGCAGTAGCCGGTGAGTTCGACGCGGTAGCGGTCCATCGCCGCGTCGAGGTCCGTGCTGGTGGCGAGGTCGCTCATCGGGCTTCTTTCGTGGATGCCCCTGCTTTGGCTGGGGGAGGAAACGAATCCTTGGGGCGGAGGCGCGGAGCGCCGGAGGTCTCTTCGCTCCTCCTGTGGAGGTCAGATGGCAACAGTGGGGCCTTCGGGTCGGGCGGTGTAGGCGTAGCCGTCGGCTCGTTGGAGGAGGTGGAAGTGTTTGTGCCCGATGCCTTGGATGAGTCCGTGCACATTTTTGATGTTGAAACTGCCGGTGGCGCGGACGGCGATACGGCCGGTGTGCGTGCCGGTCTTCTTGCCGGTGGGGACGACGGCGCGGGCGAGGTCTCCGGTCTGGTAGCCGAAGAACGTCTTCTGCCTGGGCAGACGCAGACGGGGGAAGCCGTACTTGTCGGTGCGGGTGCGGGTATAGGTGCCACGCCCGGTTGCGGCGACGGCGAGGATGCGGGCTGGGGTACGGGAGACGGCGTCGAGGTGGCCGACGCACAGGGCGTCCAACGTGTGGGTTTTGGGAGTACCGGTCCGCTGCCGGTTCCATTTGGTGCGGCATCGATCTGTGACTCGCCGGCGGTGCGGTCTTTCAGCCGGATCACGAACGGGGTGTGCCGGGCCACGACGGCTCTGCCCTGATGGAGGAGCTTGCGGGCCCTCGCGGGGCTGGTGGGTTGGAGCGGTGTGCCGTGTTTGTCCAGGACGAACACGACGGGGTGGCCTTCATGGGCCTTCTCCCCAACCTCACGGTTGGGGGTGACGCGCCCGGCGCCAGGTGAAGCGTCGGGCATCTCCCCTCGCACATGTACCGCGCCGGGTGCCTTACGGCCTTCGAGTCCCGTTTCGTCCCCGATCCGGGGGGTGTCTGCTGACTCGAATTCCAGAGCCAACTGCTGAGGAAGCACAGGTGGGTGGGTCTTCTGCCCTACGCGATACGTAGCCAACTTCGTTCACCTCCACATACGGATCGTTGGCTGGTGCTGGTAACGGCGGCCCTCAGCCGGTAGGGCTGAAAGCCCCCTCTTTCGGGAGGGGGATCCCGTTACGTCCGTTCATCTCCCTGGCGGTTTCCCGTACTTCGGAAACTACCGGAGGGGTCTGACAGCCGCAGCCGGACGGGGCTGTCTATCGACATCAAGTATCTTGACGTCAAGATTGATGTGGGGCAGGCTTCCGCAATGTATCTCGACATCGAGATACATGGACGGCGGATGCGGAGGCCAGGGATGCGGCGCGGCGGGGAGATCAGGAAGGCACGGCGGGGGGAAACCGGCCTGATCGCGCAGCTGCGCAGGCCGCCGGGGGGCCGTGACGCACGGATCATGCTGCTCGCCCAGCTGCTGGACCGCGCGGGCACGGGCGTATGGGCCGCATCCTCCGTCCTGTACTTCACCTTCATCGTCGGACTCGACGCCGGGCAGCTCGGCCTGCTGCTCGGCGCGGCCGGAGTGGCGGGCATCGCCGGATCACCGCTGGCGGGCCACCTCGCCGACCGCTTCCCGGTGCGCGCCCTGCTGATCGGCTGCCACCTGCTCCGCCTGGGGACCCTCTGCGCGCTGCTGGTGGTCACCGAATTCGACCTGCTGCTGCCCGTGTTCGCCCTCACCCACCTGGGAGACCGGGCGGCCAAGACCCTGGAGATGCTCTTCGCCACCAGGGTCGCGGGCGAGCAGCGCGCCACCTACCAGGCGCTGTCGCGCAGTTCGGCGAACGCCGGATACGCCCTCGGCGCGGGCCTCGCCGCGATCGGCCTCGCCATCGGGACCCGGGGCGCCTACCACGCCCTGATCCTGGCCAACGCGCTCTCCTTCCTCGCGGCCGCGGTCCTGGTGTGGCGCACCCGGGAGCCGCGCGGCCACGGGCTCGTGGCCGCACCGACCGGCGACGAGGAACCGGGCCCGGCGGCCGGGGAAGGCGGGGCGGGCCGGGCGGCGGTCCCGCCCGGGCCGAGTCCCTGGCGGGACCGCGGCTACCTCCGGTTCGTCCTGCTGGACATCCCGATGAACCTGGACGACTCGATCCTCGGGGTCGGCCTGCCGCTGTGGCTGGTGAGCCACACCACGGCGCCGCACGCCCTGATCCCGGCCTTCCTGGTCATCAACACCGTGCTCGTCGTCGCCCTGCAACTGCGCGTGTCGGCCAAGGTCCAAGGCCCCCGCCAGGCCACGGGAGCGGTCGCCCTGTACGGGCTGACCACACTCGCGTGCTGCGTCCTCCTGGCCACCGCCGCCGGGGGAGGGGTCTGGGCCGCCTCGGCGGCCCTGCTCGCCGCGGCGGTGTTGGCCACCGCGGCCGAGCTGATGCGGTCGGTCAGCTCCTGGGAACTGGCGGTCTCCCTCGCGCCCCGCGAGGCGCGCGCCTCGTACCTCGGCGTGGCCGGCATGGCCCAGTCCGTCCAGAAGTCCGCCGGCCCGCTGCTGCTCACCGGCGCGGTGATGACCGCCGGCCCGGCGGGCTGGCTGGCCCTCGGGGCGGCGGTGGCAGGGCTGTCCCTCGTACAACGCCGGGCGAGCCTACGGAGGTTGGACGGCCTGCGCACGGCGCCCGCAGCCGAGACCGCCGTGCGGACCGCGCACTAGGTGCCGGGCTTGCGGCCGTACACGTAGACGTCCTCGCCCTTGCCCAGCATGGTCCAGTACGCCTTGGCGTCGGCGGGCCGCATGTTCACGCAGCCGCCCGAACCGGGCGGGTTCCACATGCTCTTGGTGGTCGAGTGGAAGGCGATGCCGCCGTCGAAGAACTGCGAGTACGGCATCGAGACGTCGTAGATCGTCGACCAGTGGTTGATGCTGCGGTAGTAGATCTTCTTCAGGCCGGTCCGGGTCTCCGTGCCGTCCTTGCCGGTGCGGACCGGGACCGGGCCGTACCTCAGGGTGGCGCCGTCCTGGATCCAGCTGAGCTGCCTCGTCAGGTCGACGCAGGCGATCCGCCCGCGGTTCGTCGGGCAGTTGCCCGCCTTGTTCGGGGTGCTGCCGGCCGCCCGCTGGGCCAGCATCGTGCTCATCGTCTGCCAGGTCAGCGGCCCGGCGTACCCCTGGGTCGGGGTGATCCCGTGGCTCGCCTGGAACGCCCTGACGGCCGCGCAGTCGGCCGCCGACTGCCTGCCGTCCACGGGCCGCCCCAGGAACTGCTCGACCTGCCGCTGGTACGGGCCGGTGGTGAGGTTGCAGGAGGCGGCCTGCGCCGACCCGCCCGCCGCGACCACCATCGGCAGCGCCAGCGCCGCCGCCCCGCCCCACACCACGGCCCGCCGCTTCCCGCGCACGCGCGTCGCCCACGCCCGCGCCCTCGTCCGCGTCCCCATCCGGTCCTCCCCTGCTCCGACAGCGTTCGTCCTCCGTGTTGAATGCCCGGAAAACAAGCGGGGGTTGCTCAGGCGGTGAGCGTAGATTTCGTCAGCGCGCGACCATCGCCGAGGCCGGCATCCGCCGCTGCGCGAGCTGTGCCCGCTCCGTCCGCGCCGCGTGCGACCCGTACAGGGTGATCGACACGACCCCGAGGACCGCCAGCAGCGCGATGCCGACCGTGGCCGCCCACCCGGCCCCGTGGTAGGCGAGCGCGCCCAGGGTGCCGCCGGCGCTGGAGCCGAGGTAGTACGCCGACTGGTAGAGCGCCGAAGCCTGCGCCCGGCCCGTCTTCGCCGTCCGGCTCACCGCGGCGGAGGCCACCGCGTGCCCGGCGAAGAAGCCCGCCGTGATCAGGACCAGCCCGGCCAGGACCGCCGCCAGGGACTCGGCCAGCGACAGCAGCAGCCCCAGCGCGGTGGTGGTCACGGCCAGGTACAGCGCGCCGCGCCGCCCCGTGCGGGCCACCAGCCGGCCGGCGGCCGCGGAGGAGACCGTGCCGACCAGGTAGATCAGGAAGATCGACCCGACCACGCCCTGCCCGAGCGAGAACGGCTCGTCGACGAGGCGGTAGCCGATGACGGTGTACACCGCCCCGAAGACCGTCATGAACAGCGCGCCGATCCCGTACAGCCGCAGCAGCAGCGGATCACGCAGGTGGCCGGAGACGGTACGGCCCACCGCGCGCGGGTTCAGCGACGCGGGCCGGAAGAACCGCGCCCGGGGCAGCAGCACCAGGAAGGCCACCGCGCAGGCCAGCGACATCAGCGCGACGGCTCCCAGCCCGGCCCGCCAGCCCCCGAACTGCGCGGCCCAGCCGGTGACGATGCGACCGCTCATGCCGCCGATGGAGTTCCCCGCCACGAACAGGCCGATCGCGGCCACCAGGGCCTTCGGCTTGACCTCCTCCGCCAGGTACGCCATCGCGGAGGCCGGAATCCCGGCGATCGCCGCGCCCTGGACGGCGCGCAGCGCGATCAGCCACTCCAGGTTCGGGGCGAGGGGGATCAGCAGGCCGACGCCCACGGCCACCACCATCGACCAGGTCATCATCCGGGTGCGCCCGAACCGCTCGGACAGGGCACTGAGCGGCAGGACGAACAGGGCGAGCGCGCCGGTGGCCGCGGACACCGTCCAGCTGGCCTGACCCGCCGTCACCCCGAAGCCGTCGGAGATCGCGGGCAGCAGCGCCTGGGTGGAGTAGAGGAGTGCGAAGGTGGCGAGTCCGGCGGCGAAGAGCGCGAGGCTCATCCGGCGGTAGCCGGGGCGGCCGGGTTCCCGGCCCTCGGTCGAGGAGTCCAGGGACGGCAAGGTGGAGGCACCCGCGGTGACGGGTGCCCCGGTATGAGCGGGAGGCATACGAAAACCCTAGGTCCGCCTTTTTGATGCGTCCAATGCACGGATTCGCGATAATCGATCCACTCACGCATCAGCACAGCTCAGGGCGGCGCATGTCGATGAACCGTTACGAAGAAGACTTGTCCGTGACACGTCTGCTGGCCCCGCGCCTCGCGTACTTCGCGGCCGTCGCCCGGCACGAGCACGTCACCCGCGCCGCCCACGAACTGGGCGTCCCCCAGTCCACCCTGTCGCGGGCCATGGTCCGCCTCGAACAGGACCTGGGCGTCACGCTGTTCGCCCGCAAGGGCCGCACCGTCGCCCTCACCACGGCGGGCCGTACCTTCCTGGCCTCCGCCGAACAGGCCCTCGACGGGATCGCCCGCGCCGCCGAATCCGTCCAGCTGGATGCCGACCCGGCCTTCGGCAAGGTCGCCTTCGGCTTCCTGCACACCCTCGGGTCCGAGACCGTGCCCGGCCTCATCCGCGCCTTCCGTGCCGACCACCCGCGCGTGCGCTTCTCGCTGGTCCAGAACTACGGCGAGGCCATGCTGGAGAAGCTCCGGGCCGGCGAACTCGACCTCTGCCTCACCTCACCGCTCCCCGACGCCCCCGACCTCGTCGCCCGCCGCCTCGACGAACAGCGCCTGCGCCTGGTCGTCCCCGACGACCACCGGCTCGCCGGGCGCAAGCGCATCCGTCTCGCCGAGGCCGCGGAGGAAACCTTCGTCACCCTGGAAGCCGGCTACGGCCTGCGCCGCATCACCGACGACCTGTGCGCGGAGGCCGGGTTCACCCCCCGCGTCGCCTTCGAGGGCGAGGAGGCCGAAACCCTGCGCGGCCTGGTCGCCGCCGGTCTCGGCGTGGCCCTCCTGCCACCCCCGGCCGTGGCCCGCCCCGGGGTGGTCGAACTGACGGTCACCGCCCCGCGCGCCGCCCGCGAGATCGGCGTCGCCTGGCTCGACGGCCACCCCGACACCCCACCGGTGGCGGAGTTCAAACGCTTCCTGCTGTCCCGCAGAGGGCGCCTGCTTCCCGAACTGGAGGCGCCGAGCCGCGACGGGGACTAACCGGGCTGCGCCCGGACCCGGGGCTCTGCCCCGGACCCCGCGCCTCAATCGCCGGCGGGGCTGGATTCGTCCGGCGCAGCCGGCCCGGTAGGCGGCGGCCCCAGCAAGTACCCCGCCTGGAAGCGGGACTTCGCCCCGACCGCCCGCATGATCTCGGCGATGTGCCGCTGACACGTCCGCTCCGACATGCCCAGCCGCCGCGCGATCACCTTGTCCTCCAGCCCCTCCGACAGCAGCCGGACGATCGTCTGCCGCAGCTCGTCCGAGAGCGACCGCGCCGCCTCCGGGCTCACCGACGTCGGGAAGGGATCCGCCCCCAGCCAGGACCGCTCGAAGGCCGACGTCATGAAGTGCACGACGTTCGGCTCGCGCACCACCAGCGCCGCCCCGCTGCGTTCCGGCACCGCCATCACCCCCGTGTGGCCGTCGAAGACCAGCATCCGCATCAGCCCGTCGCCGAGCGTCCGTACCTGCGCGCCCAGCGCGGTCACCCGCTCGACGTACGCCGCCGTGGGCCGCGAGTAGCGCGCCGTGTGCTGGTAGATCGTCCGCATCCGGACCCCGCGCGTCAGCAGCGACTCGTCCCGCCCGATCGACTCCTCCAGCGTCTCCAGCGGCCGGCCCCCGCCGGGCTGCGAGGTCAGCATCTCCTGCTCGCACGCCGCGACCAGCTCCGCGATCAGCCCCCGTACCGCGCCGAGGTCCGTGACCAGTTCCAGCCGCCCCGACCCGCTCAGGTCCCGGTGCGCGGTCCCCGCCTCGTACGCGGGCACCAGCGACTCCAGCCGCCCGCGCAGCCGGTCCATCTCGTCGTGGGTCTCCCGTACGAGCAGGGCCAGCGGGGCCAGTGCCCGGGCCGCCGCCGCGCGGGGCGCGACGGCGCTCCACCGTTCCGGGCCGCCGCCGGGCGAGCGCTGGAGCAGGTGCGCGCCGGTCAGCTCGGTGATCGCGGCGGCCGCGCGCACGCCCAGGGCCTCGGTGGCCTCGGCCGTGTCGAAGGCGTGCCGCTCGACGGCGTACGCGTAGAGGCGCCGGGCCGCGGGGCTCAGTTCCCCGGCCGCCCCGGCGTGATCGACTTCCTCGGCTGGCATATGCCTATTCGTCCCTATCTGTGACTGTTTGTAAACCCCTCGTGTTCCCGCAAGGCGGCAAGACGACGCCTCATCTGGCGCTGTCGACATATACCGAACAGGCACAGTGGCTGCACGGGGGTGGATCTGGTGGTCGCGCCCGATCCACCGGTGCCTTCCGACCGAGCGGGGGCGGAGCGGCGGGTACGGACGGGATCCGGCGCGACCACCGAGCCTCAGCCGGCGGGCTTCGCGTAGTTGGCGAAGCCGGTCCAGTCCACCACCACGCAGGGCTCGTCGCCCAGCACCCAGGCGTTGTGCCCGGGGGGCACCCGCATGTAGTCGCCGGGGCCGAATTCGGCGCTCTCCCCGTCGTCCATGACGACCTTCATGCGGCCGCTCACCAGGTATCCGGTGTGATCGGCCTGGCAGCTGTCCGTCCCGGCCAGCGGCTTGACGTGCTCCGACCACTTCCAGCCGGGCTCGAAGACGGAGCGCCCCACGCCCGGGCCGCCCGTCTCCAGCAGGTCCAGCCTGCCCTTGCCATCGGCGAACGGCCGCGTCTCGTCGGCCTGGTCGAAGCTCCTGGACACCAGTCCGGCCATGATGCATCGCCTCCCGGAGTGAAGCCCCGAGTTCTCGTACTCACTCTACGCGCGGGGCCCGTGACTCACCCCCGCAGGGACCTCCCGAACCCCGAGGCCAGCGGCATCCGCAGGCCCAGCGGCGGGGGCGCGGCCAGGGCGTCCGTCACCGGCCGCGAGTACCGGCCCGAGAACACCGCCCCCAGGACGAAGTCGACGGACAGCGCCACCACTTCCGCCTGGTGCTCGCGCAGCCCGTGCCCGTCCGAATGCACCTCGAACCGGCAGGTCGAACGATTCGCCTTCTTCGCCCGCGCCGCCAGCCGGAAGGAGGATTCCGGGTCGCTGCGCGCGTCGTTGGTGCCGTGCACGATCAACACCTGCCGCCCCGAAAGCTGTTTCACCGGTTCAGGGGAGTCCGTCGCGGCCGCCTCCCCCAGGCAAGGGGCCAGTGCCAGAATCGAGTTGACGGCGTCGTGTCCCGCCGCCCGCAGCGCGGCCAGGCCCCCCGCGTCGTAGCCGGCCAGGCACACCGGTACGTCTCCGTACCGCCGCACCACCTCGTCCGCCGCCCACCCCGCCTGCTCCTCCCGGGGGGAGTCCCCGCCGTGGATGACGGTGTGCGTGACCAGCCCTTCCGTCCCGCCTGCCCGGGCCAGTGCCCGCGCGAGCGGGCGTACCGGACCGGGGGACAATCTGGACGTCCCGGGAAGCAGGAGCACCACACCACTGACCGTCGATACCGAGCCGTTCGCGCCGGCCGCCCGCCCCAGGCGGGCCCCGCGCGCCGGCGGCGCATGCTGTGCCATGGCGGAACAGTCTCAGACCCGGAGGTGTACGCCACCGGTCCGTGCGGTCTCTGTTACATATCGGCGCACGCGGCCGTCACCTCCTCTACGCGCGTAGGAGTTAGAGTGCGCAGATGACGAGCGAGACCCCCAACCTGCCCACCCCGGATCAGATCCGCCGCTCCCCGAAGGTGCTCCTGCACGACCACCTCGACGGTGGCCTGCGCCCCGGGACCATCATCGAGCTGGCCCACAAGGTCGGCTACGAGAACCTTCCCGAGACCGAGGCCGACAAGCTCGGCATCTGGTTCCGGGAAGCCGCCGACTCCGGCTCCCTCCCGCGCTACCTGGAGACGTTCGCGCACACCTGCGCCGTCATGCAGACGAAGGAGGCCCTCTTCCGGGTGGCCTCCGAGTGCGCCCAGGACCTGGCCGAGGACGGCGTCGTGTACGCCGAGATCCGCTACGCGCCCGAGCAGCACCTCGAAGCCGGCCTGACCCTCGAAGAGGTCGTCGAGGCGGTCAACGAGGGCTTCCGTGAGGGCGAGCGCCGCGCGCGGACCAACGGCAACCGCATCCGCGTCGGCGCGCTGCTGACCGCGATGCGCCACGCCGCCCGCGCCCTGGAGATCGCGGAGCTGGCCAACCGCTACCGCGACAACGGCGTGGTCGGCTTCGACATCGCCGGCGCCGAGGCCGGGTTCCCTCCCACCCGCCACCTCGACGCCTTCGAGTACCTCAAGCGCGAGAACAACCACTTCACCATCCACGCGGGCGAGGCCTTCGGGCTGCCGTCGATCTGGCAGGCCCTGCAGTGGTGCGGCGCCGACCGCCTCGGTCACGGCGTGAAGATCATCGATGACATCGAGGTCGCCGCCGACGGTTCCGTGAAGCTGGGCCGCCTGGCCTCGTACGTCCGGGACAAGCGCATCCCCCTGGAGATGTGCCCGACGTCGAACCTGCAGACGGCCGCTGCCGCCTCGTACGCCGAGCACCCGATCGGTCTGCTGCGAAAGCTGCACTTCAGGCTCACGGTCAACACCGACAACCGCCTGATGAGCGGCACCAGCATGAGCCGCGAGTTCGAGCACCTGGTGGACACCTTCGGCTACACGCTGGACGACATGCAGTGGTTCACCGTCAATGCCATGAAGTCCGCGTTCATTCCTTTCGATGAACGGCTGGCCATGATCAATGAGGTCATCAAGCCCGGGTACGCGGAGCTGAAGTCGGAGTGGCTGTTCCAGCAGACCGCTTCCACCAGCGGTTCTGTCGCGGTGTAGGCCAAGGCATGACGTACTGAAAGCGCCCGGGTGAGGCAATTCCCGGGCGCTTTCTCGTATTTAAGGATGTTTGCGGGCGGGGGTTTGACGTGACTAGTTTGCGGAGCCGCCCAATTCCTCGTCGCAAGGACACGTTTTCATGAAGCAGTCAGCTGCCAAGACCCTCGGTGTCGCCGTTCTCGGTGCCGCCTTCGCCGCCGTCGCCGCCGGCACCGCCTCGGCCGCAGTCCCCGCCGTCGGCATCACCGACGCGCTGGGCACGGCCACCGGTGCCCTCCAGGGCGTCACCAGCCAGCAGCAGGTGAGCGCGGACGGCCAGGAGTCGAGCGACCCGGCCGCCGCCCTCGCTCCGGTGACCGGCCTGGTCGGCGGTCTGCCGCTCAGCGGCCTCGGAGGCTGATCCGTACGCGACCTCGTACGGGAAATCGTACGCGTGCACACGTGGCGCACACCCCTTCGAACGGGTGGGCGCCACGTCGTGCCGTGTGCCACGATCACGACCAACTGCCGGTACAGCACTGGGGTATGAGGTTTCGGTCATGCGCATGAAGGCACGAGCGACGATGGTCGCGCTGGTCCCCGCCCTGCTGTTCGCGGCCGTGGGGTGCAGCAGTACGGACACCCCCGCGAGCGGCAAGGCACCGGACCCCAAGGGCTCCGCGGGCCAGGCCTCCGGCGTGCCCGGCGCCCCGGCGGCGTCCGGATCACCCGGGGTGGCCACGCCGAAGACCGGCGGCAGCAGGCTGGAGCGGTCCGCGCTGGAACAGGGCGACCTGCCGGGCTACCAGGTCTCCGCACAGGGCAAGAACCCCAATGCCCCGGACGGCCAGCCGCAGGCCGACAAGAAGGCCTGCCAGCCGCTGGCCGACATCATGGGCGACAAGCCGGACCCGGCCGCGCGCGAGACCGTCAACCGCGGCGTCGGCTCCCAGAAGCAGGTCGGGCTCGCCGTCTCCGCCTCCGTCAGCTCCTACGCCGAGAGCGACGCCAAGGCGCTCATCGCCCGGCTCAAGGCCGCCGTCGCCGCCTGCGGTACGGGCTTCTCCGCCTCGGTCGAGAAGCAGACCGGCAGCTACCGCGAGGTGCGGGCCGCCGACTACCGCACGACCGGCGACGAGAGCGTCAGCTGGACCACGACCGCGGCCGCCGAGGGCGTCTCCGCGCAGGTCCACCTGGTCGTCGTGCGCGAGGGCGACACCGTCGTGCGGCTGATGGCCCTCAACGTGGCGGCGGCCGGGCAGAAGGCCCACGTGCCGCAGGAGGTCACCGACAAGCAACTGGAAAAGGTCCAGAAGGCCCGCTGACCGGTGGGGCGGCCGCCGTCGGCGGCCGCCGATCACCAGGCGGTGGAGGCGGACTTCTCGTTCGGCAGCAGCACCCACAGCGCGATGTAGATCAGGAACTGCGGGCCGGGCAGCAGGCACGAGACGACGAAAATGGCGCGCATCGTGTTCGCGGAGATTCCGAAGCGCTTGGCCAGTCCGGCGCACACTCCACCGATCCAGCGGCCGTCACGGGGGCGGACAATGGCGCTCATGAGGTTCTCCTTCGTCGGGATCGCTTTTCAGACCGGCACGGCCTTGCGATGTCTCAATACTCCCGCTGGACCGCCGACAGAACGTCGGTCCACGGGCCGAGCCCGACCCTGGAAATCCTCGGGGTAGTCCCCTGATAAACCGCGTGTGAACGCCGCAGCCGGGCCCGCAGAGCCGGTACGACGGCCGCGTGCGCGAGCAGGACGCCGAGGGTGTTCAGCAGCACCGAGTCCACGTCCACGACCTGTCCCGGGACGGCGGTCTGGAGCATCGCGATGCTCAGCGAGACCAGGGCGCCCGCGGCGGCGGTCCGGGCCAGCGAGGACCACGCGGACAGCGTCGACAGCGCGAGCCGCCCGCTGACCATAGGCAGCAGCACCCCGAGCGGGGCCAGCAGCGCCAGCCCCTCGCCGATGCGCCGGGTGGCCTCCAGCGGCCCCTGGGCGAGGTCCGCCCGGATCCCCTCCAGGGGGGTCAGATTGGCCGCCGCGGCCCAGGGCACGTCGAGCGGCCGCAGGGTCAGCCAGCCGACGACCAGGAGGTGGGCGACCAGCATGGCCCCGGCCATGAGTCGGATACGGAGGTGGATGGCGGTGGCGGTGGCGGCGCTTCCGCCGGCCTCATTGCGCTGCACACCTGCGAGGACGCACCACCCGGTAGCCCCGGTTCCGCCCGTGCGGGGGGTGTGGCGGGGCGCACTCGACGCGGAAAGGGTCCAGGTCAGCGGGTGGCGAGGAGGACGATCAGAAGCAGCGCGCCGGCCAGGGCGGGCGCGATGATCTCGTACGACCAGCTCACCCGGACGCTGCCCTGGGCGCCGGCCCGGGAGGCGCTGCGCTCGGCCAGCTCTTGGAGCTGGTCCACGATCCGGTCCGCGCTGGCCCGCTGCGGTTCGGCCGGGGCGACGCGCCGCTCGCCCGGGACGCTCGGGCCCCGGTTCGCCTTCAGCCGCTGCCGGTTCGCCTTCTTGCGCTCCCGCAGCGAGACGGGCACCGACCAGAGCTGGTACTTCGACCCCTCGGCCAGCACCTCCGCCGAGTAGCCGGCGCGGACCGCGTCCACGGCCGCCCAGGGCAGCTCGATGATCCGGAAGGGGTTCCGTACGCGCATGCGGTCGTCATTGGCGAAGACGGCGGGGCGGATCGTGAAGGCCACGATCAGCGGTACGGCGAGCAGCGCCGAGGCCAGCGCGATCCACGGGGTGTCCCCGGAGCCCCGCACCACGGCGTCACCGCAGAGCCAGGCGGTCAGCGCGAGCAGCAGTACCCCCGAGACGACGCCCATGGAGGAGCGGTAGACGCGGTCGTCGTAGACCGGCTCATCGGTCGGCTGCTGCTGGCTGCTCATGGGGTCGATTCTGCCCCACGCCGTCTCAGCCCACGAGATCGGCGTACAAGATGATGTTGTCGGGCCGGTGGCCGTCCTTGATCTCGCCGCCGCACGTGATGACGCGCAGCTCCGGGTGGGCGGTGTCCCCGTACACCTTGGCGGTGGGGAAGTCCTTCTTGCCCACCTGCTCCAGCTCGCGGACGCGGAACACGGCCGTGGTGCCGTCCGCGCGGGAGACCGTGATCTCCTCGCCGGTGCGCACGCGCGAGACGTCCTTGAGGACGGCCGGGCCGCGGGCGGTGTCGAAGTGGCCGATCAGTACGGCGGGACCGGTCTCGCCGGGGGTGACGCCCTTGGTGTACCAGCCGATCTTGTCCCCGTCGGCGACGGAGGGCACCTCGACGGTGCCGTCGGGGGCCAGCCCCAGCCGGAGCACCGGGGAGGCGTCCACCCCGGCCGCGGGGATCCGTACGCGTACGGGCGCGGCGGCGGGCAGCGGGGCGGCCGGCGCGGGGGCGGCGGGCGCGGTGGTGGACGTGACGGCGGGCGGGGCCGCGGCCGGGGCCGGGGCGGCCGGGGCCGGGGCGGCCGCGGCCGGGTCCGCGGGCGGGGTGGGGGCGGCGGCCGCGCCGCAACCGGTCAGGGCGGCCGAGAGCAGGACGGCGGCGAGCAGGGGGCGTACGCGGTGGGCCATGGGGGTGCTCCGGGAACGGGCCCGGCGGGCCACCGCGAAGGTGGCCCGCCGGAAGGTGGGACGGGGGAAGGCGCGGGCTGCGTCGGCGCTGTACCGCGTCAGCGCCGGGCGCCGGCGCGGCGACGCAGCAGCAGGGCCGCTCCGATGCCCGCGAAGATCGCGACGAGGCCGGTGCCGGCCAGCGCGGTCGTGGTGTCGTCACGGTCCTCGGTGGCGAGCTCGGCGCCCGCGGCGACCCCGCCCTTGGGGACGATGGTGGTCTGGCCGGCCGTCTGCGCCTTCGGGGCGCCGGCGGCGCTCGGGGCGGTGGAGGCGGTGGGCTTGGCGGTGGGCTCGGCCGTCGGCTGGGTGACCGGGGCCTCGTCCTTGAAGGCGTAGGTGAACGTGCAGCCCTTGGGGAGCTCCGGGAAGAGCGCGGTCTCGGAGGGGGACTGCCCGCCGGGGGTGTCGTAGCGCAGCTCCGGCTCGGCCGAGCTCGGGTTCACGATGCGGGCCCCGGTGCGGTCGCCCTTCGCCAGCGCGGGGCTGGTGCGGGTCAGCTTCTTGTACGCGTTCCCGGTCGCGCCGTCGACCAGCTGCACCTCCGGCCCGTCGGGGGTCGTGCGCAGGTCGCCGAGCAGGCCGCCGCCGAGGCCGAGCCGGACGGTGCCGGACACGCACTTGGCACCCTGGTCGCCGCCCCCGCCGGCCACCGGCAGGGGGAAGGACTTGGTGGCGCCGTCCTTGGCGACGGTGAGGACCGGGGCGGTGGTGTTCCCCTTGGTGAGCTCCAGCTCCAGGCCGTTCACCGTCTCCGTGACGTTCATGCGGCTCAGCGTGGCCAGCACGCGGAACATGTAGTTGTCGCCCGGCTTCCAGTCCGGCCCGACGGAGCGGATCCAGGCCTCGGGGCCCTCCGCCTTGTTGCGCAGCACCGCGACCAGGCCCTCACCGATGTAGACCGGCGTCCCGGTGAAGCGGTCGGGGTCGGTCTCCGAGGCGACCGACGCGGACTGCGGGGCGGTGGCGGTGGTGGCGGCGTACGCGGTGCCCGCGGCGGGGGCGAGGAGCGCACCGGCGAGGACGGCGGTGGCGATGGAGGCACGGAGGGCGGTACGCATAACGACTCCTGGAAGCAGGTCTCGGAAGGTGGAGGAGAGCCGCATGCCGCGTTTTTCTCTGTCGGTTTTTCGTCCGGGTGAGCTTCTGGCGGGCTGCTGAGAAGAAATCTATTGATCTTGTACTCGTGGATGATCCCCCTCCTGTCATGGACGTGTAACGGCGGCCGGAGGTGTCGATTCCGCACCGGAACGAGGGGAGGGGGTGACAGGCCGCTACGCGCGTAGATATGCTCATGTGGTGACCATGCCCACCACCCTCACCGCATTCGCTGACGTGACGACGTCCGACAGTGCGCTGCGCCGCTTCCTGCACGGGCTGCCCGGCGTAGACGCAGTCGGCCTGGAGGCCCGCGCGGCCTCCCTCGGCACCCGTTCGATCAAGACGACGGCCAAGGCGTATGCCATCGACCTGGCCATCTCGATGATCGACCTGACGACGCTGGAAGGCGCGGACACCCCGGGCAAGGTCCGGGCGCTCTCCGCCAAGGCCGTCAACCCCGATCCGACCGACCGCACGAGCCCGATGACGGCCGCCGTCTGCGTCTACCCCGACATGGTGGCCACCGCGAAGGCCGCGCTGAACGGCGCCGACGTCAAGGTCGCCTCCGTCGCCACCGCCTTCCCGGCCGGCCGCGCCGCCCTGCCCGTGAAGCTCGCGGACACCCGTGACGCCGTCGCCGCCGGCGCCGACGAGATCGACATGGTCATCGACCGTGGCGCCTTCCTCGCCGGCCGCTACCTGGAGACGTACGAGCTGATCAAGGCCATCAAGGAGGCCTGCGTCCGCGAGGACGGCAGCGCCGCCCGCCTCAAGGTCATCTTCGAGACCGGCGAGCTGTCGACCTACGACAACATCCGCCGCGCCTCCTGGATCGGCATGCTCGCGGGCGCCGACTTCATCAAGACGTCGACCGGCAAGGTGGGCGTCAACGCCACCCCCGCGAACACGCTGCTCATGCTCGAAGCCGTACGCGACTTCCGCGCGCAGACTGGAATCCAGATCGGCGTGAAGCCGGCCGGCGGCATCCGCACCACCAAGGACGCGATCAAGTTCCTGGTCCTGGTCAACGAGACCGTGGGCGAGGACTGGCTGAGCAACCACTGGTTCCGCTTCGGCGCCTCCAGCCTGCTCAACGACCTGTTGATGCAGCGCCAGAAGCTGAGCACCGGCCGTTACTCCGGTCCCGACTACGTGACGGTGGACTGATCACCATGGCATCTGCATTCGAGTACGCACCGGCTCCCGAGTCCCGCTCGGTCGTCGACATCGCCCCCTCCTACGGGCTCTTCATCGACGGCGAGTTCACCGACGCCGCCGACGGCAAGGTCTTCAAGACCATCTCCCCGTCGTCCGAGGAGGTCCTCGCCGAGGTCGCCCAGGCGGGCGCCGCCGACGTGGACCGCGCCGTCAAGGCCGCCCGCAAGGCCTTCGAGAAGTGGTCCGCGCTGCCCGGCTCCGAGCGCGCCAAGTACCTCTTCCGCATCGCCCGGATCATCCAGGAGCGCAGCCGCGAGCTCGCCGTCCTGGAGACCCTGGACAACGGCAAGCCGATCAAGGAGACCCGCGACGCGGACCTCCCGCTGGTCGCCGCGCACTTCTTCTACTACGCGGGCTGGGCCGACAAGCTCGACCACGCGGGCTACGGTCCGAACCCGCGCCCGCTCGGCGTGGCCGGCCAGGTCATCCCGTGGAACTTCCCGCTCCTGATGCTCGCGTGGAAGATCGCCCCGGCGCTCGCCACCGGCAACACGGTCGTCCTGAAGCCCGCCGAGACCACGCCCCTGTCGGCGCTGTTCTTCGCGGACATCTGCCGCCAGGCGGGCCTGCCCAAGGGTGTCGTCAACATCCTCACCGGGTACGGCGACGCGGGCGCCGCCCTCGTCGAGCACCCGGACGTGAACAAGGTCGCCTTCACCGGCTCGACCGCCGTGGGCAAGAAGATCGCCCGCCACGTCGCCGGCACCGACAAGAAGGTCACCCTGGAGCTGGGCGGCAAGGGCGCCAACATCGTCTTCGACGACGCCCCCATCGACCAGGCCGTCGAGGGCATCGTCAACGGCATCTTCTTCAACCAGGGCCAGGTCTGCTGCGCGGGCTCCCGCCTGCTGGTCCAGGAGTCGATCCACGACGAGCTGCTGGACTCGCTCAAGCGCCGCCTCTCCACGCTGCGCCTCGGCGACCCGCTCGACAAGAACACCGACATCGGCGCGATCAACTCCGCCGAGCAGCTCGCCCGGATCACCGCGCTCGCGGAGACCGGCGAGGCCGAGGGCGCCGAGCGCTGGTCCCCGGCGTGCGAGCTGCCGTCGGCCGGCTACTGGTTCGCCCCGACGCTCTTCACGAACGTCACCCAGGCGCACACCGTCGCCCGCGACGAGATCTTCGGCCCGGTGCTGTCCGTGCTGACCTTCCGTACGCCCGACGAGGCCGTCGCCAAGGCCAACAACAGCCAGTACGGGCTCTCCGCCGGCATCTGGACGGAGAAGGGCTCGCGCATCCTCGCGGTCGCGAACCAGCTCCGCGCCGGAGTCGTCTGGGCCAACACGTTCAACAAGTTCGACCCGACCTCGCCCTTCGGCGGCTACAAGGAGTCGGGCTTCGGCCGCGAGGGCGGCCGCCACGGCCTGGAGGGCTACCTCGATGTCTGAGTCGACCCGTCTGAACGTCTTCAAGACCTACAAGCTGTACGTCGGGGGCAAGTTCCCCCGCTCCGAGAGCGGCCGGGTGTACGAGGTGACGGACTCCAAGGGCAACTGGCTGGCCAACGCACCGCTGTCCTCCCGCAAGGACGCGCGTGACGCGGTCGTCGCCGCCCGCAAGGCCTTCGGCGGCTGGTCCGGCGCGACCGCGTACAACCGCGGTCAGATCCTCTACCGCATCGCCGAGATGCTGGAGGGCCGCCGCGACCAGTTCGTCCGCGAGGTCGGCGAGGCCGAGGGCCTGTCCAAGTCGAAGGCCGGCGCCGTCGTGGACGCGGCCATCGACCGCTGGGTCTGGTACGCGGGCTGGACCGACAAGATCGGCCAGATCGTGGGCGGGGCCAACCCGGTCGCGGGCCCGTTCTTCAACCTCTCCACCCCCGAGCCGACCGGTGTCGTCACGGTCGTCGCCCCGCAGGACTCGTCCTTCCTGGGCCTGATCTCGGTGATCGCCCCGGTGATCGCGACCGGCAACACGGCCGTGGTCATCGCGAGCGAGAAGTCCCCGCTTCCCGCCCTCTCCCTGGGCGAGGTGCTGGCCACCTCCGACCTGCCCGGCGGCGTGGTCAACATCCTGTCCGGCAAGGCCGGCGAGATGGGCCCGCACCTGGCGTCCCACCAGGACGTCAACGCGATCGACCTGGCGGGCGCGGACACCGCGCTGGCCAAGGAGCTGGAGATCGCGGCGGCGGACAACCTCAAGCGCGTCCTGCGTCCACAGCCTGTGGACGACTGGAGCGCGGACCCGGGCACGTCCCGCATGACGGCGTTCCTGGAGACCAAGACGGTCTGGCACCCGACCGGTTCGCTGGGCGCGGGCGGCTCCTCCTACTAGGACCGCCTTCGAAGACCGGCCCCGGCAGCACCCCCCGCGCTGTCGGGGCCTTCTCGTACCCGGCCTCCTCGTGCCTACTGCTTGGGGAGCATCGGCCCCAGCAGCGAGGAGACCGCGGCGGTGGGCAGCTCACCGACCGACGGTCCCTGCGTCAGGACGCCCGTGACCATGCCGGTGCCGACGGCGGGGAAATCCGCGACCTTGGTGGCCACGCCGTTGTCGAGCGGATCCACGCCGGTGCGGGCCAGCGGATTCACCTTGAGGTTCGCGATCGGGTCGGTGACCCCGGCGAGGGCCGCCGGGACGTCGAGCTCACCGGCCTGCGCGCCGCCGGCGGCCAGCGCCAGGGCGGCACCGGCCATCGAGACCGTCAGGCCCGCGCTGCGGAGCCGGTTCGGTACGGAAGGGGCTGCGTGACGTGCCATGGGGATCCCGCCTGAGGTCGTAGTCGCGTGCGCACGCAGCGTAGTCGAGGTGTGATCCTGGATACCAACCGGTCACCGGGAGGATCCCCTACCCGGGGGAATGGTTCACACTGGTGTCCCGTGAGCTGTTCTTCTCCTTTGCCTACGCGTGTCGTCCTGTTGACCGGGCCTTCGGGTTCCGGCAAGTCCTCGCTGGCCGCCCGTTCGGGCCTGCCCGTGCTGCGCCTGGACGACTTCTACAAGGAGGGCGACGACCCCACCCTCCCCACGGTCGAAGGCAGCTCCGACATCGACTGGGACTCCCCGCTGTCGTGGGACGCGGACGTCGCCGTCGCGGCCATCGCCGAGCTGTGCCGGACCGGCCGCACGGAGGTCCCGGTCTACGACATCGCGACCAGCTCCCGTACGGGCACGGAGGCGCTGGACATCTCCCGCACCCCGCTGTTCATCGCGGAGGGGATCTTCGCCGCCGACATCGCGGCCCGTTGCCAGGAGCTGGGGCTGCTCGGCGACGCCATCTGCCTGCGGGGGCGGCCGTCGACCACCTTCCGGCGGCGCCTGGCCCGTGATCTGCGGGAGGGTCGCAAGTCGGTGCTCTTCCTGCTGCGCAGGGGCTGGCGGCTCATGCGCGCCGAGCGGGGCATCGTGGCCCGGCACGTCGCGCTCGGCGCGTACGCCTGCGGGCGCGACGAGGCGCTGGGCCGGCTGGCCGCCGCTGCGGCGGGCCGCCACCGCGCCGCCGCGTCGGCGTAGCGCCGTTGCCGGGGGCGCTGCCCCGGCCCCCCGCGCCTCAAACGCCGGCGGGCTGAAAGATCGGGGCTCCGCCCCGGCCCCCGCGCCTCAAACGCCGGCGGGGCTGGATGTGACGCGAAAAGGCGGGATCAGTCGGACCCCCGGCCGACTGATCCCGCCCTTTCCCCCCATGGCCACCGTCCCACCCCCGTAGGACGGCCCCCCGGCCGTTGGTCCGTCAGGCGACGAGCTCCTCGAAGGACTCCGCCTCGTCGGCGCCGAAGCTCAGCGCCTCGTCGTCCCGCAGGCGCCGCAGCGAGCGCCAGATGCTCGACTTCACCGTGCCGACGCTGATCCCGAGGATCTCCGCGATCTCCGGGTCCGTGCGGCCCTCGTAGTAGCGCAGCACCAGCATCGTGCGCTGCGGCTCCGGGATGCGGGCCAGCGCCTGCCACAGCACCGCGCGAAGCTCCGTACCGCGCATCGCGTCCGTGTCGGAGGCCGTCTCCGGCAGCTCCTCCGTCGGGTACTCGTTCAGCTTCCGCCGACGCCACGCGCTGATGTGCAGGTTGGTCATGGTGCGACGGAGGTAGCCGCCGACGGCCGCCTTGTCGCTGATCCGGTCCCAGGCGCGGTACGTGGAGAACAGCGCGCTCTGCAGCAGGTCCTCGGCCTCGTAGCGGTCGCCGGTGAGGTGGAAGGCCGTCGCGTAGAGGGCGGCCCGGCGCTCCTGCACGTACGCCGTGAACTCGGCCTCGGACGTCGAGGACGGGGCGGACTGTGCGGGAACCGCCTGGTACTGGTTTGCGTCAATGGCTACGACGTGGGCCGGCCGGGGACGGGCGACCGCCACCGTACGGACACCCGCCCGGCGGTTCACATCGTGCAGCCGCGTGACAACCGCGCTGGTCGTGGTGCTGTGCAGCGTGTTCATCTCGCGCCCCCCGTCGTGGAGTGTGTCTGCTTCGGTCCGTTGTGCGATGACAGAAGCCTGCCCGGCGGACTTAACCGGGGTGTCCGTCGACTGTCACAGGCCTGTCACAGCGACCCCTGTGAGATCTCCGTAGAGATCGCGTCCTTCTGACGGTCGAACTCCCGACGGCCGATGGGACAGAATGAGCCCGTGCCTTTCCTGTTGCTGATCGAGGACGACGACGCCATCCGCACGGCCCTCGAACTCTCCCTGTCTCGCCAGGGCCACCGTGTGGCCACCGCGGCGACGGGCGAGGACGGCCTGAAACTGCTGCGCGAGCAGCGGCCGGATCTGATCGTGCTGGACGTGATGTTGCCCGGGATCGACGGTTTCGAGGTGTGCCGGAGGATCCGCCGCACCGACCAGCTGCCGATCATCCTGCTCACCGCGCGCAACGACGACATCGATGTCGTCGTCGGCCTGGAGTCCGGAGCCGACGACTACGTGGTCAAGCCGGTCCAGGGCCGGGTCCTCGACGCCCGCATCCGGGCCGTGCTGCGCCGCGGCGAGCGCGAGTCGAACGACTCCGCCAGCTTCGGCTCCCTCGTCATCGACCGGTCCGCCATGACGGTGACCAAGAACGGCGAGGACCTCCAGCTCACCCCGACCGAGCTGCGGCTGCTGCTCGAACTGAGCCGCCGGCCCGGGCAGGCGCTGTCGCGCCAGCAGTTGCTGCGGCTGGTGTGGGAGCACGACTACCTCGGTGACTCGCGGCTCGTCGACGCCTGCGTGCAGCGGCTGCGGGCCAAGGTCGAGGACGTGCCGTCCTCGCCCACCCTGATCCGTACGGTCCGGGGCGTCGGCTACCGCCTGGACTCGCCGCAGTGATCCGCGCGTTGCTCGCGGGCCGGCGCTGGACCAGCCTGCGGCTGCGGCTCCTCTTCGTCTTCGTCCTGGTGGCCCTGACAGCCGCGGTCTCCGCGTCCGGGATCGCGTACTGGCTCAACCGCGAAGCGGTCCTCACCCGTACCCAGGACGCCGCCCTCGGCGACTTCCGGCAGGAGATGCAGAACCGGGCCGCCGCGCTGCCCGCCGACCCGACGTCGGAGGAGTTGCAGCGCACCGCCGAGCTGATGGCGGGCAGCAGCCCCGGCTACAGCGTGCTGCTGGTGCACGAGGGCAAGGACAAGCGCGAGGTGTTCGGCGCGGCCGGGCCCGACACCTTCGGGCTGGCCGACGTACCCAGGTCCCTTCAGGACGCGGTGAACGACCGGCAGAAGACGACCTCGGCCAACGACTCCGAGTACCACATGTACTGGCAGCGGACGAAGCCGCGCGGCAATCCGTACCTGGTCGGCGGGACGCGGATCGTGGGCGGCGGGCCGACCGGCTACATGTACAAGTCGCTCGCCCAGGAGCGGGACGACCTGAACGCGCTCGGCTGGTCGCTGACGATCGCGACCTGTCTCGCGCTGCTCGGCTCCGCGCTGCTCGCGCAGGCCGCGGCCCGGACCGTACTCAAGCCCGTACAGAGGCTGGGAGACGCGGCGCGCCGGCTCGGCGAGGGCGAACTGGACCACCGGCTCGACGTGTCGGGGACGGACGAACTCGCCGACCTGTCGCACACCTTCAACAAGACGGCGGAGGCGCTGGAGAAGAAGGTCGCCGACATGAGCGCGCGGGAGGAGGCGAGCCGGCGCTTCGTCGCGGACATGTCGCACGAACTGCGCACGCCGCTGACCGCGTTGACGGCGGTGTCGGAGGTGCTGGAGGAGGAGGTCGACGACCTCGATCCGATGATCGCACCGGCGGTGGCGCTCGTCGTCAGCGAGACCCGCCGCCTCAACGACCTGGTGGAGAACCTGATGGAGGTCACCCGCTTCGACGCGGGTACGGCCCGGCTGGTGCTGGACGATGTGAACGTCGCCGACCAGGTCACGGCCTGCATCGACGCGCGAGCCTGGCTCGACGCGGTCGAACTCGACGCCGAGCGGGGCATCGTGGCCCGGCTCGACCCGCGCCGCCTCGACGTCATCCTGGCCAACCTGATCGGCAACGCGCTCAAGCACGGCGGCTCGCCGGTACGGGTGTCGGTGGCCGTGGAGGGGGAGTGGCTGGTGATCGCGGTGCAGGACAACGGGCCGGGCATTCCCGAGGACGTGCTCCCGCACGTCTTCGACCGGTTCTACAAGGCGAGCGCGTCGCGGCCGAAGTCGGACGGGAGCGGGCTGGGCCTGTCGATCGCCATGGAGAACGCGCACATCCACGGCGGCGACATCACCGCCGCGAACGTGGCGGGCGGCGGGGCGCTGTTCACGCTGCGGTTGCCCGTGGACGTGGGGAAGGTGATCGCGGGTGACGGCGATGTGTAGGGCTCTGCCGGTCGTGCTGGTGCCGGTCGTCTCGATCGCGCTGTTCGCGACGTCGGGGTGCGGGATCCGGGCGACGACCGTGCCGGTGGACGTGGGCGCGGCGCCGTCCCGGGTGTCGTGCGACACCCCGGCGCAGCCCAGCGGGCAGGGTGGCACGCAGGGCTTCCGGGCCACGGTGGAACTGGTCTGCGGATCGCAGCTGGTGGGCGTGGAGCGAGTGGTTCCGGTGCCCGAGAAGAAGCTCCTGCGGGACCCCGTGGCGCTGGTCGCGCAGGCGCTGCTGGAGGCGCTGGAGCGGTCGCCGAGTACGGAGGAGCGGGACTCCGGCTTCACGACCCTGGTTCCGGACGGACTGGGGGCGGTCCAGCCGCGGGCGGGTGACCCGGCGGGCACGGTGCGGCTGAGCCGCAAGCCGGAGGATCTGCCGCCGGTGGCGCTGTCGCAGCTGGTGTGCACGCTGGCGGGCAACGAGGTGGTGTCGAAGGGGCGCGGACCGGTGGTCCTGGGCGGGCCGGACGAGGATCCGCCGCGGGCGTGGGAGTGCACGGACGCGGTGCGGTCGCGGCCGGAGTCGGTGCCGACGCTCGGCGAGATCGTCCGCCCGAGGACCGGCACCTGACGGCCGCCCCGCCGCACGGGCGCACCCCCGCTGCCGGGGCTCGGCCCCGGACCCCGCGCCTCAAGCGCCGGCGGGGCTGAAGTTCGGCGCTGCCTTGGACCCTGTGCCTGGAACGCCGGCGGGGCTGAAAGATCGGGGCTCCGCCCCGGACCCCGCCCCTCAAGCGCCGGCGGGGCTGGAGATCGGGGCGCTGCCCCGGACCCCGCCCCTCAAGCGCCGGCGGGGCTGGAGATCGGGGCGCTGCCCCGGACCCCGCGCCTCAAGCGCCGGCGGGGCTGAAGTTCGGGCGCTGCCTTGGACCCTGTGCCTGGAACGCCGGCGGGGCTGGTTTTCAGCCTCGTCGGCGTTTGAGGCGCGGGTCCGGGCAGAGCCCGGGGAACGGTGGAAGGGCGGGGTGGGGGACAGCCCCGCAGGGCCCCGGACACGCCGACGGCCCCCCGAGCTCGTGCTCAGGGGGCCGTCGGGACTACCGGGCCGCCGGACGGAGTCCGGCGCAGCGGCGCGAAGCCGGGGAGGCCCGCCAGGGCCGAGCCGTGCGAGCGGCGCCGGGGAAATCAGATGCCGGCCGCTGCGGCCAGGTCCTTCTTGATCGCGTCCAGGATCTCCTGGCCGCGGGTGCGGGACGAGGCGAGGTCGGAGGCCTCGGGGACCGGGACCACCACCTCCAGGTAGCACTTCAGCTTCGGCTCCGTGCCCGACGGGCGGACGATCACCCGGGCCTTGTAGTCGCCGTCCAGGTAGTAGCGCAGGCCGTCCGTCGGAGGGAGGGCGGCCGAGCCGACCGACAGGTCCTCCGCCGAAGTGACGCGCAGGCCCGCCAGGGACGTCGGCGGCTCCGCGCGGAGCGCGGCCATCGCCGAGGCGATCACCGACAGGTCCGAGACGCGGACCGACAGCTGGTCGGTGGCGTGCAGGCCGTGGGCCATCGCCAGGTCGTCCAGCAGGTCGGTCAGCGTGCGGCCCTGCTCCTTGAGCTCCGAGGCCAGTTCGGCCACCAGCAGGGCGGCGGTGACGCCGTCCTTGTCGCGGACGCCCTCGGGGTCCACGCAGTAGCCGAGCGCCTCCTCGTAGCCGTAGCGCAGGCCCTCCACACGGGCGATCCACTTGAAGCCCGTGAGGGTCTCCTCGTAGCCGACGCCCGCCGCCTCCGCGATCCGGCCCAGGAGGCTGGAGGAGACGATGGACTCCGCGAAGGTGCCCCGCGCGCCCTTGTGGACCAGGTGCTCCGCCAGCAGCGCGCCGACCTCGTCGCCGCGCAGCATCCGCCAGCCCGAGGGGGCGGAATCGTCCGGGACGGCCACCGCGCAGCGGTCCGCGTCCGGGTCGTTCGCGATCACGATGTCCGGGCGGACCTCGGCGGCCTTCGCGAAGGCCAGGTCCATCGCGCCCGGCTCCTCCGGGTTGGGGAAGGCCACCGTCGGGAAGGCCGGGTCCGGCTCCGCCTGCTCGGCCACCAGGACCGGGGTCGGGAAGCCGGCCCGGGCGAAGGCCGCCATGACGACCTCCTTGCCGACGCCGTGCATGGCCGTGTAGACGGTCCGTACGCCCCGGGGGGACCCGGGGGTCAGGACGACGTCCGTACGGGCCAGGTAGGCCTCCAGGACCTCTTCGTCGAGCTGGAGCCAGCCGTCCTGGGGACGGGGTACGGACGCGAGCGTGTCGACGCGGGCGATGTGCCCGGCGATCTCGGCGTCCGCCGGGGAGACGATCTGCGAGCCGTCGCCGAGGTAGACCTTGTAGCCGTTGTCCCGGGGCGGGTTGTGGCTCGCGGTCACCTCGACGCCGGCGACGGCGCCCAGGTGCCTTATGGCGTAGGCGAGGACGGGCGTCGGCAGCGGGCGGGGCAGGACGGCCGCGCGCAGCCCGGCGCCGGTCATGACGGCCGCGGTGTCGCGGGCGAAGTCCGCCGACTTGTAGCGCGCGTCGTAGCCCACGACGACCAGGCCGCCGTCGTGGCCCTGGGCCTTCAGGTAGGCCGCGAGGCCCGCCGCGGCCCGGATGACCACGCTGCGGTTCATCCGCATCGGGCCCGCGCCGATCTCACCGCGCAGTCCGGCGGTGCCGAACTGGAGGGTGCCGGAGAAACGGTCCGCGAGTTCCGCCGTGTCGCCCGCCTCGATGAGCGCGGCGAGCTCGGCCGCGGTCTCGGGGTCCGGGTCCTCCGCCAGCCAGGCCTGGGCCCGGGTGATCAGGTCGTCCTGTTCCTGCACTACTTCCGCCTTGTCTCTCGTACGGTGCCGATGCCTCAGATGCGGGCGAGGACCTGGGTCAGCAGCTTGCCCATGCGCGCGGCCGAGTCGCGGCCGGCCTGGAGCACCTCTTCGTGGTTCAGCGGCTCGCCGGAGATGCCCGCCGCCAGGTTGGTGACCAGGGAGATGCCGAGCACCTCGGCGCCGGCCTCACGGGCGGCGATGGCCTCCAGCACGGTGGACATGCCGACCAGGTCGGCGCCCATGACGCGGATCATGTTGATCTCGGCCGGGGTCTCGTAGTGCGGGCCGGGGAACTGGACGTAGACGCCCTCTTCGAGGGTCTCGTCGATCTCCTTGCACATCGCGCGCAGGCGGGGCGAGTAGAGGTCGGTGAGGTCCACGAAGTTCGCGCCCACGATCGGCGAGGTGGCCGTCAGGTTGAGGTGGTCGCTGATCAGCACCGGCTGGCCGGGCTTCATGCCCTCGCGCAGACCGCCGCAGCCGTTGGTGAGGACGACGGTCTTGCAGCCGGCGGCGACGGCGGTGCGCACGCCGTGGGCGACGGCGGCGACGCCACGGCCCTCGTAGTAGTGGGTCCGGCCGAGGAAGAGCAGCGCGCGCTTGTCGCCGATCTTGTACGAGCGGATCTTGCCGCCGTGGCCCTCGACGGCGGGGGGCGGGAATCCGGGCAGTTCGGTGACCGGGAACTCGGCCTCGGGGGCGCCGAGGGCCTCTGCGGCGGGAGCCCAGCCGGAGCCCATGACCAGGGCCACATCGTGGGATTCCGCGCCGGTCAGCTCGCGCAGTCGGGCCGCTGCGGCTGCGGCGTCGGCGAAGGGGTCGGTAACAGATGCGTTCACGCGGAAGAGCGTAGCCGCTCAATGCCTACGCGCGTAGATGGCACAGCTCACGGTGTTCGGATCGTTGCCTTGTCGTTTCCGCCGAATCGTCCCCGAGGGGTGCGGAGGGCCGTGTGCCCGTGCCGCGCCGTTGCCGGGGCTCCGCCCCGGACCCTCCCCCAGACTCCGTCCGGGGGGACCCCCACGCCTCAAACGCCGGCGGGGCTGAAAGAGCGCCTCAAACGCCGGCGGGGCTGGAGCGCCTCAGCAGGGCCGCTTGCGGAGTTCCATCACGTAGTCGTGCGGGGCGCCGGCGGACTCGGCGGCGTCGGCGATCTCGCCCAGGTAGCGCGCCGAGGGCAGGCCGCCCTCGTAGCCGTTGAGGACGTAGCACCAGGCGGCTTCCTCGCCGTCCAGCGTGTGCACGCGCACCCGCATGCGGCGGTAGATGTCGAGCCCGACGCCCTCCCACCGGTCCATCGAGTCCTCGTCCAGCGGCGCGATGTCGTACAGGGCGACGAAGACCTGGTGGCGCGGGGCTTCGACGATCGTGGCGAGCGCGCCCTCCCAGCCCATCTGCTCGCCGCCGAAGGTCAGCCGCCAGTCGTTGATCCAGCCCGTGCCGCGCAGCGGCGAATGGGGGGCGCGGCGCGTCATCAGCCGCGGGTCGAGGTTGCCGGCGTACGCGGCGTAGAGCGACATGAGGTCGAGGGTACGGGAGGGGTGGCCGATGCCGCGTGCCCGGATGGCGCACGGATGGCGGGACCGGGCGCGAAGCACCTTGGAGCGTGCGGGACAATGGGGCACGGAATGCATCCCCCGGGGAGACCCCCCGGAACACCGGCCGGGGCGGCAGCCGGCCGGGTAGACGTGAGGCGGAGTTTTCGTGACCCGGATCGTGATCATCGGCGGCGGACCCGGCGGGTACGAGGCGGCCCTGGTGGGGGCCCAGCTCGGCGCGGAGGTGACCGTCGTCGACTGCGACGGTCTGGGCGGGGCCTCGGTCCTGACCGACTGCGTACCGTCCAAGACGCTCATCGCGACCGCCGAGGTCATGACGACCTTCGACTCGTCGTACGAGGAGCTCGGCATCGTCGTCGCGGACGACACCCCGCCCCTGGAGCAGGCCGCGCGCGTCGTCGGCGTGGACCTCGGCAAGGTGAACCGGCGCGTCAAGCGCCTCGCGCTCGCCCAGTCGCACGACATCACCGCTTCCGTGACCCGGGCCGGCGCCCGCGTGGTGCGGGGCCGCGGCAAGCTCGGCGGGCCGCAGGGCATCGACGGCACACGTGACGTCATCGTCACCGCCGCCGACGGCTCCGAGACGATCCTGACCGCGGACGCCGTACTGATCGCGACCGGCGGGCACCCCCGCGAGATCCCGGACGCGATGCCCGACGGCGAGCGGATCCTGAACTGGACCCAGGTCTACGACCTCGACGAGCTCCCGGAGGAGCTCATCGTGGTCGGCTCCGGTGTGACCGGCGCCGAGTTCGCCGGCGCGTACCAGGCCCTCGGCTCCCGGGTGACGCTGGTCTCCTCCCGCGACCGCGTGCTGCCGGGCGAGGACCCCGACGCCGCCGCCGTGCTGGAGGACGTGTTCCGGCGCCGCGGCATGAACGTCGTCGGCCGCTCCCGCGCCGAATCCGCCAAGCGGGTGGGCGACCGGGTGGAGGTCACCCTCTCCGACGGCCGCGTGCTGACCGGCACGCACTGCCTGATGGCGGTCGGCGCGATCCCCAACACCAAGAACATGAACCTGGAGGAGTCCGGGGTCCGGCTCAAGGACTCCGGTCACATCTGGACCGACAAGGTGTCGCGCACCTCCGCACCGGGCGTGTACGCCGCCGGTGACGTCACCGGGATCTTCGCGCTGGCCTCCGTCGCGGCGATGCAGGGCCGCATCGCGATGTACCACTTCCTGGGCGACGCGGTGGCCCCGCTGAACCTGAAGACGGTCTCCTCGAACGTCTTCACCGACCCGGAGATCGCCACCGTCGGCTACACCCAGGCGGACGTGGACGCCGGCAAGATCGACGCCCGTGTGGTGAAGCTGCCGCTGCTGCGCAACCCGCGCGCCAAGATGCAGGGCATCCGGGACGGCTTCGTGAAGCTGTTCTGCCGCCCGGGCACCGGGATCGTGGTGGGTGGTGTGGTCGTCTCCCCGCGTGCGAGCGAGCTCATCCACCCCATCTCGATCGCGGTCGACAACAATCTGACGGTCGAGCAGATCGCAAACGCGTTCACCGTGTACCCCTCGCTGTCGGGTTCGATCGCCGAGGTGGCCCGCCAGCTGCACACGCGGAAGGCCGCCGGAGAGGCCTGACCGGCCCCAACCGCCCCGCACCGCAAGGGTGTTGGGGCGGTGCGCCGTCGCGTGGCCCGATGTTCACCCAGCCCCCGGGCCGCGTATACCACTAGTAGCCCTGCCATATGGACAACTTCGGTATTTCGGCGCAAGGAGCTGAAAGTAGACGGTCATTGGGGTTACTGTCAGTTTCGTGTTCGCTGCAGAACGTCGCCAATTGATCCTCGAAATGGTGCGGGCCAACGGAGCGGTATCGCTCCGGGAGCTCGCCCGCGTCGTCCAGACCTCCGAAGTGACCGTACGGCGGGACGTGCGGGCACTGGAGGCCGAAGGACTCCTCGACCGCCGACACGGCGGTGCGGTGCTGCCGGGCGGTTTCACCCGTGAATCCGGCTTTCCGCAAAAGTCCCATCTCGCGACGGCGGAGAAGACCGCCATCGCCGATGTCGCGGCCTCCCTCGTCGAAGAGGGCGAGGCCGTCGTCGTCGGCGCGGGCACCACGACCCAGGAGCTGGCCCGCAGGCTCGCCCGCGTGCCCGGACTGACCGTCGTCACCAACTCGCTGCTCGTCGCCCAGGCGCTGGCCCATGCCAACCGGGTGGAGGTGGTGATGACCGGCGGCACCCTGCGCGGGTCCAACTACGCCCTCGTGGGCAGCGGGGCCGAACAGTCCCTCCAGGGGCTCCGGGTCTCCCGGGCCTTCCTGTCGGGCAGCGGCCTGACCGCCGAGCGCGGCCTGTCGACGTCCAACATGCTGTCGGCGAGCGTCGACCGGGCGCTCGTCCAGGCCGCGGCGGAGGTCGTCGTCCTGGCGGACCACACGAAGCTCGGCACGGACACCATGTTCCAGACCGTGCCGACCGATGTGATGACCCGCCTGGTGACGGACGAGCCCCCGCCGCACGACGACCGCGCGGCCACGGAGCTCCAGGCCCTGGCGGACCAGGGCGTCCAGATCACGGTGGCGGGCGGAGCGGTGGCCCCCGGCGGGAACGGCGACGGCATGGCGGGCCGCAGGCCCCGCCGCGACTCCCCCCTCCCGGTCCAGCGCCGGGGCGCCCCGACGGCCCAACTCCGCAGCGCCTCGCCCCTGTCGGACCCGGGGGAGCGGGAGCGGGCCCGGGTCGCGGACATGCGGCGGCGGTAGTCCCGCCTCTGACCGTCGACTGCGGCCTCCAAGCCATGAATTCGGGCTTGGAGGCCGCAGCCCAGCCATGTCGATGGCGCCTCTTGCGTGAGTGTTACACGATGTCGATCGTCACGCCGAACCTGCTTTTGACATCGTCCGCGAACTCCGCCCCCGCCTTGTCGGGCACGCGCGCGTGCCACCAGCCGAGAGCGCCGGGATCTGCGACCTCGATCGGCACGGGTGTAACATCGCGAAATTCCGCATCCGCGCGCGAAACTGCGGTCCGGAACGATTCGTACTCCGCGCACCTCCGCAATGCCGGACTGTCAAGCGCCTTTTGTAGCCGGTCTCTCACATACAGCTCGAAGTCGTATTCGGGCAAGGAATCTTGATAGCCCGAACGGCATTCCTCTGTGAAGCTCAGCCACGCCTCGATGTCCGATGACGGATGGATCGCCCCGGCGTCATTACCGGGGCCCCAGATACTCCGGTAAACCTCGATGAATTCGGATCCGAAGGTTGAGTCCATCTGGTGATGCTCCTTGGATCGGTCGGCTGAGAGCCGTAGTCGGATGGGTCACCCGACTACGGCTTCAGTCTATGGCACCATTGCTCCGCCGTACTTTGCATGCTGCGTCGCCAAGTATCCGACGACGTCGTTCGTTCTGCGGAAGAAAGTGGAGATTTCCCCGGCAGGGTTTCTGATTCCGAACAGCCCGTTCTTGGCGTCGATCCTGTACAGGTAGCCGGCGTCGTCGACGAGGTCGCCAGATCTGGCGTCCCCGGACATGAACGTTCTGGCGTGGTCTACATAATCGTTGTACCCGTCCTTGGTTTGATACTCGGGCATGTCGGGGCCATCTTTTATGTTCTTGAAGCCGGTGTTCGTCCTCTTTACGCCGTACACGTGGGTGGCAAAATGCTGTTGTGCCTTTGCCTCGGAGATGAAGTTGGGTCGGTTGTCTGCGTTGTCGGCACTGGCCTTCGTGCCCCCGTCACCCCCGTTGCCCCCACTGTCGTTGTCCTTGCCCGTCGACTTCTTCGGGCTGTCGGCCTTACTGGTCTCACTCGACTTGGCGGCTTTGCCATCGCCGTCGGCCTTCTTCGCCTTCGTCGCCGACGCCTTGCCCTGCTTGGCCGCCGTCGCCTTGGCCTCGTCGGCCTTCTTGGCTGCTGCGGCTGCTGCCTCCTGGGCGGCTCTTCGCTTCGCCGCGGCCTCCTCCAACAGCTTTCTCGCGCGTTCGGCGGCTTCCTCTATCTGGCGTTTCCACTCGGCCAGGTCCTCGGCGTACTTGGCCATGGCCTGCTGGTAGTGCTCGACCCGCCGGAGGATGTCGCGTGCCAGAGCGAGTTTGTGCGACCAGCTGTTGAAGGCTTCCCAGGCCCGGTCCAGTGCCTTGATGATCCGCTTGGCTCGGCCCGCGAAGGGCAGTGCAGCGTCCAAGGCGAGGCCGGCGCAGGCGCCCCATGAACCGCCGAGGCAGTCGCGGATGTCGTTGTATCCCGAGACGTCCTTCAGGATGCCCATCGCGACTTCGAGGGCGATGTCCAGGGCGCTCTTGCCCTGGATCATGTTCGCCCAGGCGGCCTCCGCGTCCGTGAAGTCCTTGATCGGCATCGTGGGAGGCGCGATCGACAGGCCGCTGGGGTCGCTGAACGTCACCGGCGAGTTGTTCGCGTAGACGTACGGGTTCTGCTGCTTGGGCTCGTTGAAATCGATGACGGGGTCGACCGACAGGAACCTGCCGGTTGCCGGGTCGTACTCACGCGCACCGAGGTGGACCGTCCCGATGGACTCGTCCAGCTCACCGCCGACGAACGACTTCCTGTCCGGCCACGCGGATGGAGCCGCGCCGCGGACCTCGCCGTACGGGGTGAACTTCCGTCGGGTGACCGCGAAGGTCTTGGAGTCCACCGCGGTGGTGGCCGTGCCGTTCTGGTCGCCCATCAGGTACGACGTCGTGATGACGCCGTCCTTGGCCGTCTTGACCATCGTCGGGCCGGCCGGGTGGGCGTAATAGCGCGTGCCCTCCAGCTTGCCCGCCGCCGTCAGCTTGACCTCGGTGCCCGGCAGGTAGAGCGTAGTGCCGGTCTTGTCGCGCTTGATCAGGCGCTTGCCGCCGGCGTCGTAGACGAACCCGGTGGAGTCCGTGCCCTTCGTGACCTTTTCCAGCTGGCCGGTGCTGTTCCAGTCCAGGGTCTGCGTCTCGCCCTGGATGGTCCGGGTCTTGGTGTTGCCCGCCGCGTCGTAGGTGTACGACTCGGTCCGCGGTCCGCCCGGTCCGGTGGTGTCGACCTTCTTCAGGCCGTTGGCGGCAGCCTGTCCGGGCGTGCCGTAGGTGTAGGCGCGGGTGACGTCCTTGGTGGGATCACCCGTCGGGGAGTGCTGGACGTCCTTCGTGCGGTTGCCCGCCGCGTCGAAGCTGTACGAGCTCCAGTACGGGTTCGGGCCGCCGACCTGGGGCTTGGAACCGGGGGCGGACGCGTTCGGCTGGGCCGCGCAGTCGTCCGTCGCGGTCCAGGCCTCGTTCATCCGGCGCAGGTAGTCGTACGCGAAGCACTGCACGTCGGCAGTGGCGGTCGGACCCTCCTTGTCGGTGATCTTGAGGATGTTGCCGACGGCGTCGTAGTTGAACGACGTGTCGTTGATCCGGGCGGGCGACTGCTCCTTGTCATTGACGGTCCGCGTGAGGCGGCGCGTCTGCTCGTCATAGAAGTTCGTCGTGTACACCTGGGATCCGGCAGGACCCGCGTAGGTGCGGAGCACGTCGCCCATCGGCGAGTAGTCGACCTTGTCGACGAACGTCTTCCCCTCGATGCCCATCATCGTGGGCAGCTCGAAGTGGTTGTATTGCACCTCGGTGAGCTCGATGGGCAGGCCGGCCACAGCCGGCTGCTCCGTCCACTCGGTCAGGCCGGTGTTCTCCCGGTAGCCGGTGGTGTACTCGTACGTACCGGCGAGTGCGCCTTCCGAGGACGGGATCGTGATCTTGGATCCAGTCGGCCGGTACGCGGTGTCGTAGCTCGTGACTTCCTGGGTGTACGCCTTGCCGTCCACGTACCGGGTCGACGACACAGGAAGGCCGATAGCGCCCGGAAGGGTGTCGAAGGTGGCCGAGGTCAGCTTCGGACCGGTCGCCGAGCCCTCGTGGGTCGCGATGACCCTGCCGAGCGCGTCGTACTCAGGGAAGATGCCCTTGCCGCGGGCCTCGGTGACCGATTCGACGCGGTCGCCCTTGCCGTAGGTGGTCGTCGACGTGCCCTTGTCAGGGTCCGTCTGCTTGGTCTGGCGACCGCGGATGTCGTACTCGAAGGCCCACTTGTCGCCGGCCTGGTTGACGACCGACTCCAGCATGCCGCGCTGGTTGTAGGCGTACGTCGTCTTGTCGTACGCGCCGGTCGGCGAGTCGGAGCGGAAGAAGCGCAGCTCCGTCTTGCGGCCCGCGCCGTCCAGGAAGGCCCGCGTCGGGGTCTCGCCCTTCGGCGGGTCGACGGTGATGTTGTCGCCGCCGTACGTGGTGGTCGTCCGGGAGGTCTCCTCGCCGAACTTGCGCGAGATCTGGGCGACCGAGCGGCCGGAGCCGTCGTACTGGGTCATCGTCGAGGACGGGACCTCGTTGTCCTTCGGGGCGAACTGCACGCCCGAAGCGGTACCGGCCGTGTAGTACGCGCCGTTGCTCTTCCAGACCTGGCCCAGGCTGTTGTAGAAGGTGTCGCTGATGACGCGACCGCCCCCGAGGGCCTCCATCTGGGACTGGCGGATCCTCAGACTGCTGTCGTAGATGTCGTAGCTGGTGCGGTAGCTACCGTCGTCCAGCAGCGCCTTGTTGGTGATGACGACCGGACCGTCGGTGCGGACGTCGTACGAGAACATGCCGTTCGGCGACTTGTTCGCCGGGTTGCGGGACGGGGACCACACCTTGACCAGGCGGCCCAGGGAGTCGTACTCCATCACCTGGCGGCGGCCGTTGGTGTCCTGCTTGGCCAGGATCGAGCCGCGGCCCTGGTCGGTCTCCGTGGTCTGGGTGTGACCGGCGGAGTTGGTGGTGACGACCTTGGTGACGATCTGGCCCGACGCCGGCGTGTAGTCCAGCTTCGTGGTCTTGCCGAAGACGTCCGTGCTGGTCTTCGGGCGGCCGTACGCGTCGAACGTCGCGCTGCCGTCCACCTGGTAGAGCGGGGTGCTGCCGGAGTACCCGGTCAGTGACTCGGTGGACTGTACGTTGCCCGCCGCGTCGTAGTTCATCCGGATGTCCGAGGTGACGTCCGCCGGCTTCTGCACGCCGGTGGCGTCGCAGGCCTTGGCGACCGTCTCCACGCGCTTCTGGCGGGCGATGATCCAGCGGTTCTCGTCCGAGTCGTACCAGTAGCGGCTGCAGCTGTCGTCGGACGGATCGGCGACGTCGCCGAGGTTCGACACCCACTGCGCGAAGCCGCGGTCGTCGTACTCCGTCTTCATCGCCGTACGGCGCCAGCCGCGGCCGTCCGACAGCAGGATCCGGGAGTTGACCCCGGTGGTCTGCTGGACGAAGGCCTGCTGCGGCTCGATGTCCTCCGCGGCCGTCTCGCCCTTGCGCAGGCGGGTCGCGGTGGGCCCGTGCAGCCACGGCGTGTACGTGGTCGCCGCCTCCAGGGCGCCGCCCTCGCCGTTGTACGCCAGGACCTCGCGGGTCTGGCCGGCATAGAGGCGGTGGTCCGCCATCTCCACGCCCTCGGAGTCCTTGACCTTGACCGACCGCGTGCCGCCCGAGGGCGTCGCCCGGTCACCGTCGAGGCCGCGGAAGAACAGCGTCTCCGTCATGGAGCGCTTGTCCGGGGCCTGGCCGATGAAGGTCCGGACCCGCTCGTAGCCGCGCCACTGAGACCACGTGCGCGTCTTCGGGCGCATCATCTCGGTCTCGTCGTCGAACGCCCACGCCGGGTCGCCGAGGAACTCGTACTCGGTGCGCCGCGACGGCGAGTTGCCGTTGCGGTCGTCCTCCTGGACCCAGTCCACGACGTGCTTGTGGAACCAGTCCGTGGAGTAGATCTTCCTCTCGTGCGCCGGATCGGTGGGATCCGGCAGCTCGGAGACCACCGGGAAGCAGCGCAGCGTGTTGGTCTCCGGCGAGGCCGGCATCACGCGCGGGTCGGCGGCCCGGCACTGGGTGTCCTTGTAGTGCGCCAGGATCGTCGAGCCGGTCTCGGTGTCGATCGCCTCGATCCGGTAGCGGCGGTACGCGGGCTTGCCGTCGCCCAGGCCGTCGACGCGGTTGTCGAGCTGCTTGCCGCGGAACTTCACCGGCGGCAGGTCGAGCTGTGCGCCGTTCTTGCCGGAGTGCTTGATCTCGGCGAGCCACAGCGGGTAGTCCGTGCCGTCACCGGTCATGGGGAACGTCTGGGTCAGCGCCCAGGTGTCGACCGGCTTGTGCGCGGTGCCGTTCCACACGAAGGTGCTGACCTCGGTCAGCCGCTTGCGGGTGAAGAAGGTCGGGGTGAACCGGCCCTTGCACTCCTCGCCCGCGGCGCAGAGCTGGTCGCCGGGGGTGTCGGGCCACTCCTTGGCGATGTTCCAGTCGACCTCCGGCTTCAGCTTGGCCGGGTCGCAGTCGAACGTAGCCGTGGTGAGGCAGCGTTCGGCGACCTTGAAGTTCACCTGGGCCGGGGCGTTGGCGAACAGGTTGTCGCTGCGCAGACCGTACGAGATGTGGTCGAGCCAGCCGGACCGGTCGTACGAGCGGGCGGTCGAACCACCCGCGATCTTGTAGTTGGAGCCGTAGTGGTTGACCTCCTTCTGGTACCAGTAGGTCATCGCGTTGCCGCGCGGGTCCACGACGTAGTCGAGGTTCCAGCGGTACGCCTGGTCGCAGACCGCGTCGGCGAAGGTCGCGGTGTAGCAGGGCTCACCGGGGTGGTTGCCGTAGACCGGCACGTTCCAGGTGGAGTTGGTGACGGGCTTGCCCGCCGCCCAGCCCGAGAGCTTGTTCAGACCGAAGTAGAACTGGATGCCCTGCGGGTTGGTGAACCGCCAGTGGTCACCCTCCTTGTCACCGTTCTGCGCGCCCTGGAGCAGCTCGATGCGGGAGCCGTCGTCCTTGGCCGGGCGCCACTTCTTGGTGGTGTCGTCCAGGACCAGCTGCGTGGAGCCGCCGTTCAGTGACATCGTGACCATCGGCGCGCCGTGGCAGAGGTCGCCCGTGTCGTCCTTCGGGTTGTTGTACCCGGAGTCCTTGCGCTTGTCCTGGCTGCACGGGACGTAGCCCCGCTCGATGTAGTTCGAGGCCAGGTCCCAGCCGTCGCCGACCCAGGAGGTCTGCTGGGACGAGGCGTTGGTGCGGCCGTCGATGTTGGAGCTGGAGTAGCCCAGCGACAGCGAGGGGCTCGGCCCGCCCAGGGAGGCGGGGATGTCCAGCGGGTAGGACCAGGAGAAGTCACCCGCGGAGCCGCCGGCCTGCCAGGAACCCGACGGGCTCAGGGAGGTGGCCTTGTAGGTGCCGTTCGCGCCGTCGGCGCCCGGGGAGGCGGCCAGCGTCATCCCGCTGGAGGCGGGGGCGGCGGCCGGGCCCGCGGCCGAGGCCGACAGGAAGGACTTGCCCGCGGCCACAGCGGCCGGGGCGGCCTTGGCCGGGGCGTCGAAGGTGGCGACGAGCTTGCCGGTCTCCGGGTTGTTCTGCGTGGTGACCGGACGGCTGCCCTGGCACTGGGCCAGCTGCGGGGTGGTCAGCGCACAGGTCGGGATCGCCGTGAAGCGCAGGCGGGAGCCCCAGCTGCCGCCGTACGCGTTCTTGAACGCGGCGTAGTCGAGCTCCACCGAGACCGGGGCGGCCGAGCCGCCCGCGTCGGTGCGGTTCACATTGAGGAGCAGGCTGTTCGCCAGGCCGGCCCGCTTGGCGGCGGCCTGGTCGAGCAGGTCGACCTTCAGCTTGACGTCGGTGGGGGCACCGGCGGCCGGAGCCGCTGCGCCCGCCGACCGCTGGAGGGCGTCGGGTGCCTTCGCGGGAGCCGCGGCGGCGACCGACACGGGGAGCGTGCCGGCCTTGACCCCGTGGCCGGGTACGGCGATCCCCGGGGCCGAGACCCCGAAGGCCGCGCCGGAGGCCGACTTCAGTGTGGTGACCGGTGCGGCCGCCGCGGTCGGCAGCGTGATCTCGGCCGAGCCCGCCGCGGGCCACGCGACCTTCGGGGCGCCCTTCCACGCCTTCGTCTGCGATTCGGCGGGACCCGCCGCGGGCTTGCCCTTGACGGATTCGCCGCTGACCTTGGCCAGTTTCTGCTTGCCGGGCAGCGAGGGCCCGGTGGCGGCTGCCGCATCCAGCGCGGTCAGCCCCGTCGTCATCATGGCGACGGCCAGCAGGGGTATCGGCCACCGCCAGACACGTCTCAAAGGCGCACGCATGAAGTGCGCCTGGGATCTTTTCAAAATTCGAACGCTCCGGTTCTGGTTGCGCGGTTCACAGGTTCCCGCGCTATGGAGTAATCCAGCCGAACCTAACAGCGGGCGATCGCGTGCGTCGAAAAAGGGGCGGTTTTCCTTGCGGTCACCGAAGGTGACGTCTGTGCTGGTAGGAGCGCTAAGCGGACTGCGATATTCGGAATTTCCAGTTCCGGCGTCCTGCCTGATAAAGGGATCCGCCGGAGGGGCCCAAAGAGGGGTTCTCTTGGCGTGTCGCCTCGGATGGCTGCTACAAATCAATCGAACACAGATGACCTCTCGCCAAGAAATGGGCCGAAAATCGGCCGCCGATGAGAGGTTTAACCGATTGTTTTCGGCCACTCCCGCGGGAGCGGCCGGAACCGACCCCGAGGACTCAGTCAGTGAGACCCTTCCCGACGCGGCCCCGCGTCGCCGGACCGCCGTCCCGCAGGACGCCGGCCCTCACCCTGGCGACCGCTCTGGTCGCCACCCTGATCGGCGCGGTGCCCGCCGTCGCAGCCGCAGCGCCCACCGCCCCCAAGACCGAGAAGTCCAAGGCGGCATCGCCCACCGAGGCGGAACTCACGGCCAAGGCGACCGCCGAGGCCAAGCGCACCGGCAAGCGCGTCGAGATCACCTCGCAGCGCTCGGAGAACGAGGAGGTCTGGGCCAACCCGGACGGGACCTTCAACTCCGAGCAGTCGCTGGTGCCGACGCGCGTCTACCGCAACGGCAAGCTGGTACCGGTGGACACCGGCCTCCAGAAGCTGAAGGACGGCCGGATCGCCCCCAAGGCGACCCGCAGCGAGCTCACCTTCTCCGGCGGCGGCAACGCCCCGCTGGTCACCATGCGCAAGGACGGCCGCGACGTCACCCTGACCTGGCCGACGCCGCTTCCCGCGCCGACGCTGGACGGGAACAGCGCCACGTACGCCGAGGTCCTCAAGGGCGTGGACCTGCGGGTCGCCGCGGACGCCACCGGCTTCTCGCACCAGCTGGTCGTCAAGACCCGCGAGGCCGCGGCCAACCCGGCCCTCGCCTCCCTCAACTTCGGGCTCAAGGGCAACGGCGTCACCCTGCGCAAGGAGGCGAACGGCGAACTCCAGGCCGTCGACCCCGCGGGCAAGACGCTGTTCAGCTCCGCCAAGCCGCAGATGTGGGACTCGGGCGCCGAGCGGCCCGCGGCCGCCGGGAAGGCTGCGGCCCCCACGGCCGCCCCCACGGCCTCCACGCCTCCCGCGGCCAAGTCGCCCGCCGGGTCCGCCGCGAAGGCCACCGAGGGTTCCCAGGCCCCGGCGACGGACGCCGCGGGCGCCCAGGCTCCGGCCAACCCCGCGGCTCCGGCCACCCCCGCGGCTCCGGCCACCCCCGCGGCCCCCGCCACCGACGGCATCGACCTCGGCAGCAGGCAGGCCGACCTCGGCGTCGAGCTGAAGGGTGACAAGCTCACCCTCACCACGGACCGCAAGCTGCTCACGGCCCCCGACACCACGTTCCCGGTCGTCATCGACCCGGTCTGGCGGGACGACTGGAAGTCGGCCTGGGCGGTCGCCTACAAGCACAACGCGATCTCCGGTTCCGCCGACACGAACTACTGGAACGGCGGCACGCTCAGCAACGACGCCCGCGTCGGCTGCGCCAAGGACGCCGCCAAGGGCAACGCGGTGGTCTGCGCCAAGACCTTCTTCCAGATCGGCATGGGCGATCTGCACGGCAAGCAGATCCTGGACGCCACCTTCCGCATCCAGCAGAAGTCGGCCGGTTCCTGGAGCTGCAACTCCGGTGACATCCAGATCTGGGACACGGGCACCATCACCAAGTCCACCACCTGGAACAACCAGCCCGACTGGTCACGTCTGGTGGACTCCTCCGGCCAGTCCTACGGCGGCCGCAACTGCCCCGGCGACAGCGACACCATCGAGCTGAAGGTGACCTCCGCGGTCGCGGACGCGGCCCGCTGGAACTGGCCCGCCTGGACCATGGGCCTCAAGTCCGCCACGGACACGGTCGACGTCTCCTGGCGCAAGATGAACCCGGACAGCGCCCGCATCTCCACCCAGTTCAACACCCTGCCGTACCCTCCGGCCGAACGCTCGATAAACCCGTCCGTGCCCTGCACCGGCGGCCAGATGGGCACGTCGGACGAGGTCGTGCTGAGCGCCCGCATCAGCGACGCCGAGGACAACGCCCTGAAGGCCGAGTTCCACTACTGGAACCCGGACAACTACGGCGGCACCCTCAAGGCCACCAAGGTCGACGTCGCCAACGGCAACGTCGCCCTCCTGCGGATCCCCGCCTCCCAGCTCACCGGCGCCACCTACCGGTGGGACGTGCGGGGTCTCGACGCGTCGGGCGCCGGACCCTGGGCCGGGCAGTGCGTGTTCAGCATCGACCACACCCGTCCCAGCAAGGCCCCGGGCGTCACCTCGGTGCAGTACCCCCGGGACAATCCGGACAACCCCACCTTCGCGCGTACCGAGGGCACCTTCACCCTGAGTGCCAACGGGGTCTCCGACGTCACCCGGTACCAGTGGAACACCATCGGTGACCCGACCCCCCGTACGGTCAACACGGCCACTCCCGGCGGTTCGGCGGAGATCAAGTACACCCCGACCGCCGCCGGTCCCCAGTCCCTCTTCGTCTGGAGCCTCGACGCGGCGGGCAACCGGTCCGACGCGACGGCGTACCTGTTCTACGCCAAGCGCCCGCTCGAACGGGACAAGCACGGCGACGTCAACGGTGACGGCACGACCGACATCTGGAGCATGGACCAGGGCGCCGGCCGGCTGTGGATGGTCCCCGGCAAGGGCGCCGGCACGTTCGGCGAGCCCCGGCAGGTCAAGGAGAGCAGCTTCGGCAACGCCGTGTCGCTGACCCAGTGGGGCAGCTGGAACGGCGGGGACTTCTACGAGGACCTCGTCGTCCTGAAGCCCTCGGACGCCGACCCCAACACGAACATGCTCTACGCCTACCTGGGCGCCGGCGACGGAGAGCTCCAGGCCGGCGACGCCGCCCGGATGGAGCTGAAGACCCGGTACCCCGATGACAACCACTGGGCCCACGCTCAGCAGGCCGTGGCCATCGGCAGCGTGAACGACGACAACCTGGACGGCAAGATCGGCGAGGACGACCAGCCCGACCTGCTGGTCAAGGAGGACGCCAACCTCTGGCTGTACTTCGGCACGGCGACCGGCAGCCTCACCCCGCGCAACCTCGATCCCATCCCGCTCGGCAACGCCGACTGGCAGGACATGACCCTGAGCGCCCCCGGCGACCTCAACGGCGACACCCTGCCCGAGATCTGGGCCCGCTCCAAGACCACCGGCAAGATCCACCAGTACACCAGCCGGAAGACCACCGACGCCACGGCGAAGGCGGCCATCGACCTGACCGTGTACGCGGACCCCGCCGCGCGCACCGATTCCATCGGTACCGGTTTCACCGGGACCGCCTGGCCGCACCTGGCCAGCCTCGGTGACTTCGAGAAGGACGGCTTCCCCGACCTGTGGTCGCGTGACAACAACGGCGTGATCAACGAGTTCCCCGGCCGTCAGCCGGCCAACGGCTCCGCCTTCGGCCCCGCCAAGCAGATCGCCGTCAGCGGCACGCCCTGGAGCGAGTGCGAGAAGGTCGCCTCGGCGGTCTCCACCACCGCCACCCACGAGCTGTGCGGTCCGATGCTGGCCAAGTTCCGCGCCAAGGGCGGTGCCACCGGCGTCGGCAAGCCGTCCGGCAACGTCACCACCACGGCCGACGGCGGCAAGTTCGCGCACTTCCGCAAGGACGGGGCGAGCAGCGACAGCGCCTCGATCTACTGGCACCCGACCACCGGTGCCTGGCTCGTCGTCAACGGCATCCGCGCCAAGTGGATGAGCCTCGGCGCCGAGAAGGGCTTCCTGGGCTACCCGACCTCCGACGAGAACGTCACCTTCGACCAGGGCGGCGCGTTCACCACCTTCACGGGCTCCGGCGGCAACGGCGCCATCTACTGGGCGCCCGAGCTCGGCTCCTGGTCCATCAACGGCACCGTCTACAAGAAGTACCTGGCGACCGGCGGTCCCGGCGGCTGGCTCGGCTACCCGACCAACGACGAGACCCGAAGCCCCGACGGCATCGGCCGCTACAACCACTTCCGCCACCGCGGCCAGCCCTCCGACACCGCGTCCATCTACTGGACGACGACCACCGGCAAGGCCTGGTCCGTACGCGGCACCATCCGCGTCAAGTGGATGTCGCTCGGTGCCGAGAAGAGCTTCCTGGGCTACCCGCAGTCGGACGAGTACGACGTCTACGGCGGCCCTCGCGAGGACTTCTCGGGCGGCTACATCCGTCACAACCACACCACGGGCATCAGTGTCGAGCACAAGGCGACCGACCGCACCGCCGACCTGCGCACCGACCTGTCGGGCGACTTCAACGGCGACGGCCTGTCCGACGTGGCCACCGTCTACGACTACGGCAGCGACGCCGTCGCGCTCTACACCCTGCCGGGCAAGGCCGACGGCGGATTCGGCGCCCCGGTCCTCGGCTTCAACACCAACAAGGGCAACTGGAACAACTCGCACTCGAAGTGGGTCGCCGGTGACTTCAACGGCGACGGCCGCGACGACCTGGCCGCGCTGTACGGCTACAGCGACGGCTCCAACGGCCTGTTCACCTTCCTCGGCAACGCCGACGGAACCTTCAACTCCATCGGGCGCAGCGCCTACGTCGCCCCCGGCAACTGGAGTGCCTCGTCGGCCAAGATCTTCGCCGGTGACTTCAACGGCGACGGCCGCGACGACGTGGGCATGATGTACGACCACGGCAGTTGCAACACGGGCACCCACACCTTCCTCGCCAAGGCGGACGGCACGTTCAACGCCTCCTTCGGCAGCTGGAGCTCCGGCAACGGCAACTGGTGCTGGAACGAGTCCAAGCACGTCACCGGTGACTTCAACGGGGACGGCCGGGACGACATGCTCGCCCTGTACGGCCACAGCAACGGGGCCGTCGAGATGTACACCCTGCTCGGCAAGGCCGACGGCGGCTTCGCGGCGCCCGTGCGTTCCTGGAACCGTGCAGCCGGCCTCTGGGACTACAACAGGAGCAAGCTCACCTCGGGCGACTACAACGGCGACGGCCGGGCCGACGCCGCCATCATGTACAGGTACGACAACGGCCGCTCGGCCGTGTTCACCTTCACCGGAAAGCCCGACGGCGGGGTCAACGACGACTTCCAGAGCTGGAGCAGCCCGGAGCAGACGTGGTACCTGGAGAACACCGGGAACCCGGTGTCCGGTGACATCAACAAGGACGGTCGCGACGACATCGCGATCATGTACAACTACTACGCCGGAGGCAGCGCGGTCTTCACCTTCAAGGGCCGCACCGACCGCACCGACGGTGGCTTCGAACCCCCGCTGAAGAGCTGGGAGGCATCGCCCGGCACCTGGTAACCGCAGGGCGCCGCACATGACATCGGCCCCCAGGACCCGTTCGGGTCCTGGGGGCCGACTTCGTTCCGTACGACCTGCCGGGAGATCAGTCCTTGATCTCGCAGATCGTGGCGCCCGAGGTCACCGAGGCGCCGACCTCGGCGGTGAGGCCGACGACGGTGCCGGAGCGGTGCGCGTTGAGCGGCTGCTCCATCTTCATCGCTTCGAGTACGACGACCAGTTCGCCCGCCTCGACGCGCTGGCCCTCCTCGACCGCGACCTTGACGATCGTGCCCTGCATCGGGGAGGCGAGGGTGTCGCCGGAGGCGGCGGGGCCGGACTTCTTGGCCGCGCGGCGCTTCGGCTTCGCGCCGCCCGCGGCGGCCGTGCGGGCCAGGGTCATGCCCAGGGAGGACGGCAGGGAGACCTCGAGGCGCTTGCCGCCGACCTCGACGACCACGGTCTCGCGGCCCGGCTCGTCCTCGGTGTCCTCCGCGGCCGGGGCCGCGAACGCCGGGATCTCGTTGACGAACTCGGTCTCGATCCAGCGGGTGTGGACCGTGAAGGGTCCCTCCGCGGGGGCGAAGGCCGGGTCGGCGACGACGGCACGGTGGAACGGGATGGCGGTGGCCATGCCCTCGATCTCGAACTCGGCGAGGGCGCGGGCGGCGCGCTGGAGGGCCTGCTCGCGGGTGGCGCCGGTGACGATGAGCTTGGCCAGCAGGGAGTCCCAGGCCGGGCCGATCACGGAGCCGGACTCGACGCCCGCGTCGAGGCGGACGCCCGGACCGGTCGGCGCGGCGAACTTGGTGACCGTGCCGGGGGCGGGCAGGAAGCCGCGACCCGGGTCCTCGCCGTTGATGCGGAACTCGATCGAGTGACCGCGCAGGACCGGGTCGCCGTAGCCCAGCTCCTCGCCGTCGGCGATGCGGAACATCTCGCGGACCAGGTCGATGCCGGAGACCTCTTCGGTGACCGGGTGCTCGACCTGGAGGCGGGTGTTGACCTCCAGGAAGGAGATGAGGCCGTCGGCGGCGACGAGGAACTCGACGGTGCCGGCGCCGACGTAGCCGGCTTCCTTCAGGATGGCCTTGGAGGCCGCGTAGAGCTCCGCGTTCTGAGCCTCGCTCAGGAACGGCGCGGGGGCCTCCTCGACCAGCTTCTGGTGGCGGCGCTGGAGGGAGCAGTCGCGGGTGGAGACGACGACCACGTTGCCGTGCGAGTCGGCGAGGCACTGGGTCTCGACGTGGCGCGGCTTGTCCAGGTAGCGCTCGACGAAGCACTCGCCGCGGCCGAAGGCGGCGACGGCTTCGCGGACGGCGGAGTCGTAGAGCTCCGGCACCTCTTCGAGGGTGCGGGCGACCTTCAGGCCGCGACCGCCACCGCCGAAGGCGGCCTTGATCGCGATCGGCAGGCCGTGCTCCTTGGCGAAGGCGACGACCTCGTCGGCTCCGGAGACCGGGTCCGGCGTACCGGCGACCAGCGGGGCACCGGCGCGCTGGGCGATGTGGCGGGCGGCCACCTTGTCGCCGAGGTCGCGGATGGCCTGCGGCGGCGGGCCGATCCAGGTCAGGCCCGCGTCGAGCACGGCCTGGGCGAAGTCGGCGTTCTCGGAGAGGAAGCCGTACCCGGGGTGGATGGCGTCGGCTCCGGAGTCGGCCGCTGCCTGGAGGACCTTGGAGATGTCCAGGTAGCTGGCGGCCGGGGTGTCACCGCCCAACGCGAAAGCTTCGTCGGCCGCGCGGACGTGCAGAGCGTCCCGGTCCGGATCGGCGTAGACGGCTACGCTCGCGATCCCGGCGTCCCGGCAGGCCCGAGCAACGCGGACAGCGATTTCGCCACGGTTGGCGATGAGCACCTTGCGCACGATGGCTCCCTCCTTGAAAACAAGCTGAGTTTAGGGACAGCCCACACGGCCTTTCGACCCTTCCCCGGTGGTGAGCTTGCCCACACAGAGTGTGATGCGAGGCCTGCTCCACCGGAGAACCCTTGTGGCGCCCCAGGTCAGGGGGATCCCCGACTGCACAGTAACCCCGTCATGTAGCCAAGGTCTCTGTCCCCCCGGTCAGCGGCCCCGGGTGATTCTTTGTCGAGTCCCTACGAACGGCTCACGTTTTCTTTGCTGGCCTGATCGGAGTTGTCCCCTTGTTTACTGATTAGTAGCTTCGTCGTCCCGCGGGCGAACCGGGACAACACCGTACCCACAGCGACGTAGCCCACCATGTCCCACACGGGCAGCAGCGCGCCGGGGGTGTCCTGCGGATGGCCGACATTCGGCCGCGGTGGAGTTGGGTCCGATGCCTTGCCCGCCGGGCTACCCGTTAGTAGCCTCCAGGCGTCGAACAGGCTTGTGACACGTGAGGGGTGGGGACATCGTGCTGCGAAGACTCGTGGCCGGACTGGCCGCGATCGTGCTCGTCGCGGAAGCGGCCGTGCTCGTGCTCGTCCACGTCGTACTGGGCAAGACCACGGCCAGCCAGTCGATGTCCATAGCGGGCAGTGATCCGGACGTCATGTCCAAGGTCACCTACGGCCTGGGGGCGGGCATGGGGGGCTTCCTGCTGCTGTGCGCCGTGCTCTGCGCCGTCGCCGCCCTCCGCGGCCGGCCCCCGGGCCCCTTCGCCCGCGTCGTGCTCGTCACCGCCGCCGTCACCCACGGACTGCTCGGCACCCTCGCCGTCGTCGTGGTCGGCTGGGCCGCCTTCGCGGCGACGATGCTCATCCTGTGCCTGCTCGTACTGACCCTGACCCTCTACGCCGTCCCGCGCGCCGGAAGCGGCGACGGCGAGGGCGAGGGTGACGGGGTCACGGACGCACCGCCGCCGCCACTGCCGCCGTTCGGGGAGTTCAAGCCCACAAGTCCGTGATGGACACGTCCAGTTCGCCCAGCAGGGAGCGCAGCAGCGGCATCGACAGCCCGATCACGTTGCCGTGATCCCCGTCGATGCCGTCGATGAACGGCGCCGACAGCCCGTCCAGGGTGAACGCCCCCGCCACGTGCAGCGGCTCGCCGCTCGCCACGTACGCCGCGACCTCCGCGTCCGTCGGCTCACCGAAGCGGACCGTCGTGGACGCCGTCGCCGACACCTGCCGGCCGTTCACCGTGTCGATCACGCAGTGCCCGGTGCGCAGTACGCCGGCCCGGCCGCGCATCGCCTTCCAGCGCGCGGTGGCCTCCTCGGCGTCCGCGGGCTTGCCCAGCGCCTCGCCGTCCAGCTCCAGCACCGAGTCGCAGCCGATCACCAGGGCGCCCGCGGCCTCCTGCAGGCCCGCCACGACCGCCGCCTTCGCCTCGGCCAGCGCCAACGCCAGGGCGGCCGGCTCGTCGTGGTTCAGGGTGTCCTCGTCGAAACCGCTGACGATCACGTGCGGGGCCAGCCCGGCCTGCCGCAGCAGGTTCAGCCGGGCGGGCGAGGCGGAGGCGAGGACGAGCTTGCGCGGAGGCGTGGCAGTCATGCCGGCCATCGTAGGCGCGCCGCGGGACCCCTCGGCAAACGGCCCCGCACGGCCCCCCTGGGGGCGTAGGGCCGGCGTCCGGCCGGCGTACGGTCAGGCGTGCGGCTAGAAGCGGCCCATGCCCACGCCCAGGACGTACACCACCACCAGCATGGCGAGGGCGAGCACCACGGTCAGCCGCCGGATCATCGCCTGCGCGTCGCGCATGTCCTTGGGCGGCTCGTCTTTCGGGTCGGACCAGAGCATGTTCCGATATTGACCCGGAGACAGATGTGGCGCCTGAGTACCCGTACTCAGGCGCCACCATCCGTTCACGCCATCTTCGCCCGGCCGGCTATCCGGGCCAGTACGTACGGCCCCACGCGCGCGGACCCGGCTGCAGCCGACGGCGCCGCTCCACCCGGGCCGGCGTCGACCACTCGTCCGCGACCGGCGGGGCGCCCGACGGTGCCGAGGCCAGCACCGCCGCGCGCGCTTGGACCACCGCCAGTGCGGCGGCCAGCTCCTCCGGGGTCGGGTTGCCCTTGACGACCTTGATCACCACAGAGACCTCCTGGAGGGGCTAGAGGGGGATGTTGCCGTGCTTCTTCGGCGGCAGGGACTCCCGCTTGGTGCGCAGCTGCCGCAGCCCCTTCACCACGTGCGCCCGGGTCTCGGACGGCATGGTCACCGCATCGATGTAACCGCGCTCGGCGGCCGTGTACGGGTTGAGCAGCGCGTCCTCGTACTCGGCGATCAGCCGCGCCCGGGTCTCCTCCACATTGTCCGCCTCCGCGATGGTCCTGCGGTGCAGGATGTTCACCGCGCCCTGCGCGCCCATGACGGCGATCTGCGCCGTCGGCCACGCCAGGTTCAGGTCGGCACCCAGGTGCTTGGAGCCCATGACGTCGTACGCGCCGCCGAAGGCCTTGCGGGTGATGACCGTGATCAGCGGAACGGTGGCCTCGGCGTAGGCATAGATCAGCTTGGCGCCGCGCCGGATGATTCCGTTGTACTCCTGGTCCGTGCCCGGCAGGAAGCCCGGTACGTCCACGAACGTCAGTACCGGGATGTTGAAGGCGTCGCACGTGCGGACGAAGCGCGCCGCCTTCTCGGAGGCGTTGATGTCCAGGCAGCCGGCGAACTGCATCGGCTGGTTGGCGACGATGCCCACCGGGTGGCCCTCGACCCGGCCGAAGCCGGTCAGGATGTTCGGCGCGAAGAGCGCCTGCGTCTCCAGGAACTCCGCGTCGTCCAGCACGTGCTCGATCACGGTGTGCATGTCGTACGGCTGGTTCGCGCTGTCCGGGATCAGCACGTCGAGCTCGCGGTCCGCGTCGGAGACCTCGGTGTCCGCGTCCTCCGGGAAGGCCGGCGGCTCGGAGAGGTTGTTCGACGGCAGGTACGCGAGGAGCGACTTCACGTACTCGATCGCGTCCTTCTCGTCGCCCGCCATGTGGTGCGCGACGCCGGACGTGCTGTTGTGCGTGCGCGCCCCGCCCAGCTCCTCGAAGCCGACGTCCTCGCCGGTGACCGTCTTGATGACGTCCGGGCCGGTGATGAACATGTGCGAGGTCTGGTCGACCATGACCGTGAAGTCGGTGATGGCGGGGGAGTAGACGGCGCCGCCCGCGCAGGGCCCGACGATCAGGCTGATCTGCGGGATCACGCCGGACGCGTGGACGTTGCGGCGGAAGATCTCCCCGTACATGCCCAGCGCGCTGACGCCCTCCTGGATACGGGCGCCACCGGAGTCGTTGATGCCGACGAGCGGGCAGCCCGTCTTCAGGGCGAAGTCCATGACCTTCATGATCTTCTGGCCGTAGACCTCGCCGAGCGCACCGCCGAAGACGGTGAAGTCCTGCGAGAACACGGCCACCGGCCGGCCGTCCACCGTGCCGTAGCCGGTGACGACGCCGTCGCCGTAGGGGCGGGTCTTCTCCAGCCCGAAGTTGGTGGAACGGTGCCGGGCGAGCTCGTCCAGCTCGACGAAGGAATCCTCGTCCAGCAGCAGGGCAACCCGCTCACGCGCCGTCAGCTTGCCCTTGGCGTGCTGCTTCTCCACGGCACGCGCGGACCCGGCGTGGGTGGCCTCGTCGATGCGGCGCTGCAGATCCGCGATCTTGCCCGCGGTGGTGTGCATGTCGATCGGCTCTGACGGATGTGACATCGGGGTCGCGGCTCCCTGCGTGGTGTCAACTGCCTGGTCAATTGATTGACTACGGCTGGCTACTGGTGCGTAGCGTATCGGCGGGCATGGCGCTCGGCAGTGCGGCGTTTGACACACCTACATTGGGTTGCATGACGCCATCAGATGCATCAGCCGGAGCTTCCACCGGTCGCTGGTCCAGCCTGGAGCGGCCGCCCCTGAACGCCGAGGGGCTGCGGCGGGCCCTCGTCACCGAGGGTGGGCTGTGGACTTCCCTGGAGGTGGTCGCCACCACCGGGTCCACCAATACCGACCTCGCCGCCCGGGCGCCGCAGCTGCCCGAGGGGGCCGTGCTCGTCGCCGAGGAGCAGAGCGCGGGGCGCGGGCGGCTCGACCGGAGCTGGGTCGCGCCCGCACGGTCCGGGCTGTTCTTCTCCGTCCTGCTCAAGCCGGGCGACGCGGTGCCGCAGGAGCGGTGGGGGTTCCTGACCCTGCTCGCCGGTGTGGCCACCGCGACGGGGCTGTCCCGGGCCGCGGGCGTGGACACCTCCCTCAAGTGGCCCAACGACCTGCTGGTCAGTGTCGAGGGCGAGGAGCGCAAGACCGGCGGGATCCTCGCCGAGCGGGTCGCCGACGGCATCGTCATCGGGATCGGGCTCAACGTGTCCCTGACCGAGGACGAGCTGCCCGTACCGGCCGCCGGGTCCCTCGCGCTGGCCAAGGCCTCCGTGACCGACCGGGACCCGCTGCTGAGGGCCGTGCTGCGGTCCCTGGAGCAGTGGTACGGGAACTGGCGCGCGGCGGGCGGCGACCCCGCGGCCAGCGGCCTGCAGGAGACCTACGCGGCGGGCTGCGCCACCCTCGGCAAGCACGTGCGCGCGGAGCTCCCCGGCGGGCGCACCCTCACCGGAACGGCCGAAGCGGTGGACACCGACGGCCGCCTGGTGATCCGTACGGCCGAAGGCGCCCACGAGGCGGTCGGCGCGGGCGACGTGGTCCACCTGCGGTCCGTCCACTGACGGCGGGGTTCCTCCCGGGCCGGGCCCCGGGCCTGGCCCGGGGCCCGGCCCGGCGGCTGCGCCCCGGGCCCGCGCACCCCGTGCGACGGCGAGGCCGAATTCCGCCGGGGAGGGGGAGTGAGCTACGGCACACCTGCCGTATGGTTTAGGCGATCCCGGTGCTCGTGGTGATCAACCGGTTCGCAGGGCAGTGCGCACGGAATGGACAGGAGGCGGCCCTTGACCGTCGACGACCCTACGTCCAGCGCGTCCGCCCCCGGGCCCAGTGGCCCGGGCACCCCGATCGGCCGCGACCAGCACCACCCGCACCACGAGGTCGATCACACGGCCCAGCCGACGGCGGATCCGCTCGCCATCCGGCTGGAGCAGCTGATCCTCGGTGCCGAGCGCCGGTACACCCCCTTCCAGGCGGCCCGGAGCGCGGGCGTGTCGATGGAGCTCGCCTCGCGCTTCTGGCGGGCCATGGGCTTCGCCGACATCGGCCAGGCCAAGGCGCTCACCGAGGCGGACGTACTGGCCCTGCGCCGGCTCGCCGGTCTGGTGGAGGCCGGGCTGCTGTCCGAGCCGATGGCCGTGCAGGTGGCGCGGTCCACCGGGCAGACCACGGCGCGGCTGGCCGAGTGGCAGATCGACTCCTTCCTGGAGGGGCTGACGGAGCCGCCGGAGCCGGGCATGACCCGTACGGAGGTCACGTACCCCCTGGTGGAGCTGCTGCTGCCCGAGCTGGAGGAGTTCCTCGTCTACGTGTGGCGGCGCCAGCTGGCGGCGGCCACCGGGCGCGTGGTGCAGGTGGCCGACGACGACGAGATGGTCGACCGGCGGCTCGCGGTGGGCTTCGCGGACCTGGTGGGCTTCACCCGCCTCACGCGGCGGCTGGAGGAGGAGGAGCTCGGCGAGCTCGTCGAGTCCTTCGAGACGACCTCGGCGGACCTGGTGGCGGCGCACGGCGGCCGGCTGATCAAGACCCTCGGTGACGAGGTCCTGTACTGCGCCGACGACGCGGCGACGGCGGCGGAGATCGCGCTGCGGCTCATCGAGACGATGGAGGCCGACGCGCAGATGCCCGAGCTGCGGGTCGGGATCGCCTTCGGCACGGTGACGACCCGGATGGGCGACGTCTTCGGGACCACGGTGAACCTGGCGAGCCGGCTGACGTCGATAGCGCCGAAAGACGCGGTGCTGGTGGACGGGGCGATGGCCGAGGAGCTGACCCGCAGCGGGGCGGCGCCGGTGTCGGAGAAGGAGGCCGAGACGGCGCCCGACGAGAGCGCGGCCTACCGGTTCGCGCTCCAGCCGATGTGGCAGCGGCCGGTGCGCGGGCTGGGCGTCGTGGAGCCCTGGTCGCTGACGCGGCGGAAGCCCAAGAACCCGGCCTGACGTGCCCCGGGCCCGCCGCCGGCGGGTCGCGCAGCAGCCGTGCCCCGGAACCTTGACCGGATGGCCGTCTCCCGCACTAGAGTGCGTTGATAACGGTCGTTAACCGGGAGGGTCGCAGGCATGTCTGAGCAGCGCTTCGGAGAGTTCGTCGCGGTACGTCGGGAAGGCGACGGGCATGTCGCGGAGCTGGCGATGGACCGCCCCAAGTCGATGAACGCGGTGTCGACGGAGATGGCCCGGTCCATCGGCGCGGCCTGCGCGGCACTCGCGGCGGACCCGTCGGTACGGGTCGTCGTGCTCACCTCCACCGCGGAGCGGGCCTTCTGCGTGGGGGCGGACCTCAAGGAGCGGAACTCGCTGTCGGACGCCGAGCTGGTGCGGCAGCGGCCGACCACGCGGGGGGCGTACGGAGGCGTGTTGGAGCTGCCGATGCCGACGGTCGCGGCCGTACACGGTTTCGCGCTCGGCGGCGGCTTCGAGCTGGCCCTGGCCTGCGATGTGATCGTCGCCGACGAGACCGCGGTGGTCGGCCTGCCCGAGGTGTCGGTGGGGGTGATCCCCGGCGGCGGCGGTACCCAGCTGCTGCCGCGCCGGGTGGGCGCGGCGCGGGCCGCCGAGCTGATCTTCACGGCGCGCCGGGTGGAGGCGGCCGAGGCGCTGTCCCTGGGCCTGGTGGACTCGCTGGTCCCGGCCGGGCAGGACACGTCCGAGGCCCTGGCCCTGGCCGGGCGGATGGCGGCGAACTCCCCCGTGGGGCTGCGGGCGGCCAAGCGGGCGCTGCGGCTGGGGCACGGGATGGACCTGGCGGCCGGGCTGGAGATCGAGGACGCGGCCTGGCGGACGGTGGCCTTCTCCGGCGACCGGGCCGAGGGTGTCGCGGCGTTCAACGAGAAGCGCAAGCCGAACTGGCCGGGGCAGTAGCCCGCCCGCTGAGCCGCTGAGCCGCTGAGCCGCTGACGAGTGGCGCCGCGCCTCTTGATACGCGGCGCCACTCGATACGGAATCGGACAAAACTCCCTAACCTGGGGTGATGGGAGTTGACGGGCGGTTGCGAGCCGTGGTGGGCCTCGCGCAGGCGATGGCCGCGGCGTGCGCGCCGCGGGACAGTGTGCGCGCGGCTGCGCGGGGGGCGCGGGTGGCGCTCGACGGCTCGTTCGCCGCGATCTCCGCGTGGGAGCGGGAGCGGGGGCGCCTGCGGGTGCTCGTGAACGAGGGCGAGCGGCGGGCGGGGGAGGAGGAGTTCCCCGAGGACGAGTCCTATCCCGTCCACGACTTCCCCGAGATCACCGAGTTCCTGCACGAGCGCTGGGCGGGCGGCGGCGGCCCGCACGCCTGGGTGGAGAGCGCCGTGGGCGACCGCCCCGGGCGCCGCGGCGAGGCCCTGCGCAGCCGCGGGCGGGGCACCTGCGTGGTCGCGCCCATCGTGCTCAGCGGGCGCGCCTGGGGCGAGCTGTACGTCGCCCGGGACGAGGGGCTGCCCGACTTCGACGAGGACGACGCCGAGTTCGCCACCGTACTGGCCGCCGTGGTCGCGGCCGGGCTCGCGCAGAACGAGCGGCTGGAGGAGGCCCGGCGGCTCGCCTTCACCGATCCGCTGACCGGGCTCGCGAACCGCCGCGCCGTCGACATGCGGCTCGACGAGGCCCTGGAGGAGCACCGGCGGACCGGGGCGGTGGTCAGCCTCGTCGTCTGCGACCTGAACGGGCTGAAGAAGGTCAACGACACCCTCGGCCACGCCATGGGCGACCGGCTGCTGGAGCGGTTCGGGTCGGTGCTGAGCCTGTGCGGGGCCATGCTGCCCGGCGCGCTGGTGGCACGCCTGGGCGGTGACGAGTTCTGCCTGGTCGGGGTCGGCCCGACCGCGGACGAGGTGGTCCGGGTGACCGAGGAGCTGTGTACGCGGGCCGCCGAGCTGGACCTGGGCGAGGGCGTGGCCTGCGGGGTGGCCTCCACCGGGGACCCGATCGGGCTGGTGAAGTCCTCCCGGCGGCTGTTCCGGCTGGCGGACGCCGCCCAGTACAAGGCGAAGGCCGCGCGCTCGCCGAAGCCGGTCGTCGCCGGGCGCGACACCGCGGTGGTGCGCCTCGCCGACGCCGCCGCCGAAGCCGCCTCGGGCGAACGCCGCCGCTTCCGGGGGCGGGGGTGAGCCCGAGGTGAGCCGGGCGTGGCTCCGGTCGCGTGGCGTAAGGGGCCCTCGCAGAAGTCGCTAGTGACATGAAGGGATTCAGTCCGTAGGGTGCTGAATATGGATATGCAGACTGTCGTAGTGGGGACGTCCGGGACCACCGCCGAAGACGTCATCGCCGTCGCCCGCGGCAACGCGCGGGTCGAGCTGTCCGCGGAGGCGCTCGACGCGCTCGCCCGCGCACGCGAGATCGTCGACGCCCTCGCCGCCAAGCCCGAGCCCGTCTACGGGGTGTCCACCGGGTTCGGCGCCCTCGCCTCCCGGCACATCAGTCCCGAGCTGCGCGCCCAGCTCCAGCGCAACATCGTCCGCTCGCACGCCGCCGGCATGGGCCCGCGCGTCGAGCGGGAGGTCGTCCGCGCGCTGATGTTCCTCCGGCTCAAGACCGTGGCCTCCGGGCACACCGGCGTACGGCCCTCCGTCGCCCAGACCATGGCCGACGTCCTCAACGCCGGGATCACCCCCGTCGTCCACGAGTACGGCTCCCTGGGCTGCTCCGGCGACCTCGCGCCGTTGTCCCACTGCGCGCTCGCGCTCATGGGCGAGGGTGACGCCGAGGGCCCGGACGGCACCGTCCGCCCCGCCGGGGAACTGCTCGCCGAGGCCGGGATCGAGCCCGTCGAGCTCCGCGAGAAGGAGGGCCTCGCCCTCCTCAACGGCACCGACGGCATGCTCGGCATGCTGGTCATGGCCCTCGCCGACCTCGCGAAGCTCTACACCTCCGCCGACATCACCGCGGCCCTCACCCTGGAGGCGCTGCTCGGCACGGAGAAGGTCCTCCAGCCCGAGCTGCACGCCATCCGCCCGCACCCCGGCCAGGGTGCCTCCGCCGCCAACATGGCCGCCGTGCTGAAGGGCTCCGGGCTGACCGGGCACTTCCAGGAGGAGTCCGCGCCGCGCGTGCAGGACGCCTACTCGGTGCGCTGCGCCCCGCAGGTCGCCGGCGCGGGCCGCGACACCATGGCGCACGCCGCCCTGGTGGCCTCGCGCGAGCTGGCCGCCGCCGTCGACAACCCGGTGGTGCTGCCCGACGGACGCGTGGAGTCCAACGGCAACTTCCACGGGGCGCCGGTCGCCTACGTGCTGGACTTCCTCGCCATCGCGGCCGCCGACCTCGGCTCCATCGCCGAGCGGCGCACCGACCGGCTGCTCGACAAGAACCGCTCGCACGGCCTGCCGCCGTTCCTCGCGGACGACGCCGGCGTGGACTCCGGTCTGATGATCGCCCAGTACACGCAGGCCGCCCTCGTCAGCGAGATGAAGCGGCTCGCGGTGCCGGCCTCGGCCGACTCGATCCCCTCCTCCGCCATGCAGGAGGACCACGTCTCGATGGGCTGGTCGGCCGCGCGCAAGCTCCGTACGGCCGTCGACAACCTGACGCGGATCATCGCGATCGAGCTGTACGCGGCCACCCGCGCCATCGAGCTGCGCCACGGGCTCACCCCCGCCCCGGCCAGCCGGGCCGCGATCGCGGCCGCGCGCGCCGCGGGCGTGCAGGGTCCCGGGCCGGACCGCTTCCTGGCCCCCGACCTGGCCGCCGCCGACGCGTTCGTCCGTACGGGCGGGCTGGTCGCCGCGGTGGAGCCGGTGACGGGTCCGCTCGCCTGACGCGGTCAGTGCCGGACGGCTTGCGCCACTACGCCGAGGGCCGCCCCGGGATCTTCTTCCCGGGGCGGCCCTCCGCCGTTCACAGGGAGTGCGAGCGGCGTACGGAGAAGGCCACGAACCCGGCCCCGACGCCCAGGCAGAGCGTGCCGCCCAGCAGGTAGGGGGTGGTGTCCACGGAGCCGCTGTCCGCGAGCACGAGGGACTTGCCCTGCGTGTGCGGCGCGTTGGCCGTGTCCGGGGCCGCCCCCGAGACCGTGCCGGTGGCCGCGTCCCCTGTGTCGGCCCCGTCGTTCGTTCCGGAGCCCGTCCCGGCGCCCGTCTCGGCGGTGTTCGCGCCTGCGGGCACGCCGGCGCGGTCCGTCGCGTCCCCCGGAGCGGTGGCGCCCGCAGAGGGCACGAACCAGAGGGCGGCGAGGAGGGTGGTCGCTCCGAGAGCGGTGAGCAGCGGTCGTCGTGCGGACACGGTGCGATCCCCCTTGTGGCAGCAGCGAATTGGCCGTGTGCGGTGATGCTACGGAAAGGGGCGGGTCGTGGGAAAGTCGGGGCTTCCGCGGGCTTACTCTCCGTCGTATGAACTCTTCTGAGACATCACGATACGTACGGCTTCGGGTGGATTTGGTACTGGAAGTGCCGGATACCCAGGCACTCACCGGCGCCGCGCTCGCGCACATCAAGGCCGACGAGTTCATGCCGGACGAGGAGCGCGGCCACGCCGAGGCCGCCGTCCGGGAGGACGAGTCGGAGGCCCTCGCCTACCTGGTCGACCCCACTGACCTGGTCGCGGACATCCCCGGAGTCGAGCTCGCGCAGGCCTCCTGGAGCAGCGAGCCCGTCGAATACGACCCCGAGTCGATGGAGTGGGACATCGACGAGGAAGATGGGGACTTCGACGAAGAACCCGACAACGCCTGACCGTGTGGTTGCCCACATCCCAACGGAATGTGGAACCGGCCGCCGCTGTTAACGCGTTGTCAGGACGAGGCAGGGGGTGCGTCCCCCTGCCCGGCCAACCCCGGGACGGCAGCCCCGGGGTTTCCGGCAACGATGGAGTGGCGTGTGAGGACGGACAGCAAGCGGCGGAGAAGGTCCCTTGTGGCCATATCCGCCGTGCTCGGCGGTGTACTGATGCTCTCGGCGTGCAACGACGGGGGCGGTGACAACGCCAAGGGCAAGGGCGAGGCCAGCAAGTCCCAGGCCGAGGTCGACGCGGCAGCGGCCAAGGACACCTCGAAGGCCAAGATAACGATCACGCCGAAGGACGGCGCGACCAACGTCGGCCTCAACGACGCGGCCAACGTCGCCGTCAGCGACGGCACGCTCACCCTGGTCGAGCTGAAGACGAGCGAGGGCACGGCCGTGCCCGGCAAGATCGCCGCCGACGGCAAGAGCTGGAAGCCCGACGCCGCGCTGAAGCGCTCCACGAAGTACGCCCTGGCGGCGACGGCGAAGGACGCCGACGGCCGCGAGGCGCACGAGAACGCCTCCTTCACCACCGTCTCCCCCGAGAACAGCTTCGTGGCCTCCTTCGTCCCGGAGGAAGGCCAGACGGTCGGCGTGGGCATGCCGGTCTCGATCACCTTCAACAAGCCGATCAAGGACAAGAAGGCCGTCCAGGCGGGGATCTCGGTCTCCTCCAGCAGCGGCCAGGAGGTCGTCGGCCACTGGTTCAGCGCGCAGCGCCTGGACTTCCGCCCGGAGCAGTACTGGCAGGCGAACTCCACCGTCACGCTGAAGCTGGCGCTGGAAGGCGTCCAGGGCGCGCCCGGCGTCCAGGGCGTCCAGAGCAAGACCGTCACCTTCAAGATCGGCCGCAGCCAGGTCTCCACGGTCGACACGAAGACGAAGAAGATGACGGTCACCCGGGACGGCGCGGTCGTCAAGACCATCCCGATCTCGGCGGGCTCCCCGGAGAACCCGACCTACAACGGTCAGATGGTGATCTCCGAGAAGTTCAAGGAGACCCGGATGGACGGCTCGACCGTCGGCTTCAAGAACGAAGAGGGCAAGGGCGAGTACGACATCAAGGACGTGCCGCACGCCATGCGGCTGTCCACCTCCGGCACCTTCATCCACGGCAACTACTGGGGATCCGACTCGGTCTTCGGCAGCGTGAACACCAGCCACGGCTGTGTCGGCCTGAACGACACCAAGGGCGCGGGCGACCCGGGCCAGCCCGCCGCGTGGTTCTTCGACAACTCGCTCATCGGCGACGTGGTCACCGTGGTCAACTCCCCGGACAAGACCGTCAAGCCGGACAACGGCCTCAACGGCTGGAACATGAGCTGGGCCGAGTGGAAGGCCGGCGCGGCCGCCTGACACCCGCGGCGCGCTTGACGTGAGCCCGTACGGAAGGCGGGGAACCTCTCGGAGGTTCCCCGCCTTCCGCGTGAGTGCGACCGAAAACCCCTGAGCCGCAGGGGCCGGGGCCGGTTTATGGTCCGGACATGATGATCCGATCACTCACCCTGCCCCCGTCCACCGCCGAGGTGGACGCCTGGCTGGCGGTCCTGACCGCCACCGCGGCCACCGATCTGCCGCAGCTGCCCGCTCCGTCCCGGGTGGAGGTCGCCGGTCGGCTGTGCGTGGCGCCGGCGCGCGGCCGGCCCGTGCTCTGGGCGGCGGACGAGGGCGCGGACCAGGGCGAGGGCGCGGGCGAGGGCGCGGGCGTCGCGGCCCTGCTCCTGTTCACGGAGGAGGGCAACACGCACACCGCGTTCCTGGACGTGCTGACCGTACGTCCGCAGGCGCGGCGGCGGGGCGTGGGCACTGCCCTGTGGGAGCGGGTCCGCGAGGAGCTGACCGCGCAGGGCCGGACCTCGGTCGCGGCCCTCGTGGACCTGGACGGTCCGGGGCAGGCGTTCGCGCAGTCGCTGGGGTTCGAGAACGTCCTGCCGATGGCCTGGTACGAGCAGGCGCTCCCGGCCGCCGCCGACGGGCCCGCGCAGGTCCCGGCCACACCCGGATACGAGCTCCTCACCTGGCACGGCCTGGTGCCCGACGCCTGGGCGCCGGCTGCCGCCGTGGCCCACGGCGCGATGGAGGACGCGCCGACCGGGGACATGGACGAGCGGATCCAGACCTGGACGGCGAAGCGGCTGCACGCCCTGCAGCAGCTGGTCCTCGACCGCGGCGGGGAGATGATCACGGTCGCGGCGGTGACCCCCGAGGGCGAGGTGGCCGCGTACACGGAACTCGTCCTCCCGGACCCCGCCGGCCCGAGGGCCCTCCAGTACGACACGGTGGTCGTCCCCGCCCACCGCGGCCACGGCCTCGGCCGCGCCGTGAAGCTGCACATGGCGGGGGAGGCGGCCGGGCGGTATCCGGCGCTGCGGCGGATCACCACGACGGTGGCGGACGAGAACACCCCGATGCGGGCGGTGAACGAGTCCCTGGGCTACCGGCGGGAGCGCGGGGCGGGCATCTTCCAGCTCAAGCTGTAGGCGAGGCCGCTTCGTCGGCGGCCGCCGCGTCGGCGGGGGCGGAGGCAGTGGGCGCCGACCAGGAGGCCAGCATCCGCAGGGCGTCCGCCGACGGGGAGCCCGGCTCGGCGTGGAAGGTGACCAGGGACTGCGCCGGGTCGTCCGGGAGCGTCAGCGTCTCGAAGGACAGGTGCATCTCACCCACGAGCGGGTGCCGCAGCCGCTTCACGCCGTGCGTCTTGTCCGCCACCGTGTGCGCCGCCCACAGCCGCCGGAACTCCTCGTTCTTCACCGACAGCTCCCCGACCAGCGCCGACAACTGCTCGTCGTCCGGGTGCTGACCCGCGTACATCCGCAGGTTGCTCACCACCTCGCAGGCCCGGCACTCCCAGTCCCGGTACAGCTCCGCCGTCGCCGGGTCCAGGAACACCAGCCGCACCAGGTTCCGTTCCGCCGCCGGCAGCGCCCCGAAGTCCCCGAAGACCGCGGCCGCCAGCCGGTTCCAGCCGATGACGTCCTGCCGGTGCCCCACGAGGTAGGCCGGTACGCCGTCCATCGCGTCCAGCAGCGTGCGCAGCTCCGGCCGCACCTGCTGGGGGCGCTGGCCCTGGCGGCGCCTGCGCGCCTTCGGCCGTGCCAGATCCGTCAGGTGCGCCCGCTCGGACCCGTCCAGCCGCAGCGCCCGCGCGATCGCGTCCAGCACCTCCGCCGACACGTTGTGCCCGCCGCCCTGCTCCAGCCGCGTGTAGTACGCGACCGACACCCCCGCGAGCTGCGCCAGTTCCTCGCGGCGCAGCCCGGGCACGCGCCGACGGCGCCCGTAGTCGGGCAGGCCCACGTCCTCGGGGCGCAGCCGTGCGCGGCGGGAGCGGAGGAACTCGCCGAGGCATGCGCGCTGATCAAGCTGGTCCATGCAGTCAGTATCGCCGGGCGGCGCGCCCCGGTGCGGGCGTGAGCCTGACCCCGCCAGGGGTACGTTCGCCAGTCCTAGGCAGGACAGGGGGATGGGTGGATGCCCGGCGGACCGGCAACGTGGGGACCACCGCAGACGTCACCGCTTGAGGAGCACCCCCATGCCCGTAACCCAGCCCACCCAGGTCGCCGCTTACGCAGCCCCCGCCCCCAAGGCCCCGCTGGAGCGCACCACCGTTCCGCGCCGCCCCGTCGGCGAGCACGACGTGCTCATCGACATCAAGTACGCCGGCATCTGCCACTCCGACATCCACCAGGTGCGCGACGGCTGGGGCGAGGGCATCTACCCCATGGTCCCCGGCCACGAGATCGCCGGCGTCGTCACCGAAGTCGGGCCGGGCGTCACGAAGTTCGCGGTCGGTGACCGGGTGGGCGTCGGCTGCTTCGTCGACTCCTGCCGCGAGTGCGCGTACTGCCTGCGCGGCCAGGAGCAGTTCTGCGTCCAGGGGATGACCGGCACGTACAACGCCCGCGACAGGAACGGCGAGCCCACGTACGGCGGCTACTCCAGCCACCTCGTCGTCGACGAGAACTACACCGTGCGCATCCCCGACGGGCTCGCCCTCGACGTCGCCGCCCCGCTGCTGTGCGCCGGCATCACCCTGTACTCCCCGCTGAAGCACTGGCAGGCGGGCCCCGGCAAGAAGGTCGCGATCGTCGGCCTCGGCGGGCTCGGCCACATGGGCGTGAAGATCGCGGCGGCCCTGGGCGCGGAAGTGACCGTCCTGTCCCAGACCCTGCGCAAGAAGGAGGACGGCCTGCGACTGGGCGCCTCCCACTTCCACGCCACCGCCGACGAGGCCACCTTCGAGGAACTGGCCGGCAGCTTCGACCTGATCCTGTCCACGGTCTCCGCGCCGCTCGGCCTGGACGCGTACCTGGGCCTGCTGAAGGTCGACGGCGCGCTGGTGAACGTCGGCGCCCCGGAGGAGCCGGTCGCGCTCAACCTCTTCTCCGTCATCGGCGGCCGCAAGACCCTCGCCGGGTCGATGATCGGCGGGATCGCCGAGACCCAGGAGATGCTGGACTTCTGCGCCGAGCACGGGCTGGGCTCGGAGATCGAGCTGATCGGCGCCGAGCAGATCAACGAGGCGTACGAGCGGGTACTGGCGAGCGACGTCCGCTACCGCTTCGTGATCGACGCGTCGACGATCTGACGGCCCGTACCTAAAGCGCGATCCGGGTCGTACTCCCAGCGCCAGTCGGCGATCACCGCTGGGGCGTGACAAGGGCGGCGTGAGCCGCGTCGAGGATTCCGCCGATCTCGGAAGCGGCTTTGCGCGCCTGGGCGGCGTCACCCGTCGCGGCCACGTCCTCCCCATGCCGGAGCTGCTGCGCGAGGAGCGGTTGGCTCCCGGCGGCGGACGTGGTCACAGTTGCTCCCATGGGCGAGATTCTGGGCCCCGGCGCCGGCGTACCCAGTGGAACAGCCAGGCCCCCGCCCGAAAGGATGAGCCGGGCCGGCCGGCCCCCGCGGAAGCCGGGGCCGGCCGCTGCGTCACTCCGCCGGGGCCACGCCGATCGGGCAGGAGACGCCCGTGCCGCCGATGCCGCAGTAGCCGCCCGGGTTCTTGTCCAGGTACTGCTGGTGGTGGGCCTCCGCCGGCCAGAAGGGGCGCTCCGCCGCCGGGAGGACGGCCGTGGTGATCTGGCCGTGGCCCGAGGAGGTCAGGACCTGCTGGTAGGCCGTGCGGGAGGCCTCCGCCGTCGCCTGGTGGGCGGGGGAGTGGGTGTAGACCGCGGAGCGGTACTGGGTGCCGACGTCGTTGCCCTGGCGGAAGCCCTGGGTGGGGTCGTGGGACTCCCAGAAGAGCTTGAGGAGGGTCGCGTACGAGACCAGCGCGGGGTCGAAGACCACGCGGACGACCTCGGTGTGGCCGGTGAGGCCCGAGCAGACCTCCTCGTAGGTCGGGTTCTCGGTGAAGCCGCCCTGGTAGCCGGCCAGGGTGGTCCACACCCCCGGGGTCTGCCAGAACTTGCGCTCCGCGCCCCAGAAACAGCCCAGGCCGAAGTCGGCCACTTCGAGGTGGGCGGGGTACGGGCCCGCGAGCGGGTTGCCGAGCACGGTGTGCTTCTCGGGCAGGGCGAAGAGCGGCTCCGCGCGGCCCGTCAGGGCCTCTTCGCGAGTGGGGAGCTCGGGTGTACGTCGGTACGAGAACATGGATCGCCTCCTTGTGGCAGTGACAACGGGGCGGGGCCGACGAAGATTCCCCGGCCCCGCCCCCGCCGCCGCACGTGTCAGAGGCCCGGCGTGGCCACGCACACGGCCCAGTCGCGGGCGTTTAGGTACCGGCGCTTCGGCGAGCCCGCGTAGGACCACGGCAGGGCGCCGATGTACCCGTCGATGTGGCGGAACTGCTCGACCGCCTGCTCGTCGCGGTCCTGCCAGAACAGCAGGTACGCCAGCATGTGCCGGACGCGGGCCGTCCCAGGGTGCTTGTCCCCCGCCGCCGCCAGGTCCAGGAGCGCCGCGTCCACCGCGGCGACGATCTCCGGCTCCTTGAAGTACGTCTCGGCCGCCAGGTTGTCCTCGTAGTTCTCCTGCTCGAAGTACGCGATCAGCGGCAGCAGGTCACCGGGCTCGGTGGACACCTCCTGGCGCAGCTCGTCCAGATCGGCCGAGCGGGCGTCGAGGAGTTGGCGAAGGCCGCCGAGGAGCTGGCAGGGGCGGGGCAGCAGGCCGACGCCGAGGGTGGCGTACGAGCTCATTTGGAGTGCTCTCCCGATGAATCGGGAGATTCCTGCCTACCTTGCGGTGGCGGGCTGGACGCGGCGTGCGCGCCTGACGACTGCCCTCCCGGCAGCCGGGATGAGCGCGAGGCCCATCCGGTACAGCTGCAAGACGTTCCGGGCTGCGTTGTGGTCGGCGTTGCCCGACCAGCCGCAGTCCGGGTTCTTGCACACGAACACGGCCTGGCTCTCCCGGCTGCCCGGTGTGGTGAGACCACAGGCTGAGCAGCGTTGGGAGGTGCCGGGGGCGGGGACATTGACCAGGGTGCCGCCGCGCTGGGCGAGCTTGTACGTCAAGAGTTCGACCGTGTGGCCCCACGCTTCGGCGTGGATGGACCGGTTCAGACCGGACTTCTGGGCGACGTTCTTCCCCGGCGCCTCCACCGTGCCTCTGGCGGACTTGACCATGTTCGTGATCTGTAGTCCTTCCACCACGACCGTGCCGTAGTTGCGGGCGATGGTGGTGGTGGTTTTGTGCTGCCAGTCGTGGCGTCTGCGCTTGGCTTTCGCGCGTAGCCTGGCGATCTGGTCGTATACGTGCCGCAAACGGCGCGAGGTTACCTCTCCGCGTTTGCGGTGCTGCCGTAGTGCGGCGGAGCGTTGCTCCAGGCGCAGGAGCCTGTCCTGCTCGTGGGTGGTCAGCCATGCGCCGTGCTCGAACGTCTCCCCGTCTGAGAGGGCGAGGGGGATGGTGACGCCGACGTCGATGCCGACTTCCGGGCCCTGGTGGGGTTCAGGCTTGGGGGCAAGGCGCTGGACGCGGAAGGCAATGTGCCAGCCGAGCGCGTCCTTGACCAGCCTCGCCCCGGTGATCCGGTTCTCCTGGTCGGCGCGCTTGCCGACGGGCAGGTCTTTGGTCCAGCGGAACCGGACGCGGCCGATCTTGGGAATGTTGGCCATGCCCCAGCGGCGGTGGACGCGGACGATGTTCAGGTCCCGGCCCTGCGGGACATCGACGGACATCACCGATCGCAAGCGGCCCTTGAAGTCCGGGGCGCCCGCGCGGCCATCCCAGCAGTTCTTCCACGCCTGGAAGTAGGTCTTCAGGACAGTCTGTGCGGCTTGGGCGGGGAGGACGGCGAGGAAGTCGATGTCCTTGCGGGCCTGCCGGATCGCGGCATCGGCGTTCGCAAGGGTCCGCTTGTCCTTCGGCATCATCTGCCACCACGCGTGGAGGAGATTCCACATTGTTCGGGCCGCGTGCGCTTGCTCGTCAACCTTGCGCGAGCTGGCAGGAGGCAGCGCGAGCCGGGCGCGCTGCCCAAACTGCCGCTTCACCACTGCCTTTTCGCTCACGGCGCCGACGCTAGCAGCGGTTCATGTCGCTTTGGTGGGCCGCGAATCCCGATGTCAGAAGCGGGCCCCATGGTGTCCAAAACCTGCGTGCTCACTTGGTTCTTGTTACCAATTACAGGCGGGGTGTGTTCATCGACGAGATGCTCACACTCTGCGAGGGGCGGGAACCGGGGCCCCTGCCCCCGCCCCAGCTGGCCGTCAGTGAGGGAGCGTCGCCGGCGACCCGCCGTTCGCCTCGTACCCCGCCACCGCCAGCGCCCGGTACACCGCGTACTGCGCCGCCGGGTCCTCCGACGCGGACCACGGCAGCGCGCCCACGTACCCGTCCACGTGCCGCACTTGCTCCATCGCCTCCGCCCAGCGCTCCATGTTCACCAGGAACAGCAGCAGCAGGTGCCGTACGTGCGCCAGCATCGGGTCGTCCTGCCGCGCCGTGTGCACCGCGTACAGCGCGCCCTCCACCGCCCGCGTCACGGCCGCGCTCTCGTAGAAGCTCCCCACCAGGACCACCTCCGGCAGGTTCTCGTACAGCGCGAACAGCGGCAGCGCCGCCAGCAGCGAGCCCTGCGGGGCGCGCGCCGCGGCCGCGTGCGAGAAGCCGTCGGCCTTGTCCCGCGAGCCGTGCCACTTCTCGCACCAGTAGTGCAGCGCCGCCAGGTGCGCGCCCATGTGTTCCGGAGCCCGGTCGATGATCTTCGCCCACAGGTCGAAGAACTCCGCCTCCGAGTAGGCCAGCCCGCGGGCGACCGCCAGTTCCGTGATGTACGGGACCGGGTCCCCCGGCGCCAGCAGCGCGGCCTTGCGGCACGCCTCCCGGGCCTCCTCCAGGATGATCCGGTGGTCGTCGGAGCCGACCCCGCCCGAGTGCCGCCACGCCTGCTGCACCAGCAGCTCCGCGTGCACCTGCGCGCCGCCCGCGTCCTTCTCCGCCTCCATCCGCCACGACCTCAGCCACTGCGCGCCCACACCGGGCCGCGCCACGAGCTCCAGCGCCGCCGCCCCGCCGAAGGCCTGCACGCGCTGCCAGCGCCGCTCGCCCTCCCGCGGGGTCCCGGCGAGCAGCTGCGAAGCCGCCTGCCACTGGCCGGTGCGCTGCACGTTGTCCAGGGCGTCCATCAGGTCCTGGTCGGGTCCGGGGATCCGGATGTCGAGATCCTCCTGCAGATCGAATCCGTAGTTCGCCGGGTCGGCCGCGTCAGGGCTGCCGGGCGCGACCAGGCGGATTCCGCCGCGCTTGCGCCGAATGTACGGAAGCGCGACGAACACGATCATGAGCATCGCGAACAGGACCCACAGAATCTCCATGCCTCCAGCGAACCAGACCGAGGGGGCCCCGGGCCAATAGGGGGGCACACCCCAGGCGGGGCATAGCATCTGACCATGAGCGACGACAGCCACGAGCACCAGAGCTTCGAGACCCGCGCGATCCACGCGGGCAATACGGCGGACCCGCTGACCGGCGCGGTCGTGCCCCCGATCTACCAGGTCTCCACGTACAAGCAGGACGGTGTCGGAGGACTCCGCGGCGGCTACGAGTACAGCCGCAGCGCCAATCCGACGCGCACCGCGCTGGAGGAGAACCTCGCGGCGCTGGAGGGCGGCCGGCGCGGCCTCGCCTTCGCCTCCGGCCTCGCCGCCGAGGACTGCCTGCTGCGTACGCTGCTCGCCCCGGGCGACCACGTGGTCATCCCGAACGACGCCTACGGCGGCACCTTCCGCCTCTTCGCGAAGGTCGTCTCCCGGTGGGGCGTGGAGTGGTCGGTGGCCGACACCTCCGACGCCGAGTCCGTGCGGGCCGCCCTCACCCCGAAGACGAAGGTCATCTGGGTCGAGACCCCCTCCAACCCGCTGCTCGGCATCACCGACATCGCCGTCGTCGCCGACATCGCGCGCACGGCCGGCGCCAAGCTGGTCGTGGACAACACCTTCGCCTCGCCGTACCTCCAGCAGCCCCTGGCGCTGGGCGCGGACGTGGTCGTGCACTCGCTGACCAAGTACATGGGCGGGCACTCCGACGTGGTCGGCGGCGCGCTGGTCACCGCGGACGCGGCGCTGGGCGAGGAACTGGCCTACCACCAGAACGCGATGGGCGCGGTCGCGGGTCCCTTCGACTCGTGGATCGTGCTGCGGGGCATCAAGACCCTGGCCGTACGCATGGACCGGCACGCGGAGAACGCGGCCAAGGTCGTCGACCTGCTGACCCGCCACCCCAAGGTGCACAAGGTCCTCTACCCGGGCCTGCCGGAGCACCCGGGCCACGAGGTCGCCGCGAAGCAGATGCGCAACTTCGGCGGCATGGTCTCCTTCCAGGTCGTCGGCGGCGAGGAGGCGGCGGTCGAGGTCTGCAATCGCGCCAAGCTGTTCACGCTCGGGGAGTCCCTGGGCGGCGTCGAGTCCCTGATCGAGCACCCGGGCCGCATGACGCACGCGTCGGTGGCCGGCTCGGCGCTGGAGGTCCCGGCGGACCTGGTCCGCCTGTCGGTGGGCATCGAGAACGCCGATGACCTCCTGGCGGACCTGACCCAGGCGCTGGGCTAGCGGTTCAAGCCTCGCCGGCGATTGAGGCGCGGGTCCGGGCAGAGCCCGGTGCCCGGCGAAGCCGGGATTCCTGGGGCTCCGCCCCAGACCCCGCGCCTCAAACGCCGGCGAGGCTGGACTGTGCGGGCGAAGCCGGATTGTGCCGGCGAGGCTGAGATGGTCCGGCGGGCCGGTTTGGGGCGGCGGGGCGGAGGGCCCGCTACCAGCCCTCCAGTGGCGGGGAGATGCCGCTCGGCGGCGCAGCCCACGGGCGGGTCAGGGAGGCCCAGACCGTGAAGGCCACCGCGATGGCGAAGAGCACCGCCCAGCCGAACCTGCGCAGCGCCCGGCGGCGCCGCAGGAGGCGGGCGCCGCGGGCCGCCGCGGCCGCCGCGAGGTCCGCCGGCACCGCCGGGTACGGGCCGTCCATGAGCTCTCTGACCTGGGCTTCCTTCCGGTCCGGGAGCCCGCTCACGCCGCCTCCCGGGACCTGAGCGCGGCCACGGCCCGGTTGCACAGCACCCGTACCCGCTCGACCGGCAGCCCCAGCTGCGCCGCCGTGACCTCCTCCGCGACCCCTTCGTAGAGCCGCAGGACCAGGACGATCCGCTCCGGCGGGCTCAGCCGCGCCAGCAGGCCGGTGCCTCCGTGGTGGCGCCAGCCGGTCCGGGCGAAGGCGGCGCACAGCTCCTGGCGGGTGAAGTCGTACGGATCGTCCCCGCGCAGCCGCTGCCAGCCGGCGTACGTACGGGCCAGCGCGCCCGCCAGCAGCCGGCGGGCCGCCTCCGGCTCACCGGTCAGCAGGACCGCGACATGCAGGAGCCGCCCGGCCGCACCCGCGACGAAGGCCTCGAACTCCGCGTAGGAGCCCGCGCGTTGATCGACCACCCGCATAGTCCACATAGTGCGGGCAGCAGGACCGTCCAGGTCAAGAGGACGGACGGACTCCGCTCAGGAGGCGGGACCGGCCTCGGACACGGCCGCCATCAGCTCCGACAGCGAGAGATTGAAGCGCGTCAGCAGCCCGGTGAAGGACTCGCGCTCGTCCTCGCTCCAGCCCTCCGTCACGCGGGCCATCAGCTCGCGCCGCGAGGAGCGGACCTCCTCCAGCCGCGCCAGCCCCCGCGGGGACAGCGCGAGCACCACGGCCCGCCCGTCCTCGGGGTGCGAGGTCCGCTTGACCAGACCGCTGTCGACCAGCGGCGCGACCTGCCGGGTCACCGTGGAGGAGTCGATCCCCATGCCGCCGGCGAGCGCCTTCACGCCCATCGGGCCCTCCAGGTCGAGCCGGTTCAGCAGCAGGTAGGCGGCGCGGTCCATCGAGTTGCGGACCTGGCCGACACCGCCCAGGCGGGTCTGCTCGGCACGGCGGGCGAAGACGGCGACCTGGTGCTGGAGCGCGTCGAGGAGACCGGCTCCGGCGGGCGCGTCGGGCGCCGCGGGCAGATCGGAACTGGCCGGGGTGGAAGGCATGGCCGTGAGCTCTCTTCGCGTGGGTCCGACAAGGATGGGGGACAGAGTACGCGGCCGTGCGGCGGCTCGTACGCCCGGTTTGACAACTGATACGGCCGGTGAGGGGCGAAGCGGAGCACCCGTCCGGGATGGCCGGATTTCGCCCTGCCGCCTGGCCTCGCCGGCCAGCCCCCTAAGCCTCGCCGGCGCTTGAGGCGCGGGGTCTGGGGCGGCGCCCCAGGAACCCGGCTGCGCCGGGCACCGGGCTCCGCCCGGACCTGCGCCTCAAACGCCGGCGAGGCTGGGTTTGGCCGGCGAGGCTGGGTGGCGGACCGGCTGCGAGACTGGCGGCATGAACTACCGCGTGCCCGAGCCCGTCCCGCAGGTCATCCTCGACGACATCCGGGGGGCTCAGAAGATGCTCTCCGGCGTCTCCCGGGTCACCGCGATGGAGGGCAGCCGGCACCTCTCCTCGCTCACCGGTTCCCCGGTCCACCTCAAGTGCGAGAACCTCCAGCGCACCGGCTCCTTCAAACTGCGCGGCGCCTACGTACGCATCGCGGGCCTGCGCCCCGAGCAGCGGGCCGCCGGTGTCGTGGCGGCCAGCGCGGGCAACCACGCGCAAGGCGTGGCCCTGGCCTCCTCCCTGCTCGGGGTCCGCTCCACCGTGTTCATGCCGGTCGGGGCGCCCCTGCCGAAGGTGGCGGCGACCCAGGAGTACGGCGCCGAGGTGCGCATGCACGGCCAGGTCGTCGACGAGACCCTCGCAGCCGCCCAGGACTACGCCGACCGCACCGGGGCGGTGTTCATCCACCCCTTCGACCACCGCGACATCATCGCGGGCCAGGGCACGGTGGGCCTGGAGATCCTGGAGCAGTGCCCCGAGGTGCGCACCATCCTCGTCGGCATCGGCGGCGGGGGTCTCGCGGCCGGTGTCGCGGTCGCGGTGAAGGCGCTGCGGCCGGACGTGCGGATCATCGGGGTGCAGGCGGCCGGCGCGGCCGCGTACCCGCCCTCGCTGAAGGTCGGGCACCCGGTGTCCATCGACAACCCGAACACGATGGCCGACGGCATCAAGGTCGGGCGCCCCGGCGACATCCCCTTCAAAATCATTGGCGAGCTGCTCGACGACGTGCGTACGGTCTCCGAGGACGCGCTCTCCAGCGCCCTGCTGCTGTGTCTGGAGCGGGCCAAGCTGGTGGTCGAACCGGCGGGCTGCAGCCCGGTCGCCGCGCTGCTGAGCGAGCCCGAACTGTACGGGGGCGGGCCGGTGGTGGCCGTCCTGTCCGGCGGGAACGTCGACCCGCTGCTGCTCCAGCGGATCCTGCGCCACGGCATGGCGGCGGCGGGCCGGTACCTGTCGCTGCGGCTGCGCGTGGCCGACCGGCCGGGGGCCCTGGCCGGGCTCCTGGCGGTGTTGTCAGTGGTCGATGCGAACGTGTTGGACGTGAGCCACGTGCGGACGGACCCGCGGCTGGGGCTCACGGAGGTGGAGGTGGAGCTGCACTTGGAGACGAAGGGTCCGGAGCACTGCGCGGAGGTCGCGCGGTCGCTGCACAGCGCGGGTTACAAGGTCATGGGCTAGGGCTCCGCCCGCATCCGTGGCGAATCCGTGGCGATTCGCGATATGACGCGATAGCCTGCGCCCCGGGCGAGGGGGAGACGGGGCCGTCCCCCGATCGGCCGAGCGAGGCATGCCCGGCGCCCATAGGCTTTGCGTACAAATGCCCCGATTCAACTGGTCCGATTCACTCCCTGGGAGAATCCATATGCCAGGCGCTATCTACGCCGAAGGTCTGGTCAAGACCTTCGGCGATGTACGGGCACTGGACGGCGTGGACCTCGACGTCCCCGAAGGCACCGTCCTGGGTCTGCTCGGCCCCAACGGTGCGGGCAAGACCACGACCGTGCGCGTCCTGACCACCCTCCTGCGCCCCGACAGCGGCAAGGCCGTCGTCGCCGGCATCGACGTACTCAAGCACCCCAACGAGGTCCGGCGCGCCATCGGCCTGTCCGGCCAGTTCGCCGCCGTCGACGAGTACCTGACCGGCCGTGAGAACCTCCAAATGGTCGGCCAGCTCTACCAGATGAAGGCCAAGGCCGCCAAAGCCCGGGCCGACGAACTGCTCGAACGCTTCAACCTCGGCGACGCCGCCGACCGCACCGCCAAGACGTACTCCGGCGGCATGCGCAGGCGCCTCGACCTCGCGGCCGCCCTCGTCGTCAGCCCGCCCGTGATGTTCATGGACGAGCCCACCACCGGACTCGACCCCCGCAACCGCCAGCAGCTGTGGGGGATCATCCAGGAACTGGTCGCCGGCGGCACCACCCTGCTGCTCACCACCCAGTACCTGGAGGAGGCCGACCACCTCGCGCACGACATCTGCGTGGTCGACCACGGCAAGGTCATCGCCCGCGGCACCTCCGACCAGCTCAAGGCCCGCACGGGCGGCGAGCGCGTGGAGGTCGTCGTCCACGAGCGGGACCACATGGCCACCGCACGCGAGGTGCTCGCCGGCTTCGGCAAGGGCGAGACCACGGTCGAGGAGCACACCCGCAAGCTGACCGTGCCGGTGTCGGGAGGAGCCAAACTGCTCGCCGAGGTCATCCGCGAACTGGACGGCCGGGGCATCGAGATCGACGACATCGGCCTGCGCCGCCCCACTCTCGACGACGTGTTCATCTCCCTCACCGGCCACGCGGCCGAACTGACCGCGGACGAGAACGGCGACGACGGGGCCGGTCCCGGTTCCAAGGGCCGCAAGGCGGCGCGAAAGGAGACGGCGAAGTGACCCTCACCTCCCCGACCCCGGGCAGCTCCCCGATTCAGGAACTGGCGGCACCGCGCCCGCGCGGCGGCCTCGTCCAGGGCGTCAACGACTCCCTGGTCATGGCCAAGCGGAACCTGATCCGGATGTCCCGGATACCCGAGATGATCATCTTCGGCGTCATCCAGCCGGTCATGTTCGTCGTGCTCTTCAGCTACGTCTTCGGCGGCTCGATCAGCGTCGGCGGCAGCACCTCGCCGGCCGCCTACCGGGAATTCCTGATGGCCGGCATCTTCGCCCAGACCGTCACCTTCGCCACCGCCGGCGCCGGCGCGGGCATCGCGGACGACATGCACAAGGGCCTGATCGACCGCTTCCGCTCGCTGCCCATGGCGCGCGGCGCGGTCCTCACCGGCCGCACGCTCGCCGACCTCGTCCAGACCGCGCTCACCGTGGTCGTACTGGCCGTCGTCGCGCTGATCGTCGGCTGGCGCACCCACGAGAACATCGGCAAGGTGCTCGCCGGCTTCGGCCTGCTGCTCCTGCTCGGCTACGCCTTCTCGTGGATCGGCGCGCTGATCGGCCTGTCGGTGCGCACTCCGGAAGCCGCCACCTCGGGCGGGCTGATCTGGCTCTTCCCGTTGACGTTCATCTCGAACGCCTTCGTCCCCTCCGAGAACATGCCGGACTTCCTGCGGCACATCGCGGAGTGGAACCCCTTCAGCGCCACCGTCCAGGCGGCGCGGGAGCTCTTCGGCAACCTGCCGCCGGGCTATCCGGTCCCGGAAGCCTGGCCGATGCAGCACCCGGTGCTGGCGTCCCTCCTCTGGTCGCTGCTGATCATCGTGGTCTTCCGGACCCTCGCGGTCCGCAAGTACCGCTCGGCGACCGCGTAGGCCCCGTACGCCGCAGGCCCCGTACGCACGATGCCCGGCCGGGAGGATCCGGCCGGGCATCGCGCGTGAAAAGCAGACTGAACGGGGCGGGTGATCAGCCGGTGAAGGGCTTGACGTCCAGGATCTTGACCGAGGCCTTCTTGCCGTTCGGCAGCTCGTACTCGGCGTCCTCGCCGATCGACTTGCCCAGCACGCCACTGCCCAGCGGGGACTGCGGGGAGTACGTCTCGAAGTCCGAGGACGCGTACTCACGGGAGGCCAGCAGGAACTCCATGGTGTCGTCCTCGTCGCCGTCGAAGGCGATCTTGACGAGGGTGCCGGGGGCCACCACGCCGTCGGACGCGGGCGCGGTCCCGACCTTGGCGTTCTCCAGCAGCTGCGTGAGCTGCCGGACGCGGAGCTCCTGCTTGCCCTGCTCCTCCTTGGCCGCGTGGTACCCGCCGTTCTCGCGCAGGTCGCCCTCCTCGCGGGCGGCTGCGATCTTCGTGGCGATCTCCGTACGGGCAGGACCAGAGAGGTAGTCCAGCTCCGCCTTCAGCTGGTCGTACGCCGCCTGGGTCAGCCAGGTGACGCTTTCGCTCGTCTGGGTCACGGGTGCTCCTCGTCGGTACAGGGGACTACAAAGCCGCCAGCGGCGGACGAAACCACGAGCCTAACAATTCGGGAAGAAAAGGGGGAGGACCAATGCACTCCAGGGGCGCCGGGCCGCGCCCCCGAGCTCAGTGGCCGGAGGCCGCCGGCTGGCAGCCGACCAGCTCGATCATCGTGGCCCGGCTGGTGGTCTTCAACGACACCATCTCGTCGACCCGGGCCGCCGGCTGGGCGAAGGTGTAGTCCGCACGGCCCACCTCGCCGTGCTCCTTGTCCTGGGAGCTCAGGGTGCAGACCCCGGTGACCGAGGAGTCCTTGCGGACCTCCAGGTGCACCTTCACCTCTGTGTCCGAAACCACCTGGAACTTGATCACCTCGGCGCTGACGGCCTGCCCCGCGACGTAGTCCCAGCCGATCCAGCCGACCACACCCAGCAGCACGACGCCCAGCGCCGACCCGACGATCTTGAGCTTCCGGTCCGCACGCTCGTCCGCCGACCGGCCGTACCGGCCCTCGGGCAGTCCCTCGCGCACCGCGCCCATGATCGTTCCTCTCTGCCGGGGGCAGCCCCTTCCGTTCCCGGTCCGGCCGCCTCGTAACTGGAGCATGCCATGGCCCTCGGGCGCGGGAGGAATCGGACCAGCATTGAGGGCATAGGTGCGGTGATCGTTCACTCGTTCGTGTCGGCGTCGGGCGCTCCAAGGCAGCCGGGAAGCTGGCCGGGTATCAGCGGATGATGGCCCGTCGTAAGCCGAAGCGCGGGCAGACCGCGTCGAAGGGCTACCGCAAGGCGAAGCGGCAGGTCGCGAAAGTGCACAAGAAGATCGCCCGGCAGCGGCAGGACACTGCCCGCAAGTGGGCCAAACGTGTCGTGACGGACTTCGATCATCTTGCGGTGGAGGACTTCCGTCCGAAGTTCCTGGCGAAGTCGACCATGGCTCGCAAGGCGGCGGACGCGGCGGTCTCGGCCACCAAGCGCGAGCTGATCAACATGGCGCGCAAGCACGGCCGGGTCCTGCACCTCGTGGACCCGGCGCACACGACCATGGACTGCGGACGGTGCGGAGCGAGAGCCAAGCACGCACTTCCGCTGTCGGAACGTACGTACACGTGCACCGCGTGCGGAGCCGTCTCCCCGAGAGACAAGAACTCCGCACACGTCATGTCCCCCAGCTACCGCTGGGAGGTGCCCCCACGTCCGGGCTGGTCTTGCCCCGGCTGGTGCTGATCGTGGAAGACCCGACGGGCCGCCGGTCCGACGGGCAGCGTGAGCCAGGAATCCCCCGCGTCACTCGATTGCTGAGGGAGGAGTCAATATAGAAGCCGACCGTCGCGCCGAATCGCAGAGGATCCTGTTTTGACCGAGCAGCTTCGACTGATGGCCGTCCACGCCCACCCCGACGATGAGTCGAGCAAGGGCGCCGCCACCATGGCCAAGTACGTGTCCGAGGGGGTTCCCGTGCTGGTCGTCACCTGCACCGGTGGCGAGCGCGGCTCCGTTCTGAACCCCAAGCTCCAGGGCGACAAGTACATCGAGGAGAACATCCACGAGGTCCGCGCCAGGGAGATGGACGAGGCGCGCCAGATCCTCGGCATCGAGCAGGAATGGCTCGGCTACGTCGACTCCGGCCTGCCCGAGGGTGACCCGCTGCCGCCGCTGCCCGAGGGGTGCTTCGCGCTCGCCGACGTCGACGAGGCCGCCGGTGAGCTGGTGAAGAAGATCCGCGCCTTCAAGCCGCAGGTCGTCACCACGTACGACGAGAACGGCGGCTACCCGCACCCCGACCACATCATGACCCACAAGATCTCCATGGTGGCCTTCGAGGGCGCGGCCGACACCGAGAAGTACCCGGAGGCCGAGTTCGGCCCGGCGTACCAGCCGCAGAAGCTCTACTACAACCAGGGCTTCAACAAGCCGCGCACCATCGCCCTGCACGAGGCGCTGCTCGCGCGCGGCATGGAGTCCCCGTACGGGGAGTGGCTGGAGCGGTGGAAGGAGTTCGAGCGCACGGAGCGGAACCTGACCACCCACGTGCCCTGCGCGGACTTCTTCGAGATCCGTGACAAGGCGCTCATCGCGCACGCCACGCAGATCGACCCGGACGGCGGCTGGTTCCGCGTGCCGATGGACATCCAGAAGGATGTCTGGCCGACGGAGGAGTACGAGCTGGCGAAGTCGCTCGTCGACACTTCCCTCCCCGAGTCCGACCTCTTCGCGGGCATCCGGGAGAATGCGTAGCTATGAGCGCTACGCAGGCAGCACTGACCCAGCTCCTTCCGCTGGCGGGTGACACCTTCGACAAGAACAAGGTGACGCCCGGCATCCTGGGCTTCATCGTGTTCGCGGCCCTCGCCCTCGCGGTGTGGGGACTGATGAAGTCGATGAGCCGCCACATGGGCAAGGTGAACTTCCAGGAGGCTCCGGAGCCGGGCGCCGCGGCCCCGGCCCCGGCCGCCGAAGGCACCCGGGCCCCGTAACCGCAGGGCCTGCGGGACACCTCGCGTGAGCGCCGCCCCGGCCGGCGGAACCGGTGGGGCGGCGGCTTCCCGCGTGCGTGAACGGAGTCGGAAGGCGAGTGACCGGGCGAGCGCCCGGGTCACGCCGACGGGGGCGCCGCCGGGACGCCCATGATCTCCCGCGCGTGCAGACCCGGGACCAGGCCGAGCCGCCACGCCTGCCAGCCCTCCGCCGGGTCGACGCCGCGGCCCAGGATCACCCCGTAGGTCTCCAGGCAGTCCTCCAGCCGCCCGTCGCGCGCCGGATGCGGCGCCTGCGCCAGCCGGGCCAGCTCCGCCCGCGCCTCCTCGGGGGCGGATGGGACGGCGTACGGCAGCATCGTGCACCGCAGGAAGCGGGCCCAGTCCTCCCCGCGCCGGTCCCCGTACGAGATGAACAGCCGGACCGCCTCCTCGCACAGGCCGAGCGCCTGCGAGAGGCGGCCGTTGCCCGCGTCGATGACCGCCAGTTCCAGGCAGGTCCACGCCTCGCCGTGGGCCAGCCCGATCCGCCGGAAGTCCGCCCGCGCGTCCACCAGCAGCTGGCGGGCGAAGCCGGAGTTCTTCAGGTTGCCCGTCTGGGCCGCCCGCTGGTCGCGCGTCACGCGGCCCGAGTGGTGGCGGGCGTGCGCCAGCCCGTACACGTCCCGCATCCGCGAGAACATGGTCCGGGCCCGCTCCAGCTCCCGTACCGCCCGGTCGCGCTCGCCGTCCTCCTCCAGCGCCTGCCCGAGGTAGTACAGCGTCCACGCCTCGCCGCGCGCGTCCTCCGCCTCCCGGTGGCGGGCCAGCGCCTCCCGCAGCCGCTCCACCGCCGGTCCGGGATCCCCGTCGACCAACCGGGCCCGGCCCAGCTGGGTCAGCGCCCAGGCCTCGCCGCGGTCGTCCCGGGTACGCCCGTACAGGTCCAGGGCGAGCCGCAGCTCCTCCTCGGCCCGCGCCACGTCGCCGAGCCGCAGGTGCACCTGGCCCAGCTGGAAGTGCGCCCAGGCCTCCCCGTGCACGCTCTCGCTCTCCCGGTGCAGGGCCAGGGAGGTCTCCAGCAGCCGCGTCGCCTCCGCCAGGTGCGCCAGGTCCCGCTCCACCGCGGCCAGCGCGTGCAGGCCCCAGGCCCGGTCTCCCGCCAGCTCCGGCGGCTCCTGGAGGACCAGCGCCTCGCGGATGCGGGCCGCGGCCTCCGGGAGGTTGCCCTGGTGGTGCAGGGTGATGCCGAGGGAGACCAGGGCCATCGCCGCCCCCGCCTCCTGGTGGGCCTCCATGTACTGGTCCACCACCGAGGTCAGGGTGGTGCGGGCCTTGTCCAGCTCGCCGAGCTGGCGCGCCGCGATGCCGGTGCGCCACTGCACCGACCTGACCAGCCGGCCCTGCTGGCCCGCGGCGTCCCCGGCGCGGCCGGCCGCCACCGCCTGCGTGAGCTCGTCGATCTCGCCGAGCCGGTACAGGTCCCCGCGCAGCAGGCAGAAGTCGCAGAGCGCGCCGAGCAGGTCGAGCACCGCCTGCTGGTCCACGCCGTCCGAATGCCGCAGGGCCGCCGTGATGAAGCTCGACTCGTCGTCCAGCCAGCGCAGCGCCGCGTCCAGCGAGGTGAAGCCGTGGCCCCCGAACTGATCCGCGCGTGTCGACATCTTCCCGTCGACCATCCGGATCACCGAGTCGGCGAGGTGCGCGTAGTTGCGGATCAGCCGCTCGTGCGCCGCCGTGGCCTCGGCCCGGTCCTCGTCCGCCGCGAGCCGCGCCGCCGCGTACGCGCGTACCGCGTCGTGCATCCGGAACCGCTGGCCGCGCACCCGCTCGATCAGCCCGGCTTCCCAGAGCTCCTCCAGCGTGCGCAGCGCCGCCTGCTCCGGTACGTCGGCCAGCGCGGCCGCGGCGGCGGCGCCGAGGGAGGCCCGCCCGGCCAGGGGCAGCCGGCGCAGCAGCCGGCGGGCGGGCTCGGCGAGGCGGGCGTCGGCGGCGCGCAGGGCGTCCTCCACCGGGTGGGCGCCGGCGCCGCCGTCGGGGGCCAGGCCGTCGCGGACCAGGGGGGCCAGCAGCCGCAGGGCGAGGGGGAGCCCGCCACTGAGCTTCACCGCGGCGGCCACCGCGGCGGCCGCGGCCCTGGAGGCGGCCTCGGCGGAGCTCTCGGAGGCGGCTTCGGAGGCGGGTGCGGAGCCCGCCTCGGGGGCGGCCTGCGGCGCGCGCACCAGCTCCGCCGCCTCGTCCGCCGCCAGCCGCTCCACCGGCAGCCGGTGCACCCACGCCGCCAGGTCCGCGGGCAGCTCCAGCGGCTCCCGCGCGGTCACCAGCACCAGGCTCTCGGAGCGCTCCGGAACCAGCAGCCGGATCTGCTCCGCGTCCACCGCGTCGTCGAGGAGCACCGTGACCGGCAGCCCCTGGAGGTGCTGGTGGTACAGCTCGGCGAGGCGGCGTACCTGCTGCTCCGCCGAGGCGCCCTCGCGGAAGAGCAACTGCTCGCGGGGCGCGCCCAGCCGGTTCAGGAGGTGCAGCAGCGCCTCCCGCGTCGCCAGCGGCGCCTCCCCCCGCGGGGACCCGCCGCGCAGGTCCACCACGCACGCGCCCCGGAACTGGTCGCGCAGGGCGTGCGCCGCCCGCAGCGCCAGCGCCGTACGGCCCACCCCGGGCTCGCCGTGCAGCACCACGACCACCGGGCGGGTCTCGGTGCTGGCCCGGGCCGCCTGCACCCACTGCGCGATCCGGGTCAGCTCGGCCCGCCGGCCCGCGAACAGGTCCGTCGGGTCGGGGAGCTGCCCGAAGGACTGCTCCAGCGCGCTGCGCCGCCGGGCCTCCGCGCTGCGGTCCGTACCGCGCAGCTGCGGAGTCGGCCGGGGCGCGGTCCGGACGGCGGTCCGGACGGCGGGCCGGGGTGCGCGCGCCGCGGCGGTCACCGCGCGCTGCTGCTCCAGGAAGGGCCGTATCCCGCGTACCTCCAGCGCCGACAGCCACTGGAGTTTCAGCTGCTCGGCGCCGCCGGGGCGGCCCAGCTCCCCGGCCCGCCGGTTCGCGGCCGGCAGGTGCAGGGCGGTCGCCTTGGCCACCGTCGCCACCGCCCCCGCGATGCCCACGACGGCTCCCGCGGTCAGTGCCGTGCCGGCCGCGACGCCGAGCGAGAGGTCGGTCCCGATGGCGGCGGCCGCCGCGACCGCCGTCACCAGTGCCGCCGTCGAGGTGTTGCCGCGCCGGAAGGCCTCGCCGAGCGACTGGTCCCCGGCCGCGGCCTCGTCCAGGGCCCGTACGTACGCCTCGTACTCGGGCGCCGCGCTCGCGGCGAGCGCGTCCAGGGCCTCCCGGCCCCGAGCCAGCAGCGCCGCCTTGTCCACCGCCGTGCCCGGTGCGCCCGCTCCCCGCTGCACTTCCTCGTCCACGGCCCGCAGCAACAGTCGCTCGGCATCGACGCGATGGCTGTCCCGCATCGGCATCCCCCTCAGAGAGCTCCGGCAACGAGCCCCAAGTGTCCTGCGGGACTCCGCTGAGCGCGAGGGAATCTGAGCTAGATCAGAGGGAAGCGGTCAGGCTTTCGTATAGTCGGGTCAAAATTCACCAAGTGGTGTGAGGGGAGGGCTTGGTGACGGTAAGGAAGATCCGCGCGGCGGTGGCGGTCCTGTGCGCGCTCGTCCTGCTGCCCGCACTGGCCTCCTGCGAACAGGCCCTGCCCGCACGGGGATTCGTACTGCGCTACGAGAAGCCGACAGCCGCCGACCGGGCCGGTGCCGACTTCCTGAAGCAGCGGCAGCTCGACGAGACGGCCGTCGCCGACCTCAACGCGTACGTCGACGTCCCCTACCGGATCACGGTCGTCGCCCGCTCCTGCGCGGGCGAGGGCAGCGGCTACGACCCCGAGACCCGCCGGATCGAGCTCTGTTACGACGATCTGGCCGAGGACCGGAAGCTGTTCGAGGAGGCGGACCGCCGCTCGGCGGACGAGCCGCTCGCCGACGTCGTGACCGAGACCCTCTACCACGAGGCCGGCCACGCCCTCGTCGACGCGCTGGACCTGCCCGTCGGCGAGCGGGGCCGCGCCGAGGAGGACGCCGCCGACCGCTTCGCGCAGCTGATGCTCCTGCGGGGCCACCCGGACGGCGAGGAGACCCTCCTGACCGCGGCCCGGGCCTACGAGCTCGCGGCGGCCGCCGACCCGCAAGCGGCTCCCGATCCCGAGGACGAACACGCCCCGGACGCGGCCCGTGCGGAGTCCCACCGCTGCGCGGTCTACGGCCACGCACCCGGCCGGCACCCTGACCTGGCCACCCCGGCCCGCGCGGACTGCGCCGCCACCTGGACCAAGGCCCGCGACGCCTGGACCCGCGACCTGGCCCCCGTCCTTCGGCGCTGATCCGATCCCGTGCGGCAGGATGGCACCATGCCGAACCGCCTCGCGAACGAGACCTCCCCCTACCTCCTCCAGCACGCCGACAACCCCGTCGACTGGTGGCCCTGGTCCCCGGAGGCCTTCGCGGAGGCGCGTGAGCGGGGGGTGCCCGTACTGCTGAGCGTGGGGTACAGCAGCTGCCACTGGTGCCACGTCATGGCGCACGAGTCCTTCGAGGACGAGCTGGCCGCCGCCTACCTCAACGAGCACTTCGTCAACATCAAGGTGGACCGCGAGGAGCGCCCCGACGTCGACGCCGTCTACATGGAGGCCGTGCAGGCCGCCACCGGGCAGGGCGGCTGGCCGATGACGGTCTTCCTCACGCCCGAGGCCGAGCCGTTCTACTTCGGCACCTACTTCCCGCCCGAGCCCCGGCACGGGATGCCCTCCTTCATGCAGGTGCTCGAAGGCGTGCGGTCCGCCTGGGTGGGGCGGCCCGAGGAGGTCGCCGAGGTCGCGCAGAAGATCGTGCGGGACCTGGCCGGGCGGCAGTTGGACTACGGGAAGGCCGCCACCCCCGGGCCCGAGGAGCTCGCGCAGGCGCTGCTCGGACTGACGCGGGAGTACGACGCCGCGCGCGGCGGGTTCGGCGGTGCGCCGAAGTTCCCTCCGTCCATGGTGCTGGAGTTCCTGCTGCGCCACCATGCGCGCACCGGGTCCGAGGGCGCGCTCCAGATGGCCGCCGACACGTGCGAGGCCATGGCGCGCGGCGGTATCTACGACCAGCTCGGCGGCGGGTTCGCGCGGTACTCCGTGGACCGCGAGTGGGTCGTGCCGCACTTCGAGAAGATGCTCTACGACAACGCGCTGCTCAGCCGGGTCTACGCGCACCTGTGGCGGGCCACGGGCTCGGACCTCGCGCGCCGGGTCGCCCTGGAGACCGCCGACTTCATGGTCCGCGAGCTGCGGACCGATCAGGGCGGCTTCGCGTCGGCGCTCGACGCCGACAGCGAGGACCCGGTCAGCGGCGCGCACGTGGAGGGGGCGTACTACGCCTGGACCCCGGCGCAGCTGCGCGAGGTGCTGGGGGAGGAGGACGGGGACCTGGCCGTCGCGTACTTCGGGGTGACCGAGGAGGGCACCTTCGAGCACGGCAAATCCGTCCTCCAGCTGCCGCAGGACGGGCCCGTGGTGGACGCCGACCGGATCGCCGGCATCAAGCGGCGGCTGCTCGCGGAGCGGGACCGGCGGCCCGCGCCCGGGCGGGACGACAAGATCGTCGCCGCCTGGAACGGGCTGGCCATCGCGGCCCTCGCCGAGTGCGGGGCGTACTTCGAGCGGCCCGACCTGGTCGAGCGGGCCACCGAGGCCGCCGACCTGCTGGTGCGGGTCCACTTCGACGTGGCGGCCGGGAAGGCCCGGCTGGCGCGGACCAGCAAGGACGGTCAGGTCGGGGCCAACGCCGGGGTGTTGGAGGACTACGGCGATGTCGCCGACGGCTTCCTCGCGCTGGCGGCCGTGACCGGCGAGGGGGTGTGGCTGGAGTTCGCCGGGTTCCTCGTCGACCTGGTCCTGGACCGGTTCACCGCCGAGGACGGGTCGCTGTACGACACGGCGCACGACGCGGAGAAGCTCATCCGCAGGCCGCAGGATCCGACGGACACGGCCGCCCCGTCCGGGTGGACCGCCGCGGCCGGCGCGCTGCTCTCGTACGCCGCGCACACGGGGTCGCAGGCCCACCGTACGGCGGCCGAGCGGGCGCTGGGCGTGGTGCACGCGCTCGGTCCGCGGGCGCCGCGTTTCATCGGGCACGGGCTGTCGGTCGCCGAGGCGCTCCTCGACGGGCCGCGCGAGGTCGCGGTCGTCGGCCATCCGGAGGACCCGGCGCGGGAGTTGCTGCACCGGACCGCGTTGCTGGGCACGGCTCCCGGGGCGGTGGTGGCGGTCGGTCTGCCGCAGTCGGCGGACGACGGCGGGGGTGAGTTCCCCCTTCTTGCCGAGCGCACACTCGTACACGACCTTCCGGCGGCGTACGTCTGTCGACATTTCGTCTGCGCGCGGCCTACGACGGATCCGGTCGAGCTGGCGGAGCAGTTGGGCACGTTTCGTCCCTGAATCGACCGGAGTGCCGTCAATTCCGGTTGCCTGTCCGTGAGTTCAGAAACGTGCTTTTTATCTGTGCCGCTTCTGGGTGTCATGTTCACTGCCTAATCTCGTGTCGTTGAGGAGTGACTCCTCCGGGAGTCACCGAGATGGCGCACTGGGGGGTGCGCGCAAGGGGGAAGCGGGGGCGGCGGGCCGGGGGGCCTGCCGTGAGCCCCCGGGGGGTTTGACGATGGCCGCCGGGGGGCGGCATGTCCGGGGGGACATTTTGTTCACTTCTGTGTTCATTGTTGTCATTTCGCTTGCGCTCTTCTGGATGGCCGCGTTCACGCTCTGGTGGCAGATGCACGCGTGGCGCACCCCGGAGACGCTCGCCTCCACTCGCTTCGACCGTCCCGACGGCGGCGGTCGCCTGGCCTTCTCGCTGCTGCTGCCCGCCCGCCACGAGCAGGCGGTCCTGGAGCACACGATCGACCGGCTCCTGGAGTCGAGCCACACCGACTACGAGATCATCGTGATCGTCGGACACGACGACCCCGAGACCGCCGCCGTCGCCGAGCGGGCCGCCGCCCGCGATCCGGCCCGCGTACGGGTCGTCGTCGACCACCACGAGACGAAGAACAAGCCGAAGGCCCTCAACACCGCGCTCCCGTCCTGCCGCGGCGACATCGTCGGGGTCTTCGACGCCGAGGACCAGGTCCACCCCGAGCTGCTCGCCCACGTCGACCACGCCTTCCGTTCCACCGGCGCCGACGTGGTCCAGGGCGGGGTGCAGCTCATCAACTTCCACTCCAGCTGGTACAGCCTGCGCAACTGCCTGGAGTACTTCTTCTGGTTCCGCTCCCGGCTGCACCTGCACGCCGAGAAGGGCTTCATCCCGCTCGGCGGCAACACCGTCTTCGTACGCACCGAGGTGCTGCGCGAGGCCGGCGGCTGGGACCAGGACTGCCTCGCCGAGGACTGCGACCTCGGGGTGCGGCTGTCGTCGGTCGGCAAGAAGGTGGTCGTCGCCTACGACTCCGACATGGTCACCCGCGAGGAGACGCCCGGCTCGCTGATGAGCCTGCTCAAGCAGCGCACCCGCTGGAACCAGGGCTTCCTCCAGGTGTACCGGAAGAAGGACTGGCAGCAGCTGCCCGGGCGCGGCCAGCGCTGGCTCGCCCGCTACACGCTGATGACCCCCTTCATGCAGGCCACGTCGGGTGTGATCATCCCGATCAACTTCGCCGTCGCGGTCTTCCTCGACGTACCGGTCGGCATCGCGATCATCACCTTCCTCCCCATGATCACGGCGATGGTGACCTTCGTCTTCGAGATCGTCGGGCTGCACGACTTCGGGCGGCAGTACGGGCTGCGCGTCCGCCTCGTGCACTACGTGAAGCTCGTCGTCGGCGGGCCGTTCTACCAGGTGATGCTCGCGGGCGCCGCGATCCGCGCCGTCTGGCGCGAGCAGCGCGGCCGCAACGAGTGGGAGCTGACGAGCCACACCGGCGCCCACCTGACGACGGGCACACCTCTCACGGCCACCGCAGTCTCCGCAGTCTCCGCCAGCTCCGTCTCCACCGCGATCCGAGAGGACAGCCACCAGTGACCGCAACCCTGCCCACGGCCACTGATCCCCAGCCCGAGACCGAGACCCTCACCGTCCCCGCCCAGCGGGGCGGCCGCGGCGCCGGCTCCGGCGGGCTCGGCGTACGCCCGGCCCCGCCCGCCCGCCCGCTCGTGCGCTTCCGCTCCTCCCGCCCCGACCTGCTCCTGTGCGGCGCCCTGCTGCTCGTGATCGTCCTCGTCCAGGGCTGGAACATCACCAACTTCCCGACCCTGAGCGACGACGAGGGCACCTACCTCGCCCAGGCGTGGGCCGTCCAGCAGGGCGACGGCCTGGCCCACTACACGTACTGGTACGACCATCCGCCGCTCGGCTGGATCCAGGTCGCGGGCCTGACGTACCTGCCGTCCCTCTTCGTGCCCGACTGGATGACCGTCGCGCCGATGCGGTTCTCGATGCTCGCGGTCTCCGCCGCCAGCGCCGTGCTGATCTACGTCCTCGCCCGCCGGCTGTGGCTGCCCCGCTGGGCCGCCGGGCTCGCGATGGCCCTCTTCGGGCTGTCCCCGCTCTCCGTGGTGCTCCAGCGCGAGATCTTCCTCGACAACATCGCCGTGATGTGGATCCTGCTGGCCTTCTGCCTCGCCGCGTCCCCGAGCCGCCACCTGTGGCACCACTTCGGCTCCGGGCTGGCCGCCGCCACCGCCGTCCTGACCAAGGAGACGATGCTGGTGGTGCTGCCGGCGCTGCTGGTGACGATGTGGCGCCACAGCCACCGCGACACCCGCAAGTTCGCCGTCACCGGAGCCATCACCGCCTGCGCGCTGATCGGGCTGTCGTACCCGCTCTACGCCCTCCTCAACGGCGAGCTGCTGCCCGGCTCCGGCCACGTCTCGCTCTTCGACGCCATCAGCTACCAGATGGGCCGCGAGGGCTCCGGCTTCATCCTCACGCCCGGCTCCGGCGCGAACGGCGTGTTCCGGTCCTGGCTCTACTACGACACCGTCCTGCCGCTCGGCGGACTGGCCGGCGCCGTCCTGCTGCTGGCCACCATCCGCTGGTCGGTGACCGCCCGCGCCCTGGCCGGCCCCGCCCTCGCCGCCGTGATCCTCGCCGTCGTCGCGATGCGGCCCTCCGGCTACCTCCCGGCGATGTACGTGATCCAGGCGCTGCCGTTCCTCGCCCTCGTCCTGGCCGGGGGCGCGGCCAGCATCACGCACGCCGTGCTGCGCCGCCGCCGTGGCCCGGGGGAGCGCAAGCAGGTGGTGTGGGCGCGCTGGGCGCTGGTCGGCGTACTCGCCGCGTCCGCCGCGGTGTACGTGCTGCCGCGCTGGTACGAGGGCAACCGCACCGCGCTCACGGTGGACGCGAACGCCCCGTACCGGCAGGCCGCGGCCTGGCTCGGCAGTGAGGTCGCCGATCCGGCGAACACCCGGGTGCTGCTGGACGACGCGCTCTGGCTGGACGCGGTGCACCACGGCTTCGAGCCGGGCCTCGGCGCCATCTGGTTCTACAAGGCCGACCTCGACCCCGCCGTCACCAAGGCCTTGCCGCGCGGCTGGCAGGACATCGACTACGTCGTCTCCTCGCCCACCGTGCGCCGTGACGCGGTGGACCTGCCCAACGTGCGGGCGGCGCTGGAGCATTCGGCGGTGGTGGCGGTCTTCGGGTCGGGCGAGGACCGCATCGAGATCCGCCGCACCGATCGCACCGATCGCACCGACCGTACGAGTGGGAGCTGAGCGAGTATGAGCGAGGATCTGTGGTCCCCCCATGCCCCGGTCGATGCGGAGCTCACCGCTCCGCACGTCCTGCCGGGCAGCGTCACCCTCATCATCCCGACCTTCAACGAGGCGGGGAACATCGCCGAGTTGCTGCGCCGGCTCGGTGACGCCCTGCCCGACCCGGAACACCTGCCCTGCGAGGTGCTGTTCGTGGACGACTCCACGGACGACACCCCGGCCGTCATCGAGAAGGCCGCCGCCGACCACCCCTTCCCGGTGTCCGTCCTGCACCGGGAGACGGCCGAGGGCGGCCTCGGCGGCGCCGTCGTCGAAGGGGTCAGGCGCGCGGACACCGACTGGATCGTCGTCATGGACGCCGACCTCCAGCACCCGCCCCACCTGGTGCCCGAACTCGTCGGCGAGGGGATGCGCACCGGCGCCGACCTCGTCGTCGCCTCCCGCTACATCAGCGGCGGCAGCCGCGCCGGACTCGCCGGCAGCTACCGCATCGCCGTCTCCCGCGGCGCCACATGGCTCACCAAGGGGCTCTTCCCGCGCGCGCTGCGGGGGATCAGCGACCCGATGAGCGGGTTCTTCGCCATGCGCCGCTCGGCGGTCACCGCGGCCGCACTCAAGCCCCTCGGCTACAAGATCCTTCTGGAACTGGCGGTGCGCTGCCGCCCCCGCACGGTCGCCGAGGTGCCCTTCGTCTTCCAGGACCGCTACTCGGGCGAGTCGAAGTCCACCGCCCGCGAGGGCCTGCGCTTCCTCGCCCACCTGGCTTCGTTGCGCTCCGCGACCCCGCTGGCCCGCATGATCGGCTTCGGGCTGATCGGGCTCTCCGGTTTCGTCCCGAACCTGGCCGGGCTCTGGCTGCTCACCCACGCCGGGATGCACTACCTGCCCGCCGAGATCGTCGCCAACCAGGCGGGGGTCCTGTGGAACTTCCTCCTCATCGAGACCCTGCTCTTCCGCGACCGGCGCGGTCACCGCCACTGGGCGGACCGGGTCGGGCGCTTCGCCCTGCTCGCCAACGCCGATCTGCTGCTGCGGATCCCGCTGATCGCGGTGTTCGTCGCCAAGTTCGGCATGGCGGTGCTGCCGGCGACCGCCCTCGCGCTGGTCACCACCTTCGTCCTGCGGTTCGCGGCGACCGAGGCCCTCGTCTACCTGCCGCGCAAGGCACCCAAGCCTGAACGTCACACCAGGAGTTGAGCCGCACAGAAGGGATCCTTTCGATGCGTCTGAAGATCCGGCGGAGGGCCGGGCGGCGTGCCGCCCTGCTCGCCGTCGGGGCGATGACCGCGGGCCTGCTGCTCACCGCACCGCAGCAGGCCACGGCCGGTCCGCCCAATCTGCTCTCCAACCCCGGTTTCGAGACCGCCGGCGCGCCCGGCTCCGACATGCCGTCCTGCTGGTCCAAATCCGGCTGGGGCGACAACGACTTCACCTTCGCCACCGTCGCCGACGCGCACAGCGGCACCAAGGCGATGAAGGTCTCGCTCACCCGCCGCGTGGACGGCGACCGCAAGGCCCTGGTCACCGAGAACAGCACCTGCGCCCCGACCGTCACACCGGGCAAGCAGTACGACCTGTCCGCCTGGTACAAGTCGACCACCCCGGACGTGTCGGTGACCGTGTTCCGCCGCGACACGACGGCGGGCTGGCAGTACTGGACCGACCTGCAGAATCCGCCCGTCAGCGCCGCCTGGGCGCGCACGGAGGTCCGTACCCCGGTCGTCCCGCCCAACACCGACAAGATCGCGTGGGGCCTGTCGGTCTACGGGGTGGGCACGCTCACCTCCGACGACTACGCGGTGGAGGAGGTGGGCGCCGTCCCGCCGCAGCCGACCTGCTCGGGCACGGCGGAGCAGTGCGCCAAGGGCAAGTGGGAGGTGATCGCGGCCAAGAACCCGGTGCGTTCGATGCACGCGGTCGTGCTGAAGAACGGCAAGGTGCTGCTGATCGCGGGCTCCGGCAACGACATCGCCCAGTTCAACGCGGGCACCTTCACCTCGGCCGTCTACGACCCGGCCAACGGATCCTTCAAGACGATCCCGACCCCCGTCGACATGTTCTGCGCGGGCCACGTGCAGCTGTCGGACGGCCGGGTGCTGGTCATGAGCGGCAACAAGGGGTACCCGTCGGCTGACGGCAAGATCGGCTACCAGGGGCTGAAGGACTCGTACACCTTCGACCCGGCGACCGAGGCCTACACGAAGACGAACGACATGAACGGCGGTCACTGGTACCCGTCGGCGACCGTCCTCGGCAACGGTGACGTGATCTCCTTCGGCGGGCTGAAGGAGGACTCCACGGGCAATGTGACCGCGGAGAAGTTCTCGGCGGCGCAGAACAAGTGGCTGCCGATGAACGAGGTCAACCAGACCTGGTCGTACTGGGGCCTGTACCCGTCGATGATCCTCATGCAGGACGGCCGGCTCTTCTACTCGGGCAGCCACACCTTCGGCAACGGCACCCCGGGCAGCGGCGCCTCGGTCTACGACTACGGCGCCAACACCATCACCGACGTGCCCGGGCTGCGCAACAAGGACCAGCGCGACGAGTCGGCGAGCGTGCTGCTGCCTCCGGCGCAGGACCAGCGGGTGCTGACGATCGGCGGCGGCAACAACGAGACGAACCCGGCCGCGAACCGGATCACCGACATCATCGACCTGAAGAAGCCGAGCCCCGCCTACACGGCCGGCCCGGACCTGCCGCAGGGCCTGGTGGACACCGGCACGGGCAAGCGCCCGCAGACCGGCGCCGAGGGCAAGATGTACGTGTCCGCCGTGCTGCTGCCGGACGGCAAGGTGCTGGAGACCGGCGGCGGGCTGCACGACCGGGCCGACCCGGTCTACGAGGCCTCGTTCTTCGACCCGACGACCAACACCTACCAGCCGGGCCTGGCCACCGACCCGATCCCGCGGACCTACCACTCGGCGTCCTTCCTGATGCCGGACGGCCGGGTCATGTCGGTCGGCGACAACCCGGGCAACGGCACCTACAACCACAACGTGTCGATCTACACCCCGCCCTACCTCTTCAAGGGAGCCCGCCCGCAGATCACCTCGGTGATCGACACGCAGTGGGTGTATGGGGACACGCAGCGGATCACCGTCAACCGGCCGATCGCCAAGGCGGAGCTGATCCGTCCGGCGGCGGTCACCCACTCCTCGGACCCCAACCAGCGGTTCGTGGACCTGCCGATGACCGTGGACGGCAACAACATCGACCTCAACGTCACCAGCAACCCCAACCTTGCTCCGCCCGGCTGGTACATGCTCTTCGCGGTCGACGCGAACGGCATCCCCTCCCTCGCGACCTGGGTGCACCTGGGCGGTCCGTCGGCGCTGGCCGCCACCCAGGAGCAGCCGTCCGCGCACGAGCACGACTTCGCGAACAAGCTGGCGCCCGCGAAGGGCAACCCGGCCCGGCGGGACTCCGCCCCGGTCGCGCCGAGCGTGGCCGGCTGCGACCGCCACTACGGGACGGTCAACGTGTGCGTGCCGACCCGTTTCCCGGCCGAGGTGAAGGAGACGACGAAGGCCCGCTGTGACTGGCTGGCCACCCACCAGTACCCGAAGCGCCTGAAGGTCAACGGCAGCGACCCGCTGCGGCTCGACCCCGACCGCGACGGCTACGCCTGCTGAACCCTGCACCCGGAAGGACCAGGACCCTGCCGCCCTCCGGGGCAGCAGGGTCCTGTGCGCGGTTGCGGGCCCCATTGATCAGCGGACACTGGGGAGGGATGTGGCCGCGCACAGGAGGTCGAACCATGGGACATCAGGTCAGCGCATCGCAGACCGCGCGCATCGTGCGGCTGGTGGCACGGATCAAGCCCGAGATCTACGACGGGATCGAGCCGCACGGGCCGCTGTTCATGGTCGGCGCGGTGCAGGTCCGCTCCCAAGACCGCAGCTCCGAGGTCGCCCTCAATCCCCAGCCGCTCCCGCCGCGCGAGCTTCTGCGGCTCGCCGTCCTGCAGACGGTCAAAGGGGTGGCCGAGTCGGCGATCGGGGCGCACCAGAGGGGTGGCGACGCCCGGGAGATCCTTCAGGAGGTCGGCGACGACTGGTGCCCGACCCGGCCGCATCCGAAGATCCCCTGGCCCAAGAACTGGCCGGGGCCCTGGCCTCCCGGGGAGCCCTACCCCATCGATCCCGAGTACGCGACGCCCGCCGTCCAGGCGGCGGCCGGACTGGCGTTCCAGGCCTACGCCGACGGCATCGCAGCCGAGAAGCTGAGCGCCGTCTTCGGTGAGCTGGCCGACCGGCTCTTCGACGCCGCCCTGCGCAACTCTGACTCCGACTCCGACTCCGACTCCGGCTGAGCGCCGCGCCCGTGGATCAGTGCGAGTACGCGGCGAGCGAGATGCCGACGTAGTGGGTCACGAAGGCCGCGAGCGTCAGCGAGTGGAAGACCTCGTGGAAGCCGAAGAAGCGGGGCGAGGGGTTCGGCCGCTTCATGCCGTAGATGACCCCGCCCACGCTGTAGAGGAGGCCGCCGACGATCACCAGGACCAGGACGGCGATGCCGCCGGTGCGCATGAAGTCGGGCAGGAAGAAGACCGCCGCCCAGCCCATGGCGATGTAGCAGGGGGTGTAGAGCCAGCGCGGGGCGCCGACCCAGAAGACGCGGAAGGCGATGCCGGCGGCGGCCGCGAGCCAGACCGCCCACAGCAGGGTCCGTCCGGTGGAGGGCGGCAATAGCAGGACGGTCAGCGGGGTATAGGTACCCGCGATGATCAGAAAAATGTTGGCGTGGTCGAGCCGTCGCAAGATGGCCTCGCCGCGCGGTCCCCAGGTGCCGCGGTGGTAGACCGCGCTCACGCCGAAGAGCAGGCAGGCGGTGAGGATGTAGACGCCGCAGGCCACGCGCGCCTTGGTCGAGTCGGTGAAGGCCATCAGCACCAGACCCGCCACGACCACGGCGGGGAACATCCCGAGGTGCAGCCAGCCGCGCATCAGCGGCTTGGCCTCCGGTTCGACCGATGCGGCGGCGGCCGGTGCGGCGGCGGCGTCAGAAGTCATGCACGCATGCTACCTACGGGTCCGTAGGTTTCTGTCAGTCCTCTTTACGGAAGATTGACGGACGTGGCGATGCTCACGTGAGAGGCCCTCTGGACATATGCGCACATGCACCGGATGATCAGATGAGTGCGGTCGGCACCGGATGAGCGGAGCGCGAAGCGTCCGGGTCGCAGCCCCCACGGGGCATACACCAAACACCCCCTCAACAAGGAGCAATCGTGGCGCGCGACAACGCGGCTCCCACCATCCCGACGACTCACCAGGAGCTGATCTCCTGGGTGGACGAGATCGCAGCCCTCACCCAGCCGGACCGCGTCGTCTGGTGCGACGGCTCCGAGGGCGAGTACGAGCGCCTGTGCGAGGAGCTCGTCGCCAAGGGAACGTTCAAGAAGCTCGACGAGACGAAGCGCCCGAACTCGTACTACGCCGCCTCCGACCCGTCCGACGTCGCGCGCGTCGAGGACCGGACCTTCATCTGCTCCGAGAAGGAAGAGGACGCGGGCCCCACGAACCACTGGAAGGCTCCTTCTGAGATGAAGGAGATCTTTGCAGGGCAGGAAGGTATCTTCCGCGGCTCGATGAAGGGCCGGACGATGTACGTCGTCCCCTTCTGCATGGGCCCCCTCGGCTCCGAGCTCTCCGCGATCGGCGTCGAGATCACCGACTCCGCCTACGTCGCGGTCGCCATGCGCACCATGACCCGCATGGGCAAGGCCGTCCTGGACGAGCTCGGCACCGACGGCTTCTTCGTCAAGGCCGTCCACACCCTCGGCGCTCCGCTCGCCGAGGGCGAGGCCGACGTCCCGTGGCCGTGCAACACCACCAAGTACATCTCGCACTTCCCCGAGAGCCGCGAGATCTGGTCCTACGGATCCGGCTACGGCGGCAACGCCCTGCTCGGCAAGAAGTGCTACGCGCTGCGCATCGCCTCCGTCATGGCGCGTGACGAGGGCTGGCTCGCCGAGCACATGCTGATCCTCAAGCTCACCCCGCCGCAGGGCGAGGCGAAGTACGTCGCGGCCGCCTTCCCGAGCGCCTGCGGCAAGACCAACCTGGCCATGCTGGAGCCCACGATCCCCGGCTGGACGGTCGAGACCATCGGCGACGACATCGCCTGGATGCGCTTCGGCGAGGACGGTCGCCTGTACGCGATCAACCCCGAGGCCGGCTTCTTCGGCGTCGCGCCCGGCACCGGCGAGCACACCAACGCCAACGCCATGAAGACGATGTACGCGAACACCGTCTTCACCAACGTCGCGCTCACCGACGACGGCGATGTGTGGTGGGAGGGCATGACCGAAGAGGCGCCCAAGCACCTCATCGACTGGAAGGGCAACGACTGGACTCCGGACTCGGAGACCCCCGCCGCCCACCCCAACGCCCGCTTCGCCGTCCCGGCCGCCCAGTGCCCGACGATCGCCCCCGAGTGGGAGGACCCCAAGGGCGTCCCGATCTCCGCGATCCTCTTCGGCGGCCGCCGCGCCTCCGCCGTGCCGCTGGTCACCGAGTCCTTCGACTGGAACCACGGCGTCTTCATCGGCTCGAACATCGCGTCCGAGAAGACCGCCGCCGCCGAGGGCAAGGTCGGCGAGCTGCGCCGCGACCCCTTCGCCATGCTGCCGTTCTGCGGCTACAACATGGGCGACTACATGGCCCACTGGGTCAAGGTGGCCGCGGACAAGGACCAGGCCAAGCTCCCGAAGATCTACTACGTGAACTGGTTCCGCAAGAACGACGCGGGCAAGTTCGTGTGGCCGGGCTTCGGCGAGAACAGCCGCGTCCTGAAGTGGATCGTCGGCCGCCTCGAGGGCACCGCCGAGGGCGTCGAGACCCCCATCGGCATCCTGCCGACCAAGGACTCCCTCGACCTCGAAGGCCTGGACCTCCCGGCCGCGGACCTGGACTTCCTCCTCACCGTCGACAAGGAGGTCTGGCGCGAGGAGGCCGCCCTGGTCCCCGAGCACCTGAACACCTACGGCGACCACACTCCCAAGGAGCTGTGGGACCAGTACCACGCGCTCGTGGAGCGCCTGGGCTGAGCCAGGACGCGCCCTGAAGAAGGGCCAATGAACGTGGGAGCCCCCGACCAAGCGGCGTCCCACCGCTGTGGGAGCCCCCGACCAAGCGGTTCCCACCGCAGCACCGGCCTGTCAGGAGCGTCCGCGCTCCTCCAGATAGGTCGTGTGCGTCTGCTGACGGCCGGCTTCCGCTTCGCGGAGGTCGGCCGTCAGTCGTTCCGCCTCCCCGAACAGCAGGTCCAGTTGCCGCTCCAGCTGCCGCTCGGGGGACTCGCCGCCCGGCGTGAGCCGTGCCCACCAGCGGGTCCGGTCGTAGGTGTCCACGCACTCCGGCACGTCCTGGCGGACCGCGCGCGACACCGCGTGCACCGACTCCGGATCGGCGGCCAGTACCTCCGCCACCCACCCCGGATCGAGCAGGGCCTCGTAGAAGCCCATCAGCTCGGTGAGCCGGCCATCGGCGGCCGACGGCAGATCCACCCCGGCCACGTACTCGCGCAGCCGCCCGAAGTCCTCGCGCAGTACGCCGAGTTCCGCGCCCGGGTCGAAGGTCGGCGCCGCCGTCCGCTCCGGCGGGGCGATCAGCGCGCCCGCCCCGTACAGCCCGGCGACCACCACCGGCCAGTACGCGCCGGCCACCCCGGCGAGGGTGAGGCCCACGCCGGCCACGCCGCAGGCGCAGCCGGCCAGGTTCTTCTTCGACTCCAGGAAGCCGAGCAGGCTCCCGGCGCCCCTACTGGTAGCCACGGATCTCCTCGAAGGCTCCGGCCAGCGAACCGTTTCCGTCGGTGGCGTCGAAGAGCCGCCCGCCGGTCAGGTCGGTGATGTGGGTGAGCTCCTTGCGGTCCGAGTCGCCGAACAGCACCGCGAAGACCGGCGTCTGCTTCTGCGCCTCGGGCAGTGCGGCGTAGAACGAGTCGAAGTGCTTGGCCCCGACGCCGTCCGTGTTCTCGCCGTCCGTCATCAGCACGATCGAGGTGAACGCGTCCCCGCCGCCCTTGCCGAGCTGCTGGTACGCCGCCTCCAGGCTGCTGTAGATCGCCGTACCCCCCTCCGGGTACAGCGACTTCACGTCGCCGCGGATCGCATCCAGGGCCGGCCCCGGATCGCCGGGCTCGACGACGTGCGTCAGCACCTCCTTCACCTTGGACCCGAACGGCAGCAGCGTCACCTCCTCGCGGTCCCGGAACCGCTCCCCGGTGCCCGAACTCCCGCTGCCCGTCAGGTCGGTGAGCGCCGCCTTCAGCCGCCCGAGGCGGCCCTCGTCGTTCATCGAACCCGAGGTGTCCAGGACGTACACCGTCCGCGAGGGCCGGCGCAGCTCGTTCTCGTACGAGGCCAGCAGCCCGTCGGCGACCGAACGCGAGCCGGGGAAGGGCAGCTCGCGCCGCTTTTCCGCGTCCAGCCCGGCGGCCGGCGCCACCCCGGTCGCGACCGGGCGGCGGAAGGTCTGCTCGGTGATGGCCTTCTGCGCCTCGGGGCCGCGCAGGTAATCCGTCAGCGCCCGCCCCGAATCGCGGGCCCCGGCCGGGGCCGAGGTCAGCAGGGTCAGCGGGTAGTGGGCGGTGACCACGCCGTCCCGCGGCCGGATCACCGTCAGGTTCGCGTGCGCGTCCCGGTTCATGGAAAGCAGTACGGACTCGTAGTTGACGAGCGCGTCCACGTCCCCGCGCTTGGCGTAGGCGGAGGCCAGCCAGCCCGAGGAGCCCGAGGTCAGCTTCTGCCCCGCGAAGAACTCCTTCAGCTTGGGCGCGGCCGCCTTCACGTCCGCGTCACTCAGCGCCGCCTGCGCGCCCGACAGCCCCGAGGCCACCGAAATCATCGCGGAGAAGCCCGAGTTGGAACGCACCGGATCCGTCATGCCGTACGTCAGCTTCCCGGCGGCGACGGCCTCGTGGACCGTCGACCAGGTCACCGCCTCCGGCTTCCAGCCGAGCCGGGCGAGCGCCTCCGGCTTCACACCGAGGGCGACGGGCGAGGCCATCACCGGGGTCTCGTTGGCGAGCTTCCCGGCGGCCTCGGGACGCAGCCGCAGGTAGTCGTTGGAGGACAGCCAGATCGCGTCGTACTTGCCGTCGGCCTTTCCGGAGGCGACCTGCTCGACGGCGTCGAGCGTCCCGGACCAGGTGAGGTTCACCGTGACCCCGGTGGCCTTCCTGGCCTGCTCCAGCACGGGCTCCACATCGGCCAGCTCACTGGAAGCCAGCACCCGCAGGGTGCCCTCCTTGTAGGCCGACTCCTTGGGCTTGGCGGGCGCGTCGGCGGTGCAGCCGCTCGTGCCGACGAGCGAAGCGAGAACCAGGCCCGCGATCCAGCCCAGCCGGCGACTGAGGCGGACCGACCCAGCCCCGCCGGCGTTTGAGGCGCGGGGTCTGGGGCGGAGCCCCAGCAGCGGCGCGCTCACTGCGCACCCCCCTCAAGCACACCGGCGGTCCGCGTCCGAGCCAGGTACTCCGAAGCGGTGCGCAGCTCACCCGCCAGGGATTCCACCGTCGCGGCCATGTTCTGCGTGGCCTGCACCTTGAAGGTGTCGATCGCGTCGAGCGTCTTGTAGATCTGCGCGAAGGCCGTCCGCAGCGTCTGTGCCCCCACCGCCGGGTCGGCCGCGATCCGCTGGATCTCGCCGCTCTGCGTGGACAGCATCTCCGCGTTGCCCCGGATCAGGTCCTCCGTGGTGCCCTTCAGGGCGTTGACCTGCTCGATCACCTTGCGCTGGTTGTCGAGGGCCGAGGCCAGCATCACGGCGATCCGCAGCGCCGACACGGTGGTGGTGGCGGCCCGGTCGACGCCCTTGATCAGCTCGTCGTTGTTGCGCCGGACCACGTCCATCGCCAGGTAGCCCTGCGCGCAGACGGCCAGCTGCGTCAGCAGGTCCTGGTGCTTCTGCCGGACCGGGAAGAGCACGTCCGAGCGCATCGCGTCGGCCGCCTGCGGATCCGCGTGTTCCGCCTCGGCGATCCGCTGCTCGACGGCGGTGTCCAGGGCCTCGGTGAGGACGGCGTACTCCTGGAGCTTGCCCATGGTCTCCCAGAGGCGCGCGCGTTCGGTGTGCAGGGCCGCGTTGTCCCGGCGCAGCTCGTCCTGGCCGCTGCGCAGCGAGCCCACGATCCTGTTGAGGGTGGCCTGCGAGGAGGCGTACTTCGCCACGTGGTCGCGGAACTTGTTGCCGCCCGGCAGCTTCGCGAGCAGCTTGCGGGCCCCCTTGGCCGGGGTGTCGCGCGGGTCGAGGTCCTCGACGGTGCGGCGCAGTTCGACGAGGGAGCCGGCGACGCGCGCCTGGGCGTCGCCGCCGCCGTCGGAGCCGAGGGAGCGCACGGCCCGCTCCAGCATCCGGTTGGACTGCTGGGCGGCGGTGCGGACGTCGGCCGCACCCAGCCCGGCGATCTCGCCGATGCGCTGCGCGAACTCGGGGGAGCGCGGGTCGATCCCGGCGAGCTGGCCCACGTACTCCCCGGCTCGGCGGGCCATCTCCTCGTGGACGCCGTCCTGGAGCGGGACCAGGCCGGAGGCCTGTTCCCGGCGGACGGGGGCGACGGGCTCGGGAGCGCTGAGGACGAACGTGCCGTCCTCGGGAGGTGTCAGTGTCATCGTGATGTCCCTCTAACCCTTGGCGCGCTGGGCCAGCGCCATGAGGATCTTGACGGTGGGCGTGCCGACCTGGCGGATGCCGGTGAGCCCCGGGTTGAGGTACGCGGCGTGCGGGGCGGTCGCGGCGGTGAACTGGGCCACGCCGTCCTGCGGGCGGAACCCGCGCTGCATGGCCAGCTCGCGCAGCCTGGGGTCGGTGGTGAGGAGGGTGCCGAGCTCGCGCGCCTTGTCGTTCAGCGGGACGAAGGTGTGCGCCGTGTTGACGGTGGTGTCCGGATAGAGCACGACCATCTCGCCCGGGTCCTGGCTCTGGAGCAGCATCGAGGCCACCTGGGACTCGTAGGCCAGGATCAGGGGTTCGCCGCTGCCGCTGACGAAGGCGCGGAAGGGACCGTCGGTGCTGGGCTCCAGGGAGCCCTGGACGGAGATCAGCTTCCGCATCAGGGGCGCGGTGCGCTCGATCCCCGCGTCGTCGGCGACCACGGTGTTGCCGTTCGCGACGTTGGAGGCGGCGGCGAGGAAGAGGGCGCCCGAGTTGGAGGTGGCCGGGTCGGTGGTCTTGATGAACACCGTGCCGGTCAGCTCGGCGTAGGCGGAGGAGCCGGGCAGCTGCTGCCAGGTGCGGTCCTCGCCGGCGGCCTTGAGGAAGGGCCCCATGAGCAGGGTCCCGGTGTTCTTGCCGGTCATCTTGGCGAGGCCGTTGCCGGCCAGCACCTGGGCCGCGTTGGGGCGGGCCACGACGACGAGCGGGGAGTAGAAGGGCTTGGTCTCCTGGGCCCCCTTGACCCCGGCCGCGGCTGCGACCTCCTTGGCGGGTTCACTGCTGCTGGGGAAGGCGAAGTCGAACTCCTTGAGGGCGAGTTGGTCCATCGCCCAGGAGCCGGATGTCTCCGTCTTCACGGTGTAGCCCTTGGCGGCAAGGGCCTTGACGACGTCAGGGTCGCGGAAGAATTCGGACTTCTCCGAGCCGATGACGCCACGCACGGTCTTCGTTGCCGTGGTTTCTGGGTGATCCTGCCCCTGGAATGCGACGACGTAGATCACGCCGCCGATCAGGAGGAGGCCCAGGACGATTCCTAGGATGCGTCTCACGGGTGCAGCGTGCTCGCGGAAACCCACATTCCCCGATGAGTTGAATGAACGTCAGGTGTCCAGGCGGTCCCACTTCGAAATGCTGTGTGAGCCCTCGGGTGCTGGTGGGTGGGGCGGCATCCCGGGAGGATCGGGGCATGGGCGTGAGCGTGAGCGCGTTGAAGTGGCAGGGCTGGCTGGTCGGCCTGGTGACGCTGGCCGGGCTGCTGGTGTTCGCCCCGCTGGGGCTGTACGTGTGGGCGAGCGGCGGCGGACCGCCCGAGGCGCCGCCGCGGGCTGCGGTGGAGGACGTACGGGTCACCGGGTGCCGCGTCGATCCGGCGAGCCGGCGGGTGGTGGCCGCCGTGCAGGCGGCGGGCCGGGCCGAGGGTCCCGGCGCGTACGTGGTCACGGTGGAGTTCCGCGACCGCGCCGAACCGGACCCCGGGCGGCGGGCCTCCCAGGCCCTGGTGAAGATCCCGGGCGTGGCACCGGGCGCGACCGAGTACGGGGAGGCGGTCGGCCCGGTGTGGCCGGTGGCGACGGTTCCGTGGTGCGGGGTCGCCGGCGCGGAGTTCACGCAGACGACGCCGCCGACGCAGCCGCAGCCGGGCTAGTGCTGTGACCGGAAAGGTTCACCGGGTCGCGGCCCCCGGCACGGCACCTCGCCGCGTTGTCGGACCGCGCCGGTACGTCCAGTACGAGCCGCGGCCCTCCGCCTTGCGGTGCACCGCACCGGACGCCGCGACCCGGCAAACCTTTCCGGCCACAGCACTAGCGTCGCCACCGGCCCTCACGGGCACGCGGCCTCGGCCTTACTTGACCTTGATGACGACGGTGGCGCACACCTTGTCGGCGAAGGTCTGCTTCTTGGCGTCCCACAGCGGCCACAGCCAGCCGAGGTAGCAGGGGATGCCGTCGAGGATGTGGGCCAGCTTGCGGACGAACGCCATGCCGAAGCCGAGCGTGGCGCCGTCGGCCTCCCGGTGCAGGCTGATGCCGACGACCTTCTTGCCGGTCGTCTGGCCGGTGGTCCCCTCCTTGTAGAGCTGGAAGAAGGCCATGCCGATGGCGTACAGCATGGCGACGAGGCCCAGCACGGGGCCGACCCCGGAGTCGTCGCCGATGCCTGCGGAGATGCCCATCACCGCGTACATCGGGCCAGCGATGATCAGCAGGTCGAGCAGGTACGCACCCACGCGCAGGCCCCAGTGGGCCAGCGGCGGCATGCCCGCGCCCGGCATGCCCGGCATCCCCGGCGGCGGGTACGCGCCGTACGGCGGGGGCGTCTGCTGCGGGTAGCCGTACTGCGGAGCCGCACCCTGCGGGGGCTGCTGGGGGTAGCCGTACTGCGGGGGCACGCCCTGCGGGGCCTGCTGCCCGTAGCCGGGCTGGCCCTGCGGAGGCTGCTGGGGCTGGCCGTAAGGGTTGTTCGGGTCGCCGAAGCTCATGGCGAAATCTCTCCAAGGTGCCGAAACGGGGACGAAGCGCAGTGGAGGAGATGGAGCATGTGAGCGGCCTCCCCCGTGCTGCCGCGATCTATCAGCCCTCATCGTGTTCGGAGCGCCGGAAGTTGTCCAGTTTCGATGCCCCGCACCGTGGACCGTGGAGGGCATGGCGCCCGGTCCGGAGCCTCCGCGGCCCCGGACCGGGGCCGTCTAGAGGGCGCCGGCCAGGTCCAGGGGCTCCGTGGACTTCAGGGCGGCGGCGTGCGCGTCCATGCGCTCGGCGGCGAGGATCGCGACGGTGGTGTCGGCGCGGGACGCGGCGACGAGGAGCGCGCGGGCGGCGAGGTCGTACGCGCGCCGGTGCAGGGCGGAGGTGTCCCCGTCCCCGGCGGGCCCCTGCGGCGCGCGAACGGGCTGCGCTCCGCGCAGGCGCGTGATCTGGGCGGCGATCTCGGCGGCGGCCTCGTCGAGCCCGAGCTCGTCGGTGACGGCCAGCAGGGCCGCGAGGTGGCCGGCGAGCTGGATGTCGAGGGCTTCGCCGCGGGTGCTGTGAGGGTGGTCGGTGTGGTGGGCGCCCATGCGGCGGACGACCGACTTGGTACGGATCGGCTCGTACATGAGGAGGCCTCCTGCGGGGTCAGGAGACCATCCTACATTGGATTGGTTCTAAAGTTGAGCTAGATCCTGTTGTTGGCCGAGTATGGCCTGTCGGTCGTCCGTCCGGTGCGGCCTTACAGCTGGCTGTAGCCGTCGAGGAAGTTCCCGATCCGCGTCACCGCGTCGGCCAGATCCTTGGCGTTCGGCAGGGTCACGATCCGGAAGTGGTCGGGCTCGGGCCAGTTGAAGCCCGTGCCGTGCACGACCATGATCTTCTCGGCGCGCAGCAGGTCGAGGACCATCTGCCGGTCGTCCTTGATCTTGTAGACCGACGGGTCGAGCTTGGGGAAGGCGTAGAGCGCGCCCTTCGGCTTCACGCAGGTGACGCCCGGGATCTGGGTGAGCAGGTCGTAAGCCGTGTCGCGCTGCTCCAGGATCCGCCCGCCGGGCAGGACCAGGTCGTTGATCGACTGACGGCCGCCGAGAGCGGTGGCGATGGCGTGCTGCGAGGGCATGTTCGCGCACAGGCGCATGTTCGCGAGGATCGTGAGGCCCTCGATGTAGCTGGAGGCGTGCTTCTTCGGGCCGCAGACCGCCATCCAGCCGGCCCGGTAGCCAGCGACGCGGTAGTTCTTCGAGAGCCCGTTGAAGGTCAGCGTCAGCAGGTCGGGCGCGATGGCGGCGGTGTTGGTGTGCGTGACGCCGTCGTAGAGGATCCGGTCGTAGATCTCGTCCGAGCAGACGACCAGGTTGTGGCGGCGGGCGATGTCCGTGAGCCCGCGCAGCATTTCGTCGTCGTAGACGGCGCCGGTCGGGTTGTTCGGGTTGATGATCACGATCGCCTTGGTGCGGTCGGTCACCTTGCGCTCGATGTCGGCGAGGTCCGGCATCCAGTCGGACTGCTCGTCGCAGCGGTAGTGCACGGCCGTGCCGCCGGCGAGGGCGACGGACGCGGTCCACAGCGGGTAGTCCGGCGCGGGGACCAGTACCTCGTCACCGTCGTCGAGCAGCGCCTGCATCGACATCTGGATCAGTTCGGAGACGCCGTTGCCGAGGTAGACGTCCTCGACGTCGAGGTCGATGCCCTTGGTCTGGTAGTGCTGCATGACCGCGCGGCGCGCGCTGAGCAGACCCTTCGCGTCACCGTAACCGTGGGCGTTGCCCAGGTTGCGGAGCATGTCCTCAAGGATCTCGGGCGGGCATTCGAAGCCGAAGGCCGCGGGGTTGCCGGTGTTGAGCTTGAGGATGCGATGACCTGCTGCTTCGAGCCGCATCGCCTCTTCGAGCACGGGGCCGCGGATCTCGTAGCAGACATTGGCGAGTTTGGTTGACTGGATCACCTGCATGACGGGAGCTTACGGGCCCGGGCGCGGGCTTGACGCGCGATTTCACCGGGGGATCAGAAGAGGGATATGTCCCATTTCGCGCAATAGGTGGGTGGGGGTGTGGTCCACCCTTGGAATCCGGGGCCTGACCTGCGATCCGGCCTGCGGAATGGGTGCGACCGGAGAGCGGTGCGGCGCGAGATGTTGCGCTCGTCACCCTGGGGGTCCGGGACGCGGGCTGAGTACCCGGGCTGAGTATCCGGGCTGAGTACGCGCACTCATGCGGCGGGCCGGTCCCCGGTGGAGGCTGGGGGCATGCACGAGGGCGGGGGCGATCTTCATGATGCTCCTGCTGCTGATCATGAGCAGCATCGACCGAGGGGCGCGGGGCAGTGGAGTTCGTAGTCGGTGACATGGCGATCACCACGGTCGGCACGGATGGTGACGACCGGGCGATCGAGTTCCTGGTGACGCCGAAGGGGGCCGTCGAGGAGGGCCACTTCGTGATCCACCGCGAACACGACCAGGGCTGGGAGACGGCCCGCCTCTCGATCGACCCGGACTCGGGCAGCGTCCCGGTGGCCGCGGTGGAATGGGCGGTGGAGTTCGCCCGCGAGTACCTCTGACGGCTCTCCGGCGCCTTCGGCACGTCTGACGCCCCTCCCGGCGGCGGGGAGACGCGGGTCACATCCGTCCGTGTCACAGGGGGTCGGGCTGCCCCGTCTCAAGGGGTGTAGCCACTGACGACCACGGAGGAGCACACCATGGACGCGCGACTGAACCTCTTCACCGGCCCGACCGTCGGCAAGGCCCTCAAGCACTTCATGGCGGCGGGCAAGGTGATCAAGGAGTCGCCGCTGCCGGCCGCGACGCAGGAGCTGGTGGCGCTGCGCGTGAGCCAGATCAACGGCTGCGCCGTCTGCATAGACATGCACACCAAGGAGGCCACCGCCGCCGGCGAGACCTCCGTACGGCTGCACCTGGTGGCGGCCTGGCGGGAGGCCACGGTCTTCACCGAGGCCGAGCGCGCCGCGCTGGAGCTGGCGGAGCAGGGGACCCGGGTCGCGGACGCGGCCGGCGGGGTCGGCGACGAGGTCTGGGCGCGCGCCGCCACGCACTACGACGAGGAGCAGCTCACCGCCCTGGTGCTGCTGATCTCGCTCATGAACATGGCGAACCGGGTCAACCTCATCACCCAGCAGCCGGCCGGCGACTACGAGCCCGGCCAACTCCCGGGATGATCAAGAGAAGCCGCCTGCGCCGACGAGTACGGCGAGGCGGGAGGGGATCAAGGGGAGGGGAGCCGGCGTGAGCAAGGTCGAGGAGTTCGAGGAGCTGCGGCCGCTGCTGTTTTCGATCGCTTACCGGATCCTGGGCAGCGTGAGCGAGGCCGAGGACGCGGTGCAGGAGACGTGGCTGCGCTTCGACGGCTCGGCGACCCGGCCCACGTCGACCAAGGCCTTCCTGTCGACCACGGTGACACGGATCTCGATCGACGTACTGCGTTCCGCGCGGGTGCGGCGGGAGGAGTACGTCGGGCCGTGGTTCCCCGAGCCGCTGCTGAGCGATCCGTACCAGGATCCGGCGAGGTCGGTGGAGCTGGCCGACTCGGTGTCGATGGCGGCGCTGCTCCTGCTGGAGCGGCTCAGCCCGCTGGAGCGGGCGGTCTTCCTGCTGCGGGACGTGTTCGCCTTCGGGTTCGACGAGGTCGCCACGGCGGTGGGGCGTTCGGAGGCGGCGTGCCGGCAACTGCTGGTGCGGGCGCGGCGGCACATGGAGGCCGGGCGGCCGCGCTTCGAAGCGGACCGCCAGGAGCGGCAGGAGCTGGCGACGCGGTTCTTCGAGGCGCTGAAGGACGGCGACGTGGGCGGACTGCAGAACCTGCTGGCCACCGACGTGCAGATGGTCGGGGACGGCGGCGGCAAGGCCCCGCAGCTGGCCAGGGCCGTCATCGGCGCGGAGAACGTGGCCCGGCTGCTGGGTGCGGCCTTCCCCTGGCTGCTCCAGGTCGACGTGACGTTCGAGCTGCACGAGATCAACGGCCAGCCCGGCGCGATCTTCCGCGACCGGGACGGCCGGATCCTGTACGCCATGGCCCTGGATGTGCTCGACGGGCAGGTCCAGACGATCCGCTCGGTGCTCAACCCCGACAAGCTCGCCCACCTCGGCCCGGTCGCCGACGCCTGGGCCGTCGACCACGAGCTGAGGCAGGTCCGCCGCCAGAAGAGGTGACCGTCGTGAGGCCTGGGCGGTGCGGGCGGTCCGGTTGGCCCGGGTGGTCCGGCTCCGGCTTCGGTGGCGGCGTCCGGGGCGTGCCGAGTGGCCGTGGCACGATCGGGCCATGGAGTACCGGTACGCCACCGAGGCCGACGCGCCCGCCATGGCCGAGATCTTCGCCGCCAACCACCACGACGCCCTGACGGAGCGGCAACGGGCGGACCAGGGGTTCGTGCAGGGCCGCTTCGACGTCGACACCCTGTGCGCCATGGCCCGGGCGCGGGAGCTGCTCGTCGCGGACGACGGCGGCCGGGTCGCCGGACTCCTCGCCCTGTCGGAGCCCGCGGACATCGCCGATCCGTCACCGGCGGTCGCGGGCCTGCTCCTGGCCCAGGACGGGCTGGAGTGGGAGGGCCGCTCCCTGCGCGAGGTGCGGTGGCTGCTCTACGGGCCGGTCGTGGTGGACGCGGCGTACCGCGGGCGCGGTGTGGCCCGGGCCCTGTTCACCATGGCCGTGGCGGCGGCCTCGGAACGCGCCGACGCGGTGGTGGCCTTCATCGAGTCCGGCAACGTGCCCTCGTGGAAGGCGCACGTCGACGGCTTCGGCATGACCCCGCTGGGCGACTACGCCGCGGGCGGCCGCACCTACACCGCGGTGGCCGCGCCGACGACCTAAGCGGCCTCGGGGAAGTGGGGCACGCCTCCGCGTCGCCCGGCACGGCCCCTCGCCGCACTGCCGCATCGCCCGCGTACGTCCAGTACGCGGGCGATGCGGCAGCACGCCGAGGCACCGCACCGGGCGACGCGGAAACGCACCCCACTTCCCCAAGGCCGCTTAGCGAGTCAGCAGTCCAGGATCACCAGCGGGATCTCGCGGGGGCGGGCGGCCGACTGGTCGTCCTCGAAGGGGGGCCAGAGGGCCGTCATCATGTCCCAGTACGTCTCCCGCTCCTCCGGCGTGGCCGTGCGTCCCACCGCCTTGTGGACGGCGGCGCCGACCTGGAGGCGGACCTCCGGGTGGGCGGTGAGGTTCCGGTACCAGTGGGGGTGGTCCGGGGCGCCGTAGGCGGCGGCCAGGACGATGAAGCGGCCCGCGTCCTCGCCGTAGATCAGCGGCGTGCGGACCGTGCGGCCGGTGGCGCGGTCGAGCGTGGTGAGCAGGAGGGTGGGGACTCCGTGCCAGAGGTGCCCGTCGGCGCCCGCGGTGGTCACGTACGCGCGGACGTGGTCGAGCCGCGGGCCGGGCAGCGGGTCGGTGGGGTGGTCCCAGTCGACGTCGAGAGCGTGCATTCACCTGTCCTTACGGTGTTGGCCCCCTTGCGGCTAACGAGCATTAACGATTCTGGATGCGGTCGGCCCGTAGCGCGTGCGCACGACGGCGCGGGCGGCCCCGGCTCGGGAGCCGCCCCGCGCCGGGGCTGGGAGCAGCGGCCTTCGCGCGCTGACGCGGCGCTAGGGCAGGTACCGCTCGATGACCTGCGGGCCCTCCTTCTCGATGAGCCGGCGTGCCTTCTCGACCCGCTCCGGAGTCGGGTCGTGGCCTGTCGCCATCACAAGGTCCTCGGGGTCGTACGGTCGGTCCCCGCCTGTGTGGAGCCGGTCCGACCGCGTGGGCTGCTCGTCGGGTTCACTGACCATCGCGTACCTCCTACGGGTTCCCCTGGCCCCATCCTCCGGCCGTCGCCCCATGAACGCACCTCGGCCGCCGGAAAGGCGGGACGTCATCGTTCAGGAGGCCATCGTGGCCACCGTGCCGAGCGCGATCAGCAGCCCGCAGATCCCCAGGTTCACGGCCCTGTGCTCCCAGAACACCGCGACGAACTCGCGGATGGTGGCGCTCGGCCAGTAGTACCTCGCCGTGGGCGAGCCCAGCACCTGCCCGTTCACCCCGGCCTTGCGGGCCATCATCGCGGCCCGGAAGGCGTGGAAGTTGTTGGTGACCACCACGCACCGGTAGTCCGGGTCGTGCGCCGTCATGATCTCGCGGCTGAACCGCATGTTCTCCTCGGTCGTCGTGGACCGGTCCTCCAGCGCGATGTGCTCCTCCGGCACGCCCTGCGCGATCAGCCAGTCCGCCATCGCCCGCGCCTCCGCGACGTTCTCGTCCGACCCCTTGCCGCCCGAGGGGAGCAGCACCGGCGGCCGGCCGGTCCGGGCCAGCTGGGCCTCGTAGATCTCCTGCCCCTTGCGCAGCCGGGAGGCCAGCAGCGGCGGCACCCGGTCCCCGCCGATCAGGCCGGCGCCCAGCATGACCACGTGGTCGACGTCGCCGCGCACCTTGATCCGCCCGTAGAGGAAGGCGTAGCCGAGGAAACAGAGGAAGAGGAAGGAGAAGTAGCCGACGACCAGGGAGAGCGTGGCGGCGAAGCCGTTCAGCACGTGGCGGTCGAAGTGGCCGACCGCGAGCAGCAGCGCGATCATGCCGAAGATCCCGAGCCCCGCGAACATCGACAGCAGGTTGGCCGGGCGGCCCCCCTCCTTGCGGATCATGGTCACCCCGTTGGCGATCAGGAAGACGCCGAGCGCCACGGTGCCGAAGACGGGGACGGCGAAGACGGCCAGGACGACGACCGCGCCCGCCCAGCCCGGCAGCGCGTCCACCTGGAGGAGCAGGGCGAACGAGAGCGTGATGAAGGTGAGGCCGAACAGCACGGCGTTGCGGAAGAGGCGGCGGTCTTTTCGGGCGCTGAGGGCGAAGGCGAGGAAAAGCAGGGCAGCGAGGGCGAAGGCGACCATGCCGGCCATCGTAATTGTCAGATTTGACGACGGGTGAGAGCCGTACGGCGCACCGAGCGCCCGGCCAGGACGTCCGTGCGGCGCCCGTCGCGCATCACGAAACGCCCGTCGATCAGGACGTGCGGAATACCGGTGGGCAGCGCGCGCGGCCGCTCGTACGTGGACCCGGCCGCGACCGTGTCCGGATCGAAGAGGACGAGGTCGGCGCGGTGCCCCGCGCGGACCAGACCCCGGTCGGGCAGCCGCAGCCGCGCCGCCGGGCGGCCGGCCAGGTGCGCCACGCACTCCTCCAGGGAGAGCAGGCCGAGCTCGCGGACGTAGCGGCCGAGGTAGTGCGGGAAGGTGCCGTAGGCGCGCGGATGCGGTTTCGCGCCCTGGAGGATGCCGTCGGAGCCGCCGGTGTGGACGCGGTGGCGCATGATCGCCCGGACGTTCTCCTCGTGGCCGACGTGCTGGAGGACCGTCGGCGCGAGCCGGTCGCCCAGCAGGAGCCGGCGGGCGGTGTCCCAGCCGTCCACGCGCGTGCCGACGTACGCCCCGAAGGCCGGGTCGGTGACGCCGGAGATCTCGATCGTCGACCAGTCCACGGGCACCCCGTGGCAGCCGTCCGCGCCCTCGACCTCCAGCGCGCGGCGGATCCGTTCGGCTTCGGCGTCGTCGCGCAGGCGGGCCAGGACCGCCTCCGGCCCGCCCTCGTTCGCCCAGCTGGGGAGCAGGGCGACGAGGGTGGTGCAGCCGGGGGTGTACGGGTAGCTGTCGAGGGTGATGTCGGCGCCCCCGGCCAGCGCCGCGTCGAGCAGGGCCAGCAACTCGGCGGCCCGGCCCTCGTTCTCGCCGAAGTTCATGGTGGCGTGCGCGAGGTGCAGGGCGCAGCCGGCCTCCCGGGTCAGTGCGACCATCTCGGCGTAGGCGGCGAGCGCGCCGCGGCCGTACGAGCGGTGGTGCGGGCAGTAGTAGCCGCCGTACCGCGCCACCACCCGGCACAGCTCGGTCAGTTCGGCGCCGGACGCGTACATGCCGGGGGTGTAGGTGAGCCCGGAGGACATGCCGACGGCGCCCTGGGCCAGGCCTTCGGCGACGAGCTGCCGCATCCGGTCGAGCTCGGCCCCGGTCGCGGGCCGGTCGTCCCAGCCGAGGGCGTACGCGCGGACCGTGCCCTGGGGGACGAGGTACGCGGCGTTGACCGCGATGCCCTGACCGCCGTGGGCCCGGTCCAGCCGGTCGAGGTAGCCGCCGACCGTGCGCCAGTCGAAGTCGATGTCGTCGCCCGGCCCGTTCCAGCCGGCGATGGCGGCCCGCACCCCGGCGAGGGTCCGGTCGTCGGCGGGCGCGTACGACAGGCCGTCCTGGCCGAGGACTTCGAGGGTGACGCCCTGGGCGGCCTTCGCGCTGTGGTCCGGGTCGCGGAGCAGGGCGAGGTCGCTGTGGGCGTGCATGTCGACGAAGCCGGGGGCGAGGACGAGGCCGTGCGCGTCGAGGTTCCGGCGGCCGCCGGGAAGCGATCCGATCTCGGCGATCCGGCCCTCGTGCACGCCGACGTCGGCCGTGTACGAGGGCCCGCCCGTGCCGTCGACGACGCGGGCTCCCCGGATGACCAGGTCCATCGAGACCAGGTCCCCTCAGAAGAAGGTGCGGACGAAATCGGTGACCGTGCCGTCGGCCTCCACGACCGGGATCAGCTGCCACTTCTCGAAGATCGTGCAGGGGTGGGACATGCCGAGGGCCACCCAGTCGCCCACCTGCACGTCGTCGGCCGCGTCGGTCTCCAGCCAGGCGTGCTGGTCGGACAGTTTGACCACGCGGACGCCGGTGGCGGGGCGCTCCTCACCGGTGAGGGAGTCCCGGACCACCTCGGCCTCCGGCAGGCCCAGGTCGTAGGCGATGTCGCGCTTGCCCGCGTTGACGAAGGCCTGGGTGGGGGAGGGCCGGGAGACGACCTGGGTCCACAGGCGGAACGCCGGGCGCAGGCCGCCCTCTTCGGGGTGCCGGTTGAAGGGGGTGAGGCGGGTGTACCAGCCGTGGTCGTGGGAGACGTACGCGCCGGAACGCAGCAGCTTGAGGACCGGCCGGGAGAGCTCCGGGATCTCGGCGAAGACGTCGGCGACGGTGTCGAACCAGGCGGAGCCGCCGGCGCTGACGACGATCTCGTTCAGGTCCGCCGCGAAGCGGCCGGCCTTGTCGAATTCGACGACCAGGCCGGTGAGGCGGCGCAGGTACGCCTCGACGCGGGCCGGGTCGGCGTCGGGGACCTCGGCCTCGTAGCCGGCGACACCGATGAGGTGCAGGGTGTCGGTGGCGGCGACGGCGTCGGCGACGGCGCGGCAGTCGTCGTCGGTACGGGCCCCGGTGCGGGCTCCCTCACCGGCGCCGAGCTCGACGACGACGTCGATGCGGGCCGCGTGGCCCTGGAGGGCGCGGTCCATCAGCTGGACCCCGCGCACGGAGTCGACGTAGCAGATGAAGCGGAAGTCGGGGTCGGAGGCGAGCTCGTCGGCGATCCAGCGCAGGGAGACGGGATCGACGAGCTCGTTGGCGAGGAAGATCCGCTCGATGCCGAAGGCGCGGTAGACGCGGACCTGGTGGGGGACGGCGGCGGTGATGCCCACCGCGCCGTGTTCCAGCTGGCGGCGGAAGAGCTGGGGGGACATGCAGGTCTTGCCGTGCGGCGCGAAGGCGAGGTCGTGGCGCGCGGCGTACGTGCCGAGCGCGGTGAGGTTGTGCTCCAGCGCGTCGGCGTCGAGGGTCAGCACGGGGGTGGTGAAGCCACCGGTGTGCAGGTCCCGCCGCTGCGCCGCGAGCTGCCCGACGGTGAGGCCGGCCGTGTGGGCGTCCGGGGGCAGGCCCTTGAACCGGTGGTCGACCGGCTCGTCGGCGAGTTCCTTGACGGGGTCGCTGGCCATGCGGATGCCTCCCGGGGGTTGCGTTGCGTCGAGCGCAACGGTCGTTGCGTATGCCGCTGCCTGTGTCTAACATCCCGCGTGACGGTGGGTCAATGCTCGGCCGTGCGCTGGGGCTCCGCCCCAGACCCCGCGCCTCAAACGCCGGCGGGGCTGGACTTGCCCGGCGGAGCCGGTGTTGCAGTGACCGTACGGGAGGACGAGGGATGAGCCAGTCCGTGGAACGGGCGCTCGCGGTGCTGCCGCAGCTCGCGAAGGGCCCCGCCGGCCTCGCGGCGGTCGCCGACGGGCTCGGCGTGCACAAGAGCACCGCCCTGCGCCTCCTGCGCACGCTGCACGCGCACGGCTTCGTCTACCGGCAGGCCGACGGCCGCTACCGCCTGGGCGCGCAGCTCTTCGCGCTCGCCGCCGAGGCCATCGAGAACCTGGACGTCCGCGAGATCGCGCACCCCCACCTCGTCGAGCTGAACAGGGCCACCGGGCACACCGTGCACCTCGCCCTCCACCAGGACGACGAGGTCGTCTACGTCGACAAGGTCGACAGCCGCTACCCGGTCCGGATGTACTCCCGCATCGGCAGGCCCGTGCCCCTCACGGTCGCCGCCGTCGCCAAGCTGCTCCTCGCGGACCTCCCCGAGGCCGAGCGCCTCGCTCTCGCCCGGCGGATCGAGTACCCCCGCTACACCGCCCGCTCCACCCCGGACGCCGCCGCCTTCCTCCGCGAACTGGACCTCGTACGGGAGCAGGGCTGGGCCACCGACCTCGGCGGGCACGAGGAGTCCATCAACTGCCTGGGCGCGCCCGTGCACGGGCCGGACGGGCGGGTCGTCGCCGCGCTGTCCGTCTCCGCGCCCGGTGTGGTCCTCGCGGCCGAAGGGCTCCTCGAACTGCTGCCGCTGGTACTGCGTACCGCCGACGCCATCAGCCGGGACTATTCAGGAGCACAGGAGAAGACGTGACCGCGAGCACCGCGAAGACCGCCATCACCCCCGACACCCACACCACCCCGCCCGCGCGGTTCTCGCACGGCGTGCGCAAGGGGAACATCCTCCAGGTCGCCGGCCAGGTCGGCTTCCTCCCGCACGTCGACGGCCGGCCGCCCACCCCCGCCGGTCCGACGCTGCGCGAGCAGACCCTCCAGACGCTGGAGAACGTCCGCTCCGTGCTGGAGGCGGGCGGCGCGAGCTGGGACGACGTGATGATGATCCGCGTCTACCTGACGGACACCGCGCACTTCGCCGAGATGAACGGCATCTACAACACCTACTTCGAGGAGCAGGGACTGAAGGAGGCCCCCGCCGCCCGCACCACCGTGTACGTCGGCCTGCCGGACGGGCTGCTCATCGAGATCGACGCCCTGGCCGTCCTCGGATAGGCGGGAGGGGCGCCCCCCTGATGGTGGGGCGCCCCCGGTTCACCCGTGCACTAGGCGGTGCAGTACTGGGCTTCCTTGCCGATCGAGCGGTACATGCAGTCCGCGTTCTCCAGCAGCTGGAGCACCGCGTCCTTGTTGCGCGCGGTCTCGCGGTCGATCACCTCGTCCGGCGGGTAGAAGCCGCCCCCGCCGTTCTCCGGGTACATCTCGAAGGTGTAGGAGAAGATCTTCTGGCTGCCCCACAGCCAGTCGTCGATCGTCCCGTCCGTGATGTAGAGGTCGCTCGACTGCTCCGGCGTGTAGCCGTTGCTCGCCGCCATGCTCGTGCCGATCTTCTTGTAGACGGCGAGATCGTCGGCGGTCAGGCCCGGGGCGGTGTCGTTGTAGGTGTAGCCGAAGGGCCAGAGCACGAGCTCGCTGTACGTGTGGAAGTCGATGGCGGCCTTGATCTGCTGCTTGCCGCCGACCACCCGGCCGCGCACGAAGTCCGAGACCGCCTTCACCTCGGGCGCCGACTCGGCGGCCGAGCCGCGGTAGGTCTCCGAGCTCTTGCTGCTGCTGGAGCCGCCGCAGCAGCCCCACTTGTAGTTCCAGTTCCGGTTCTCGTCCGTACCGACGTACGAGGACCCGGAGTTCGGCTGGCGGTTCTTGCGCCAGGAGCGGTAGGAGCCGGTGGCGATGTCGTACTCGCCGCCGTCCGGGTTGAGGTCCGGGATGATCCAGATCTCGCGGCCGTTGACCGCGTTGGTGACCCGGGCGTCGGTCCCGTACTTGGAGCCGAACTCGTTGAGCAGGTACAGGGCCATCTCGACGGTCAGGTGCTCGCGCGCGTGCTGGTGGTGGGTGAAGAGCACCTCGGGCTCGGCCTCGTCCGTCGCGACGTTGTCGCTGATCTTGATGGCGATGAGGTCCCGGCCCTGGTACGACTTCCCGATCACCTGCTTGGTCATGATGGAGGGGTACTGCGCGACGCGCTGGTTGATCTCGGCGGTCGCCTCGGCGTAGTTGTGGTACTTCGAGTCCGCCGAGGGGAAGTCCATCGGGCTCGCCGCGATACCGGGCAGCGAGCGGTCGGGCGGTCCGGGCAGGGCGCTCAACTCGTAGCCGAGCGCCCGCAGCTTCTTGGCCTGCAGGGTGTCGGCGCTGACGACGACCGAGCGGGCGTCGACCTCGTCGATCGAGACGCCCGTACGGAGCAGGGCCGTGCGCTCGGCCGCCGTGGACGGACCCTGGATCTCGTACTGGACGATGGCCTCGTCCTGGGTGGCGGTGGACGGGGTGGGCGGTGGTGAGGCCGTCGCGCTCATGCCGTAGGCGGGTGCGCCCAGCGCGAGCGCCAACAGGGCGGCCGTGACGGCGGCCCTTCGGCGGGTATGGAGCCGCATGCGTTCTCCTGGGTGGGGAGTGTGGGGGGTAGGGGGTGTCCGGCGGATCACGGCCGGGCCGACCCTGATCCGCCGGACACCCCCCGCCGTGCGGATGCCGCACAGCGTGCTCTCGTGACATGGCCCGGTCAAGTGTCTGGATTCGGCCACCCCCACACCTACCGCCTACGGAAGGCCGTGGACCTTCGGACCCACCGCGTTGGACCAAGCGCTACCCGCCTTGGCGTCCCAGTTGGTCGACCAGGTCATCGCGCCGCGCAGCCACGGGCGTGTCGTGGGGTCGGCGATGATGCAGCACTGCGTGGAGACGTTGGAGATCTTCTGGACGGTCACGACGCTGTTGAAGTTCTGCCATTGACGATCCTCGTCCCGTGAATGGGGCGATTCCCTTCAGCTCGTGTGTGCGGGCTTCGGGGCTTCACGCATCCGCCTCCGGCCGGTGGCCGGGACTCGCACCCTGGGGATGCTGCGCGTGCTGTTGATGTCCGAGCCGCCCGTCCGGCGGGCTCGGGCCTCGATCTCGACCGAGGCGTTGTGGTCGGCGTCGTCCTCGTGCCCGCACTGGGTGCAGGCGAACAGCCGGCCGCATCCCTTGCGGGATTCGGGGTCAACCTGGCCGCAGGCGGCGCAGGTCTGGGAGGTGTGGAACGGCGGGACGGCGACCAGTACGGATCCGTACATGCGGGCCTTGTACTCCAGCTGCCGCCGCCGCTCACCGGGGGTGTTGTCCAGAACCGAACGGTTCAGCCCGGCCTTCGCCCGGACGTTCCTCCCCGGCGCCTCCGTCGTGCCCTTGGCTGAGGCGGTCATGTTCTTCACGCGCAGGTCCTCGATACCGATCAGGCCGTGGTTTTTGGCGAGGTCGGTGGTGAGCTTGTGCGTGAAGTCGTGTCGTCGGTTGGCCCGGCGGGTGGTGAGCTTTGCGATCTGGGCGATCGTGGTGCGCAGGCGGCGGCTGTACTTCCCGCCGTTGTGTTTCTTCGCGTAGGTGATCTGTCGTGCCTTGCGCTGCTCCAGCGCCTTGAGCCGCTTCTTCTCGTTGGCAGTGAGCGTCGGCGGCATGAGGCGGGGCGCGGTCCCGGTGGAAACGAATGCGGATGCGGCGACGCCGAAGTCCACCCCGCACGCGGGTTTCCCGTTCGGTGCGTCCGGCTTGCGTCCGGTGTGGACGCCGAACGAGACATGCCAGCCGCTGCCGTCCCGGGAGACGGTGGCGTTGCGGATCGTCCCGCCGATCGCACGGGAGAGCCGGAAGCGCAGCCAGCCGAGCTTCGGCAGACGTACCTCGGCCCACTTGCGGTTCAGCTTGCGGACCTCCACCGCCTGCCCGGGAAGCGGAATCGCCAGACGGCGCCCGCGCTTCTTCCGCGCCGGAAACCGGGCCGGATGCTCGGGGTTCCAGAAATTGTCATACGCCTGGTCCAGCTGACGCAAAATCTGCTGCCCTGCCTGCGCGGGCAGGTCACTGATCCAGTCGAGATCCGCACGGGCGGCCGTCAGATACTTGCACTGCTCTACCGACCGCAGGGTGTACCGGCGCTGCTCCCACAGGTACACCCGTTGTTCCAGCGCCACGTTCCACAGAGCGCGTGCCGTATGCCCCCAACCGGTCAGGACCTGGTCCTGGACCTCGGTGGGGTACGCGCGATACTTGCGCCCCGTGTCTGCCTGCACGCTCCCATTGTGCCGATGGCTTGCCGCCGACATGACCCAGTTTCGGAAAGACGGACATGGTGAGCGTGGCGGCGTGCGGCGAGGCGAAGGAGCGTATGCGTTTCACATGGGCTCCGGTGGGGGGAGGTTGTGGGCTGGGAGGAGTAAGTGGGGTAGCCCCACCCGGTTGGTCCAGACCAATCCTCGTGTCAAGGGTCTTTGCAATGTGGCCGGAACTGATCGGTCGTCCGATCCCGGTTGTCCGGGTTTCCGGCCACCTGTGACCGGTGCTCGCGGCACGGGAATTCCCAAGGCCCTGCCCTGCCAGGGACGGCGCGGATATGGTGCTGGAGCAAGGGGGCGCGCGTCTCGCACGTTTGCGGTCGCGCAGGGGTGAGTGCCGGGCAAGCACCGGGTGAGTACGGGGTGAACGGGGGGATTCGCATGCCGACCGCCATCGCTGTCACCAGCGCCGACCTGGTACTTCCGGCCCCCGACCGGCACACGCCCGGGGCCGCCGTACTGCACCCGCCCGAGCAGCTCGACCTGGACTCCGCGCTCGCCGAGACCAGCGCCCTGCTGGAACGGCACGGGCACCTCGTGGCCGTCGTACCGCCCTGGCTGCCGAGCGCGACCGTCCGGCGGCTGCACACCGTACGGTCCATCCTGGAGACCGACCGGATCGCACTCCTCGGCATCGATCTGCCGCCCCTGGGAACGGCCCTGCTGGTACGTCAGCTGCGCCAGCTCAGCGTCTGCGACTTCAGCCCCGGCATCATCGCCTCCGCGGCCCGGCTCCTCTCCCACTACATCTACGCGGGCGCCCTGCTGGGCTCGGTCGCCAAACTCGACCGGGTCCGCGTCCCGGTCGGACTGGGGGCACACGCCAGGTCCTGGTCGCCGAGCGCGCAGTTCGCCGTCATGGCCCACCCGACGCCGCACCTGGCGAAGCTGGGGTCCCAGGACCGGGTCCTGCCGCCCGGACCGGAATTCGCCACGCACCTCACCTTCGCCCGCGGCCAGCTCACCTCCGACTGGGTAACGGCCGAACTCGCCCCCGCCTGGCAGGTGCAGGGCGTCATGGAGAACCCGCTGCCCGCCCTGTCACCCGGCTGGTGGGGCACCCCGAAACTCGTCGAGTTCGCCGCCGGGATCCCGGACCTGTCCGTGCTCTACCAGCTGGTCGCCTCGGTCCGCCGCGAGGAATGCCGCTGGTGCGGCCTCGAACTGATCGGCGACCGCTGCGGCTTCTGCGCGGCGCCGCTGGCGCCGCCGCCGTCCGCGGCGCCGGCCGGCACCGCGCGATCCAGACCCTGACCGACCGATTCCCCCGAACGAACGAAGAACGGCGAGGTAGTAAGGCCCATGAACTCACGCCAGCGCCGCGGCGTCATTCTGCTGCTCCTGTCGGTCCTGTGCGCCCTGGGGGCCTTCGCCGGAGTCCTCGTGGTGATCGGCGACGTCAATTCCAAGGTCGGGGCCGAGGTCGTCGCGTACCGCGCCAAGGGCGACATAGCCCCGTACAGCCCCCTCGCCGCCGGGCAGTTCGAGGAGGTCAGGATCCCCAAGCGCTGGCTGTCCGAGACCGCCGTCACCGACCTCGGGGCCCTCAACAACAAGATCGCGCTCACCACCCTGAAGAAGGGCTCGCTGCTCCAGGCGGACATGTTCGTCGACCGGCCGCAGCTCCAGCCCGGCGAGCAGGAGATCGCCATCATGATCGACGCGGCGACGGGCGTCGCCGGAAAGATCACCTCCGGCGCCAAGGTCAACATCATCGCCACCTTCAAGGGCGCCAAGGACGGCGACCCTTCGCGCTCGGTGATCATCGTCGCCAACGCCCGGGTCCTGGGCGTCGGCAAGCTCACCGCCCTGGACAAGGACAGCGACCGCAAGGGCCCGGCCGAGGCCGTCCCGATCACCTTCGCCCTGAACACCAAGGACACCCAGCGCGTCGCGTACGCCGAGTCCTTCGCGGAGCACGTACGCCTGGCCCTGGTGGCACCCGGCACCGACTCGGCGCCCGGCCCGAGCGACCGTACGTACACCCTCGACGGGGACAAGTGAGGCGCGCATGACCACCCGAATCCTCCCCGCGGTCGGCGACCCGGACGCCGCGCGCGCCGTCTCCACCCTGCTCAGCCAGCTCCCGTCGGCGGAGCCGGCCGCTCCGGTCCCCGACTCGACGTCGCTGCTGGACACCCTCGCCCGCCTCGCCGTCGACTCCATCGACGAACTCCCCGAGGTCGTCCTGGTCCACGAGCGGATCGGCCCGGTGCCCGCACTGGAGCTCATCCGCGAGGTCGCCCTCCGCTTCCCGGCGGTGGGCGTCGTGCTGATCTCCTCGGACGCCGGACCCGGACTCTTCTCCGCCGCGATGGACTCGGGCGCGCGCGGCCTGATCGGCCTCCCGCTCTCCTACGAGGAACTAGCGGCCCGCGTCCAGGCCGCCGCCCAGTGGTCCGTGGGCGTACGCCGCCACCTGGGCAAGGGCGCCGCCGACGTCTTCACGGGCCCGGGCGGCCGGGTGGTCACGGTCACCGGGGCCAAGGGCGGCGTGGGCACCACCTTCACCGCCGTGCAGTTCGCGCTGGCCGCGGCCGCCTCGGGGCGGCGCACCGCACTGGTCGACCTGGACCTCCAGGCCGGGGACGTGGGCTCGTACCTCGACGTGCAGTTCCGGCGCTCCATCGCCGACCTCGCCGGGATCCAGGACATCTCGCCGCGCGTCCTGCAGGACGCGGTCTACGACGACCGGACCGGCCTGGCGCTGCTGCTGGCCCCCGCGGACGGGGAACGCGGAGAGGAGGTCGACGACCGGGCCGCCCGCCACATCGTCGGCGCCCTGCGCAGCCGCTACGAGCTCGTCGTCATCGACTGCGGAACCCAGGTGACCGGCGCGAACGCGGCCGCGGTGGAGATGGCGGACGTGGCGGTACTGGTCACCACCCCGGACGTGGTCGCGGTGCGGGCCGCGAAGCGGATGGTCCGGATGTGGGAACGCCTCCAGGTGCGCAAGGCGGAGGACACCGCCATGGTCGTCAACCGCTACAGCAAGCACACGGAGATCCAGCCCGCACTCATCGAGAAGATCACCAAGACCCGCGCCACCCGCACCCCGGTCCCGGCCGCCTTCAAGGAACTCCAGGCGGTGGTCGATGCGGGCCGGGTCCAGGACCTCGACAACCGCTCGACGGTGAAGCAGGCCCTGTGGACGCTGGCGGGGGAGCTCGGCCTCCTGTCGGCCCCGGACGCCGCCCCCGCCGCCGCCGCGGGCGCGGCGCTGGCGATACGCGCCGCGGGCCCGGTCTCCCGCCTGCGCCGCGGCCGGGAGGGCTGACGGATGCCGTCGCGGAGATCCCGCCGGGGGGACCGGGGCCAGGTGGCGATCGAGTTCGTCGGCATGGTGCCGCTGATCCTGCTGCTCGTGGCGGCGGTGTGGGAGTGCGTGCTGATCGGGTACGCGTTCTCCCTGGCGGGGAACGCGGCGGACGAGGCGGCGCGGGCGGGGGCGGTGAAGGGGGCCGCGGAGTGTCGGGCGGCGGCGAAGGAGCACATCGGGGACGCGTGGAACCTCCGGGTGGAGTGCGAAGAGTCCGGGGACATCTACCGGGCGAAGGTCCGCTTGGGCATCCCGGTCCTCTTCCCCGGCCTCGACTTCGGCGACATCGACGGCACCGGCGGCGCGGCGCTGGAGAAGGAGGCGAAGTGACATGAGGCGACGCAGCCGCTCCGACCGGGGCCAAGTGGCGCTGGAGTACATCGGCTTCATACCGATCCTGCTGTTCGTCGCGCTGTGCGGGATCCAGCTCGGCTGGGTCGCGTACGTCCACGAACAGGCGGACACGGCCGCCCGTACCGCCGCGCGCGTGGAGGCCCAGCACCCGGGCCGGGGGGCGGCGGCCGGTCGCGCCGCCATCCGCGAAGGGCTGAAGGCGGAGGTGTCAGTACCTCCGGGAGGTGATGCGGTGACCGCGACCGTGACCATCCACATCAACTCGATCATCCCCGGGCTCCCCGACGGCGAGGCCAAGGCCACGGCGGTCATGCCCAACGACGACCCGAAGGTGACCGGACCATGAGCCTGCGTTCCCGGGTCAACACCCCCGACGACCGCCACAGCCCCCGCGAGGACGGCCGGCTGGTCTCCTCCTACCGCGCCAAGCTGCTGGAGGAGATCGACCTCGCCGAGATGTCCGCGCTCGCGCCCGCCGAGCGCCGGGCGCGCCTGGAGCGCGTACTCGGCCACATCATCAGCCGCGAAGGCCCCGTCCTGTCCACCGTCGAGCGCGCGCAGCTGATCCGCCGGGTCGTCGACGAGGCACTCGGGCTCGGCGTGCTCGAACCCCTCCTCGAAGACGCCTCGATCTCCGAGATCATGGTCAACGGCCCCGACCAGATCTTCGTCGAGCGTGCCGGCCGCGTCGAGCAGCTCCCCATCCGCTTCGCCTCGCACGACCAGCTGATGCAGACCATCGAGCGCATCGTCTCCACCGTCAACCGCCGTGTGGACGAGGCCAATCCGATGGTCGACGCCCGCCTGCCCAGCGGCGAGCGCGTCAACGTCATCATCCCGCCGCTCTCCCTGACCGGCGCCACCCTCACGATCCGCCGCTTCCCGCGCGCCTTCACGCTCCACGAGATGATCGGCCTCGGATCGCTCGACGAGCAGATGCTGCTCCTGCTCTCCGGTCTCGTCGCCGCGAAGATGAACCTGATCGTCTCCGGCGCCACCGGCACCGGCAAGACCACCCTCCTCAACGCCCTCTCCGGCCTCATCCCGGAGGGCGAGCGCATCATCACCATCGAGGACTCGGCCGAACTCCAGCTCCAGCAGGCGCACGTCATCCGCCTCGAATCCCGCCCGCCGAACGTGGAGGGCAAGGGCCGGATCACCATCCGCGACCTGGTCCGGAACTCACTGCGCATGCGCCCCGACCGCATCATCGTCGGCGAGGTCCGCGGCGGCGAGACCCTCGACATGCTCCAGGCCATGTCCACCGGCCACGACGGCTCACTGGCGACCGTTCACGCCAACAGCAGTTCCGACGCCCTCACACGCCTCCAGACCCTCGCCTCCATGTCGGAGGTCGAGATCCCCTTCGAGGCGCTCCAAGACCAGATCAACAGCGCCGTGAACGTCATCGTCCAGCTCACCCGCTTCGGCGACGGCTCGCGCCGCATCACGGAGATCTCCATCCTCGAATCGCACGGCCGCGAGCCCTTCCGCATCACGACCGTCTGCCGTTTCGCCGCCCAGCCCATGGGGGCGGACGGCCGCGTCCACGGCTTCTTCGAGTACTACCCGCTGCCGCGCCGGATCGCGGAGCGCCTCTACATGAACAACCAGCCCATCCCCCAGGCCTTCGGGGTCGCGCTGCCGGACGACCCCCTCACGGCTCCCTTCGCCACCCCGCACATCCCCCGGACCGCCCTGTGAACCCACTGATCCTCCTCACCCTCGGCGCCACGCTGCTCGCGTGCGTGCTCGTCGTCGCCGGCCTCCAGGCGTACGTCGCCGGGCGCGCCCAGCGCGCAGCCCTGATCGAGCGCCTCTCGGCGAGCGGAGTCCCCGAACCCCTGGGGCGGCGGCGCCGCTTCCCCGGCGTCGACCGGCGGCTGCGCAAGACGAAGCTCGGCCGCCGCATCGAGCTGAAGCTGGCGACGACGGGCCTGGACCTCACGCCGGGTGAGTTCTTCGTCTACATGCTGGGTTCCATCGCGGGCGTCTGGCTCATCGCGTCCTCCCTCCTCGCGCCGTTCTTCGGGCCGGTGGCGGGCGCGATCGGCATCTGGGCGGCGAACGCCTTCCTCAACTGGCAGCGGCTGCGCCGTACGGAACGGTTCATCAACCAACTCCCCGATCTGGCCCGCATCCTCGCGAACGCGACCCAGGCCGGGCTGGCCCTGCGTACGGCCATCGGCATAGCGGCCGAGGAGCTGGAGGCCCCGGCGGGCGAGGAACTCTCGCGCGTCGCCGACCGTCTCGCCGTCGGCCATTCCATCGACGAATCGCTGGGCGAACTCACCGAACGCCTCCCCTCCCGGGAGCTCGTCGTCCTGGTGTCCACCCTCGTCCTGTCGGCCCGCGCGGGCGGCGCGATCGTGGACAGCCTGCGCAACCTGACGGTGACGCTGGAGCAGCGCAAGGAGACGCGCCGCGAGATCCGCACCCAGCTGTCGCAGGTGACGGTGACGGCGTACCTGGTGCCGGCCATCGGACTCGGCTCGCTGCTGCTGGTCGACATGATGATGCCGGGTGCGCTGGACCGGATGACGGGAGCCTTCCTCGGCCAGACGGCCGTCCTCATCTCCCTCGGCCTGTTCGCACTCGGCTTCCTCCTGATCCGCCGCCTGTCGAAGATCGACGTGTGAGGGGGGCGACGGGACGATGATCGGACTTCTTCTCGCACTGGCCGTGGCCGCGTCGGTGGTCGGTGCCTTCCACGGCATCCGCCTCTACCGCGCGGACGTCAAACTGCCGACGGACCTCGCGCTCGCCCTGGAGGTGGGAGCGACCCGTACGACGGCGGTCGGATCCCTCGTCGACCGCATGGGCATCCGCTGGGCCCCGCTGGTACTGAGCGCGATGGGGGCGAACCGGGTGGCCCGCAAGCGCCGCCAGATCGACATGGCGGGCAACCCGGCCGGCCTGACGATCGACCGGTACGCGGCCAGGCGCGCGGTGTACGGCGTCCTCGGGGCGCTGGGCGCCTTCTCGATGCTGATCAACGGCCAGCTCGTGGCGGCCCTGCTCATGGTCGCCTTCGGCCTGTTCTGGATCGAGGTCGGCCTGTGGTCGGCCATCAGGGTCCGCCGGGACCACATCGAGCGGACCCTGCCCGACTTCCTGGACGTCCTCGCCGTGGTGGTGAGCGCGGGGCTGGGCTTCCGGCAGGCGCTGGACCGGGTGGCGGACAAGTACGAGGGCCCGTGGGCGGACGAAATCCGCATCACGCTCCAGCAGATGGACATGGGCGTCAGCCGTCGGCAGGCCTTCGACGAGCTGCGCCGCCGCAACGACAGCGAACAGGTCGCACAGTTCGTGACGGCCCTCCAGCAGGGGGAGGAGCTCGGCTCCCCGATCGTCGACACGCTGATCGCCATCGCCGAGGACATGCGCCGCACGGACGCCCAGAACGCCCGCCGCCGCGCGGCCCGGGCCGTCCCGAAGGCGACCTTCGCGGTCACCATGTTCATGCTGCCGGGCACGCTCATCCTGCTGGTCAGCGGTTTCGTCTACGGCGCGAACGTCGACTTCGGCGCGCTGTTCGGGGGTGGCTGAGCCATGGCACGACTGAGCGTGCTCATCACCGATGACAACCCGGTCATCCGGGCGGGCCTGGCAGCCATCCTCGGCACGGCCGAGGACATCGAGGTGATCGCCCAGGCCGCGGACGGCCGCGAGGCCCTGAGCCTGACCCGCAGGCACGCCCCCGACGTGATCCTGCTGGACGTGCGGATGCCGGGGGTGGACGGGATCTCGGCCCTGCCCCACCTCGTACAGCTGGCCCCTGTCCTGATGCTGACGTACAGCCAGGAAGCCGAAATCGTGCGGGAGACCCTGCTGTTGGGCGCGGGCGGCTACCTCGTGCACGGCGAGTTCACCTCCGACGAGCTCCTCCGGGCGGTACGCGACGCCCCGCTGGGCCGCCCCCACTTCACCCCGACGGCGGCGAGCGCGCTGCTCGCGGAGCTCCGTACCTCTTCGCATCCGCAACGGGATGTGGCACAGTCTTCTGAGCGGATGCACAACTCTGTTGTCTTCGGGCTGAGTTCCCGGGAGGTGGAGATCATGGATCTGATCGCGTCCGGGATGAGCAATCAGCAGATCGCCGCCGCCTGCTTCATCAGCGAGAAGACGGTCAAGAACCACATCAACCGCATCTTCGCGAAGCTCCAGAGCGCCACGCGCAGCGAGGCGATAGCCCGCTGGCTGGGAACCGCCCGTCCAGGAGTGACCGGTCATGGGTAGACAGAGTGCGCAGTGGGTCCGTAATTGGGTCCCGGGACCCTTGGTTACGAGAGGTAACTCGCCGTACCGTCCGCAAATCGACACCGGTACCGGCCCGGGAGGGAACCCCCATGTTGCAGAACACCCTGGCAAGGATGCGGAAGCGGTACGCGAGCACAGGCTCGAGGGACGGAGGCCAGACCGCATTCGAATACCTGGGGATCATCTTGGTGGTCGTGGTGATCATCGGCGCCATCATCGGTACGGGCATCGGGCAGGCCATCACTACGAAGATCACGGCCGCGGTCGCCAGTATCACTGCTGGCAAGTGATCAGGCCGAGGTTGCGGGACGACCACGGACAGGCCTTCCCTATCTATGTCGTGTTGGTGGCAGGTCTGCTCTTCGCTGCGTTGGCGTTCTTCGCCGTCGGACAGGCTTCGGTCGTACGGAGCGACGCACAAGGCGCTGCGGACGCTGCGGCGCTGGCGGCGGCTCGTGATGCCAGGGACCATCTTGTGCCAGGGGTTGATCTGCTCACGCTCAAGCCAGAGGACTGGAAGAAGGTTCTTGAGGGCGGCCTCTTGTACGCGGGTGGCGCCTGCGACGCAGCCCGGGATTTCGCCATGAAGAATGATGCGACGGCCAACTGTGATCCTGCCCCGCCACGATTCAAGGTCGCGGTGAAGACGACGGGCACGGTCGGGGACTCTGTAGTCCGTGGAGTCAGTGGTCAGCACGGCACGGCCGATGCCACGGCAGTCATCGAGCCGCGCTGCCAATTGAGCGCACCGGCTGCCGATCCGTCGCCGTCACCCGGTGGTCACGAGAAGCCGGCCTTGGTCGAGATCAAATGCAAGGGTGGTGGCGTCATCAACTTTGATCCTGCGAAGCCCGAACCCTGGAGCACGCTGGCGAGGACACTCTTTGCCGTGCGACTGGTCGACTGACGAAGAACGACGGAATGAGGAAGCGGCGTAGATGAGCATGCGGCACATGGCGAAGGTTCAGGGGGGAGCGGCCATAGCGGTCGTGGCGGTATTGGCCCTCGCGTTGGCTGGATGCGGTAGCGGAGACGACAACAAGCCCAAGGCTGAGCCGAAGCCTCAGGCATCGCAGCCCCAGGGTAGCGGCACGCCGAGCAGCGCGCCTTCTGTGACGTCCACCCCGACGCAGGTCCTCGCGACGATGAATGGGGAAGGCGGGATGGTCCTGACGATCAACTCGGCTGCCCGTGACGGTGGAGGCTTTCTGACCGTGAGCGGTCAGCTCAAGAACACGGGAACGGCTCCATTCGTGAATACTGCGCCGTGGCGGGGGAACGAACTCAATGCCAGCGGCGTATCGGTCGCTGGTGTGACCTTGGTCGACAAAGCAGGAAAGAAGCGCTACTACGTGCTGCGCGACACAGAAGGTCGCTGTTTGTGCACCACTGGCCTGGCCATCATTGAGTCCGGTCAAGTCGTCCCGTTCTTCGCCCAGTTCCCGGCACCACCGACTGGTACGACCGAGGTGGAGTTCAGCCTGCCCACCTTCGCCACGGCCACCGTCAAAATCTCCGGGTGACCCCATGACAAAAAGCCACCGCACCATCGCTGCTACGGCCATAGCCGGTCTCGTCATAGCCGGTGCGAACCTCATCGGGGCCAGTGCCGCGCACGCCGACGACGTCAAGCCATCCGTACCCCCCGGCACCGAGCCCTCCGCCTCCGCACCCGTGCCGATCGACTCCAACGCCCCCGGGCTGAAGATGCCCCAAGGCGGCACCCTCGCACCCGTCAAGGTGCTCGACATCGCAGAGGTCGTCGAAGACCTCGGCGGTGAGCAACGCCGCCAGGAGACGAACCAGACCGTCATGATGGCCCTGCAGTCCGAGGTCCTGTTCCCCGAGAACAGCGCCGTGTTCAACGCGCAGGCCGCCGCCCGCATCCAGGCCATCGCCACCGAGATCAACACGCAAAAGGCGACCCGCATCCGCGTCTTCGGGTTCACCGACGACCAGGGCAGCTACGAACACGGCAAGGAGCTGTCCAAGCAGCGCGCCGACGCCGTGCAGGCCGAGCTGGCCAAGACCGTCACGAACCCCAGCGTCGTCTTCGACGTCCGCGGATACAGCGAGGACTACCCGATCGCCGACAACAGCACCGAGGAAGGCCGCAAGAAGAACCGCCGCGTCGAGATCACCTTCCCCCGCAGCGCGGGCGGCTGAAGGCAGCCACGACGACGCGCTGATCGGGTACGGAACCCGATCAGCACGCCGCCGCGGGGACGACGGGCTCTCAGCTCAGGTGCCGGGTGAAGAACCGCAGCGAGCTGTCCAGCTCGAACACCGGGACTTCCGCGTGCTTGCCGGGGTTGGCGTGCAGCGTCTTCTCGGCCGAGGCGAAGAGGTCGAACAGCGCCAGACTCGACGCCCGCGGCACCCTCTCGTCGTCCCACTGCACCAGGAACTCCAGCGGGACGGTGATCCGCGCGGCGGCCTCGCCCGAGGTCTCCGCCCCGTTCAGGCCCAGCACCGCCGCGCGGATGCGGGGTTCGGCGGCGATGAGCGGAACGCCGAGTGCGCAACCCAACGACAGCCCCCAGTAGCCCACCGGTCCGGCGTCGCCGACCTGGTCGAGTTCCTGGAGCGTGTCCAAGACCGCCCGCCACTCGGCGACGCTCTGGCCGGCGAGGAGGGTGTGGAATTCGGCGAGCACCGGAGTCACGTCCCCTCCGGTCTGCATGCGGGTCCGCATCTCGGCGATGACCCGGTCGTGTTCCTCGCTGCGCGGCCGGTCGCCATGGGCGGGCGCATCGACGGCCGCCACCGCGAAACCGCACTCGGCCGCGAAGCGGCGGGCGCGCGCGACGATGCCGGGAGCCTTCTTGTGCTGGCCGCCGCCGTGCCCCAGCAGGATCAGGGGGCGGGAGCCTGGGGCGGCGCCGTCCGGTGTCCACAGCACGCCGGGGATGTCACCGGAGGGGGAGGGGGAGGCGGAGGCGGAGGCGAGGGTGAAGAGCTGTTCGGTGACGCCGTCGGACGACGTCTGGGAGGTGAAGCGCATGTGCGTTTCAAGCCTTTCGGGGTGCCTTCTGCGGGCACTCCCTAGCCCATGCGAGGGAGGGAGTCCCGACCTGTCACAGCGTTGATCGGTCTCACCTCCCCGGTTCACAGCAGCACTTGGCACCGCCGAACCTATCACTCCTACTCCTTCGTGACCTGGGCCGGCAGCGTGTAGATGTTCTCCGGAGTCACGATCTTGGTGATTGCCTGGCCGAACAGCGTGCTCGGCTCCTCGCCCTCGGCGGTGATGTCGGTGTTGAGCATGATGACCATCGTCGCCTGCTTCTCCGGCATGTAGGTGACCACGGCCTCGTAGCCCGGCAGGGAGCCGTTGTGCCCGATCCAGCCGTGGAGGTTGAAGATGCCGAGGCCGTATCCGGTGCCCGGCAGGGCGGGTACGACCTTCAGCCGCTGGGCCTGGGTGGCGGGCGTCAGCAGTGTTCCGGTGGCCAGGGTCTTCGCCCAGGACCGCAGGTCCTCGAGGTTGGAGATCATCGCGCCCGCGGCCCAGCCCCAGGAGGGATTCCAGTCGGCCGCGTCCTCGACCTTCCCTGTCAGCGTCTGGTTCGTGTAGCCCTGGGCGTGCGGCTCGGGGAACTCCGCGCCCGTGGGGAAGAGCGTGTTCTTCAACTTGGCGGCCGCGACCACCTCGTTGTTGATGTAGTCGTTGAGCTTCTGCCCGCTGGCCTTCTCCACCACCAGCCCCAGCAGGATGAGGTTGGTGTTGCAGTACAGGAACTTGGCGCCCGGCTCGAACAGCACCGGGTGCTTGAAGGAGTACGCGAGCAGCTCCTGCGGGGTGAACGGCCGGTCCGGGTTGGTGAACAGCGCCTTGTCGAATCCGGGGTCCTCGGAGTAGTTGAAGAGCCCGCTGCGCATCTCGGCGAGCTGACGCAGCGTGATCCGGTCGCCGTTCGGGACGCCTTCGATGTACTTGCCGATCGGGTCGTCCAGGCCGACCTTGCCCTCGTCCACGAGCTGGAGCAGCGCGGTCACCGTGAAGGTCTTGCTCACGCTGCCGATCCGCATGTGCATGTCGGTCTTCATGGGGGCACCGGTCGCCTTGTCCGCGACTCCGAAGGCCCGTATGTACTCGCCCTTGCCGGGGGCCGACAGGGCCACCATCACCCCGGGCACCTTCGCCTCGGCCATCACCTTGCGCACGGCTTCGTCCAACTGCCGTGCCACGGCGGGCGTGAGCTGCGGGAAGTCCCCGTCGGCGCGCGCGCGTTCCGCGACCACGAGGGACGAGGCGCCGTGGCCGTCGCCGTCCGAGGCGTATCCCGTACCCGCCCCGAGGGGCACCAGCAGTATCCCGATCGCGGCCGCCCCGACCGCCGCCCTCCGCACTCGTGTCGCCATGCCGGGCCTCCTGGGCCTTCCACGCCGCTTGCAGCAGCGCCGAGCGAACCCCCGCCCTTCCAACGTATCCCCGCCCCCTTGCCCCGGCGACCGCACGACGGCGCACCGCGAAAGCACCACGCCGGCGCACCGCGAAAGCGCGAGGAAGCCCGAGGAAGCCCGGGTCGCATGGGGCGACCGGGGCTCGGATGGGAGAGGTGGTGCGAGCGTCAGCCGGTCGTGGACACGAGCCGCTGCGCCACCTCGCGGGCCCGCCGCGCCGGTTCCGGGCCGGGGTCGAGGGCCGCCACCACCGTGGCGCCCTCCACCAGGATCAGCAGCTGGTCCGCCAGGCCCTCGCGGTCCGGGCCGGCCGCCTCGGCCAGCAGGGCCCGCAGCTCCGCCTTGTGGCGGCGTACGACGTCCAGGACCCCGGCGGGGCCGGCGCCCAGCTCGCCGAAGGCGTTCAGGAAGGCGCAGCCCCGGAAGTCCGGCTCCGAGAACCACTGCGCGAGCCAGTCGAAGACGGCGAGGACCGGGTCGGGGGCTCCCGTCACCGCATTGCGCAGGTCGGCCGTCCAGCGCTGGTCGCGACGTTCCAGATAGGCCGTGACCAGGGATTCCTTCGCCGGGAAGACCCGGTAGAGGCGCTTGAGGGGGACCCCCGACTCGGCGCGGATGCGGTCCATGCCGACGGCCTGGATGCCGTCGGCGTAGAACAGCGCCTCCGCCGCGTCCAGGAGCCGGGTGCGGGCCTCTTCGTCGTCCATGCGGGCAGCGTAGCCGAGATTCCCCTTGCGTGGAGAACGAGCGTTCTCTACGGTATGAGAACGTACGTTCTCGCCATCCGCAGGACACGAGAGGGACCGCCATGACCACCGCCGTACGCCCGCCCCTGCCGCCCTTCACGGAGGAGTCCGCCCGCGCCAAGGTCCAGGCCGCCGAGGACGCCTGGAACAGCCGCGACCCCGAGCGCGTCGCCCTCGCGTACACCGAGGACTCGGTCTGGCGCAACCGCGACCGCTTCCTCACCGGTCGCGCCGAGATCCGCGAGTTCCTCGCCGGGAAGTGGGAGCGCGAGCTCGACTACCGGCTCCGCAAGGAGCTCTGGGCCTTCACCGGCAACCGCATCTCGGTCCGCTTCGAGTACGAGTGGCACGACGCCGCCGGCCAGTGGTTCCGCAGCCACGGCAACGAGCAGTGGGAGTTCGCCCCCGACGGCCTGATGAGCCGCCGCGAGGCGAGCATCAACGACATCCCGATCACCGCCGAGGACCGCCGCCTCGCCTGAACCGGCACGTGGGTGCGGGCACTCAGGCGCCGAGCCGGGATCTGAGTACGCCCGCCCCTTGTCCGTCCCCGCGCGGGCTGGTACGGAACCGCTGCTCAATACACGGATATCCGCCGCCCGAGCTTGCCTTCGATGGCTGCCGCCTGATTGCGTATCAGGTAGACGGCGCCGGACGCGCCACGGGGAAGGGTGGCGCACCACATGAGTACGGAGACAGCTCTGCCTGCGCGCTGGCAGGAACTGTTCGGCGAACCGGCGGGCATGAGGCTCGCTTCGGCGGACGCTCCCGGGGGCGGCGGCAACGGTGGCGACGGGGATCTGGCCCACTCCGGCGGGCCCTGGACCAAGGCGTCGGCGGCGGCCGGCGAGCTGCGCATCACCACCGCGGAGGGGCTGGGCAAGATGTCCGCCGCCCACGAGGGAATCGCGGCAGGTACGGCGGGACTCGCCGCGACCGCCGCGCTGGCCACGGTCCGGGCCTCCTGGGAGAAGCGGGTCGGCGCAGTACGTGACGAGTGCGGTTCTGTGCAGAGCGCGCTCCTGGCCGTCGCCCGCGAGATCGGCGAGGTCGACGAGAACAACAGAATCAAGTTCTCGCAGCTGGTCGTCAGGCAGGATCCGGCGAAGTGACCCTGAGCTGGCAGCAGTTGCATGATCTGAAGACCACGGAGTTCACCGAGGCCGCGACGGCGTGGGCCGACGTCAGTACCCGGGCGGACGCGGCGCGCGACCGGATCAGTGTGCGGATGATCCAGTCGCTGGAGGCGCAGAAGGGCGCGTCGGCGTCGGCGGCGTACGAGAAGCTGAAGCGCCTCGACCGGAACTTCGACTACATCCACACCGAATGCGGCCTCCTCCGCACCACGCTGAACTCACTCGCCCACGAGCTCTCCGAGCAGCAGGTGCGCCTCAAGGGGGCGCTGGACGAGGCGTCGTCCCGCGGCTACACCGTCCACGCGGACGGATCGGTGCAGTTCCCGGCGGGAGGCGAGAACGTCCTCACCAAGGAACCCGTGCCGGGTGGCTCCGTACGCGGCGCCGACAAACCGCTGTACCTCCAGGACACGCCCACCCACCCGCTGGGCAAGGCGCCCTTCCCCGCCAGTGCGAATCCCCACCACGCAGTCGCCCAGGACATAGCCACCCGCATCGTGGGCGCGGTGAAGGCGGCCCAGGACGTCGACTCCCGCTTCACCCAGGCGCTGAACCGACTCAAGGCACCGGACGGCCTGGACGTCACGGAGGCCACCTGGGCCGACGCCGCCGGTGACGCGGCGGCGGTCCGCACGGAGGCCCGGGACTACCTGCGCGACACCATTCCGGAGGGCAGCTCCCCGGCCGACCGCAACAGCTGGTGGAAGGGCCTGACGGATGACCAGCGGGCCGAGCTCCTGGCCACCTATCCCGACGTGATCGGCAACCTGGACGGTGTCCCGTCCGAGGTGCGGGACGAGGCGAACCGCGACAACCTGACGCTGCTGATCGGCAAGCTGTCGGAGCAGGACGACGAGAAGTCCCGGACCCAGCTGGCGGGCATGCGCTCGATCGACAACCAGCTGCGGAATCCGTTGCCCGGAGACCCGACGCCGTACCTGCTGGGCATCGGCGACCAGGGCGGCGGCCGGGCCATCGTGGCCTTCGGCAACCCGGACGCATCGCGCAACGTATCCGCGTACGTGCCTGGGCTGGGAACGGCGCTGGACGCCGAGTTCGCCCGCAATGACTTGGAGCGGGCCCGCGCGACCGCCAAGGGAGCCCGGATCCACGACGAAAGCTCCGCGTCCATCGTCTGGCTCGGCTACGACGCGCCGCAGCTTCCGGCCGAGGACGTGTTCGACAACGCGGACGTCATGTCCGAAGAGCACGCCGACAAGGGCGCGCCCGCCTACAACCAGTTCATGGCCGGGATCAGCGCCACCAACCAGAACCCCGACCCCCACGTCACGGCCATCGGTCACTCGTACGGTTCGCTGACCGTGGGCCAGGCCGCTCTGCAGAGCGGCGGGATCCCCGGCGTCGACGACATCGTGCTGGTGGGCAGCCCCGGTACCGGGGCGCAGCGTGCCGACCAGCTGGGCGTGGGCAAGGAGCACGTGTATGTGGGGGCTGCCGAGAACGACCCCGTGTCCAAGGCTCCGAACAAGGTGGAGTCCGGTGCGATGCTGGGGGGTGCGCTGGTCGGCGCCACCGCCGGCGGCGTGGCAGGGTCCGCCCTCGGTCCCCTCGGTACGGTGGGCGGAGCCATCATCGGAGGCGTCGCGGGCGGCGCGCAGGGTTTCTTCGTGGCCGATGCGGTCACCGATCCGAGCCAGAACTACTTCGGCAGGGATCCGGCAGAGAAGGACTTCGGCGCCATTCGCTTCGAGGTGGGCGACGGCCCGACGCCCATCGTGGGAGGGGACGGCCCCATGGACGCGCACTCCAACTACTTCAACCCGAAGAAGGACTCCGTGTCCGCCGAGAACATCGCGCTGATCGTGTCGGGCAACGCCGGCGAGATCAAGACCCAGGATCACCGATGAGACTCACCCGAACGGCACTTGCTCTACTCACGCTCGTGGCTCTCGCCGCCGGCTGCGGGTTCGGTGATGACGGACAGGCAGACAGGAAGACCACCATGAACATGCAGCAGGGCGCCGAGCGTGCCGACGCCATCCTTCAGGAGACCCTGGCCGCCGTGCAGCCGGAGCTGAAGTGGAACCACGGCCCGGGGGGAAGCGCCGGGTGCACGAAGGGTGTGGCCGGTGCGGCCACCGGCACGGGGGCTGCGGACCGGATCATCAGCATCATGACCGTCGTCTCCGAGCAGCGCCGCGGAGCTCTGCTGGGAGTGATCGAACGGGAGTGGAAGAGCCGCGGCTACAAGATCACATCCGTCAATGAAAGCCAGAAGGTTCCGGCCATCCACGCCAGCACCCCGGACGGCTACACCCTCACCGTGAAGGTGGGCGGCAAGGGCCAGTTCTTCCTCACGGCGGCCACCCCCTGCCTGACCGACTCCAACGTTCAGCAGCCCACCAGCAAGCCGAACACCCCGGATCGCAAGGGCGAGTTCCCCCAGCGTCCGGACGTGCAGGACGAGTTCTGGTCCGCCACCACCCCGGCACCGGCGGGCAGCTGATCCCTTCCAGGAGGGTGCGTGGGGGCCGCGGACTTCTCAGAGGTTCACGCCGAAGGCGGGGTGTGGATCACGGGGGTGGCCGGGCCGGTGACGCCGATGTTCAGGCCGCCGTCGTCGGACCGGGCCAGCTGGGCCACCACCTCGTCGGCCGGGTTGAGGGCGACGAGGCGGCCCGGGACGCCGCGGACCTGCCAGCCCGAGCCCTCGAAGTGCTCCTGCGCGCGTGCCATCGCCCGGGCCGCCCGGTCCTCGGCCAGGGGTTCGGTCGCCCAGGCGTGGTGGACGTAGGTCGCGCCCTCGTTCTCGACCGTACGCAGCTCCCCGCCGCCCGCGGCGTCGTGCCGTACGTGCAGGGCGTCGTAGATCCGGCTGGAGTGCGCGAGCACCGCCTGCTGCGAGGCCTCGTCCGCGGACGGCGACAGGGCCTGCGGGGTGGGGGAGGCGCCCTGCTCGGGCTTCGGGTAGCAGGGAGAGGTGATGGTGATGTAGGCGATGCCCTCGCCGGTGCTCGCGTTCGTGATGCCGACGCCGCCGCTCATCCAGAAGTCGTCGGGCTCGGTGCGCATGCTGATGGACGGGTCCGGCTTGCTCCAGTCGCCCTCGCCCTCCTTGGTCTTGAACTTGTACCCCTGTGCGACCCAGGCGTCCCGGACCTGGCCGAGGAGGTCCTTCGCGGCGGAGCCGGGCACGTTCGTCAGCTGGTACCGGAGGCCCACCTGGTCCCGCTTGCTGCTCCCGGAATCGGCCAGGCAGGCGCCGGGACCCTGGGTGCCCACCGGCTGCAGGGTGGGCCGCGGCGACATGCCGGCCACCGCCTGCTGGACGATCTGGTCGGCACGGGATACGGCCTGCTGCTCGTTCATGGTCACCTTCTCCGTCGGCTTCTCCTGGCCCGCGCACGCGGCCGTCGTTCCCATCAGCGCGAGGAGCGCTCCCGATGCCACAACTCTGCGGAGGTTCATGATTTCTTCCCTGTCACTATGCCGCCCATGGCTGTCAGGGAGTCGCCCTCCCAGTACTGCGAGTGTGCAGGCATGAGCTCCCCACCCTCGCCGACCGATTTGCCGGGGGCCACGCCGAAGGTCCGGCCGCCGAAGTTGTCCGTCGTCGGGTCCGTTCCGTACAGGATGGAGTGGTCATCGAGCAGCTCGACGAATCCCGGCGGGTAGAAGGGCCCGAGAAGCGCGCCGGCCACCGCGTTGGGTGAGGGGGCGATGTTGATCATGTCGTTCTTGGCCGTGGCCGCCCACACGTGGTCCGGCGGAACGCCCAGATCCTTGGCGTGGTCCACACCGACGCCCGGGCTGCCCACGAAGATGACGTTGTCCACGGGCATGTCGGGGTGCTCGGCCAGGGCCTTGCCCGCGACCAGCGTCCCGTAGCTGTGGCCGAGGACGGTGGAGTTCACCGGGCCGCCGGTGTGGGCGGTGTCGACCCCGGTGAGGAATCGGCTCAGCGGTTCTTTCGCGTCGTTGGCCCAGCTGTCGCTGGCGGCCTCCGGCACGATGCTCTGAGGGGCCTCGTAGCCGAGCCAGAGGATCGACGCCGTCTGCCGGCCGGGATCCTGGGACTGCGCTTCGGCCCGAAGGCCCTCAGCCCGCTTGAGGTCGCCCTCGATGTCCGACAGGTTCGAGTACGTCCCCGGCACGTACGTCACCACGTTGTCCGCCGTGTCGGGGTTGCCGATCGAGACGATGGCCTGGCCGCCCTTGGTGTCGGCGAAGCCCAGGAGGAAGCCCTCGGGCCGGTTGCCGGTCTCGGACTCGGTGAGCCGGTCCTGGACGTGCTGCATCCCGTCCAGCCGACTCTGCATCTCCTTGCGCTTCTCGTCCCACTTCTGCCACTCCCGCGACTCGATCTGCGCGCCCTTGACCTCGCGGCCGGTGATCGGGCTGATGTATTTCTCGTACCGGGGCGGCTCCTTGCCGCGCCAGGCGTCCAGCTCGACCTGGCGCGTGCCGTGGTTCTCGGCCAGGACCACGCGGTTCGCCGTGTCGCGCGTCTCCGACGGGATGCCGTCCAGGGCGCCGACGCTGGCGGGGTAGAGCGAGGTGTACTCGTCGCGCTGCTCCTGGCTGAGCCCGTTCCACCAGGCCTGGTTCTCCGCGGGGGACTTGCCGTGCGGGATGTCCGAGTCCTTGAGGTACTTGCCTGCGGCGTCGCGCGTGTGCTGGAGGTCCTTCGCCGCGTCCGCCCAGACCTTGTCGTCGACGCGCAGGCCGCGCTCCACCTTGAGCTCGGAGAGGGCGGTGCGGTAGCGGGAGTCGATCTCCGCCGCCATGCGGCAGGCGGAGGCGATGCGTTCCGCTATGGCCTCGGCCTTGGCCCTGTTCGGGTTCGCGGGAAGCAGGCCCCCGTTCGCCCCGGGGGACAGCGGACCGTTCGCCCCGGGACCGAGCAGCAGCGGGCTGCTCGACCCCGGGCCCAGCAGCAGCGGGCTGCCGGTCCGCGGCGCCGCCGTGCCCGCCTCGGTGGGCTTCAGGTACGGGCTGGACGGTTCACCGGCCGGATACGAGACCGAGCCGTCCTGGTGGACCGTGAATCCAAGTCCCTCGGCGTCCTCCAGGGCCTGCTTGAGCCGGCTCTGCGGGGTGACCACTTCGGCGGCGAAGCCGTTCAGGGCCGTACGGACGAGCCCGCACTCGGCGTGGATGTACTGGAAGTTGCGCGCCAGCCGGCTCAGGTCGCCGAGGGCCGCGTCGGCGGTCTGCCCCTTCTGCGTGTCGCGCAGCTTCGCGAGCATCTCGTTCTCGACGCGCTCCTTGGCCGCGTAGGCACGGCTGCTGACTTCGCCCCAGCCGTCCGCCGCCTCCTGGTACTCGGTGGGCTTGAAGTCCTTAAGGTGCTGCCAGGTCATCATGCGGCGCTACCGGCCCTTGTCCGTGCCGTCGGGGCGAACGCCGTTGAATCCGGCCCCGACCCGGTGGTCGACCTCGCCGAACTCCTTGCCCGCCGTCTTCAGCGAGCCCTCCAGCCGCGTGCACTCGGCCCGGACGTCCTCGAGGCGGCCCTTCCAGGAGGTGCGGACCTCTCCGAGGATCGCGGGCAGCATGAAGCCTTCGAGGGTGGGGACGACGCCCTCGTGGGAGCTGTCCAGCCTGCCCAGGGCGGTGTTGGTGGTCACGGTCAGTTCCGAGGAGACACCGGAGGCGCCGGTCCACGGCCCCTGGCTCACGTCGAGGTCTTTGCTGCCCCCGCCGCCGCCCCCGTCCCCGGGTGTGTTCGCCGACGCCAAGTTCATCCGGGGCGAAGCGTCGAACAGCTTCTCCCACTCGGGGCTCAGCCCCATAAGTCCCTCCCCACATCACACGCCACCAGAATCCCCACACCGTACGGGAGATCGAATGGCGGGACGTGAGTACGAATACCCATGTGGATGGGTTGCCGGGCTCCATCGGCGGCACCCGCCGGCCCAGACGGGGTCGGGTGTGTGCCGGGGCGTCCCCGCAGGGCGCCGAACACAACACCGCCGCAATCCCCGACCCCTCGCCACGTTCGGCGCCCGAGGAGACGCCCCGGCGCGCGCCCGGCCCCGCCGGAACCGGCCCCCGACCCGACCCGGCCCGGGAGGGCAACGGCCCCGGCGCAACCGCCCCGTACGGGCGCCGCGGCCAACCTGCGGAACCAGCCCGGCACGAGCGGCGCAGCCAACCGCCCCGAGGGCTACGCCTCGTGGTGGGCCTGCGTGATGAGGTCGATGGCGACCTCCAGCGCGGCCAGCCGGGTCTCCTCCGGGTCGCTCTCCATGTGCTGGAGGAACATCATCCCCGCGTGCATCGTGAACAGGGCGCTGACGCAGCGCACCTGGTCCGTCAGCGGAGCGTCCTCGGTGCGTACCAGCTCCACCAGGCGGAAGAGCCGCTTCTTCATCGTCTCGCCGATGGTCAACTCGCGCATCGTCGCCTGGTTCTCCTGCATGAAGCGGAACAGCGGGGCGCACGCCGCCACCGCCTCGCTGTAGCGCCGCAGCAGTTCCTTCTTCATCTCCAGGGTGCGCGGCTGCCGTTCCGCCCACATGATCAGCTCGTCGATGGGCCGGGTCAGGTCCTCGAAGATGCTGATGATGATGTCTTCCTTGGTCTTGAAGTGGTAGTACAGCGCCGCCTTCGTGACCTCCAGCCGCTCCGCGATCTCGCGCAGCGACGTCTTCTCGTACCCCTGCTCGGCGAGGAGCTCCAGTGCGACGTCCTGGATGCGCTGACGCGTGTCGCCACGGCGTCGCTGCGGACTGCTGCTGGACATGACTCTCCCCAATTACTTACTTGACGCCCGGCTAGTTGCGGGTCTACCGTCCCCATTGTAGTGAACTAGCCGGTCGGCAAGTAAGGGCCGGTGAACGGGCGAGTACCGAGTATCAGAAGACGTACGAAGAAGTACCAGGGGAGTGGACATGGCGGCGGACATGGCGAAGACGGCCGGGCCCTCGGGGGAGGTGAAGCCGCGCAGCGTGCGGGTCGTCCTGATGGCGCTCATGATCGCGATGCTGCTGGCCATGCTCGACAACATGATCATCGGTACCGCGATGCCCACGATCGTCGGCGAGCTCGGCGGCCTGGAGCACCTCTCGTGGGTGGTCACCGCGTACACGCTGGCCACCGCGGCCTCCACCCCCATCTGGGGCAAGATCGGCGACATGTACGGGCGGAAGGGCTCCTTCCTCACCTCGATCGTCATCTTCCTGATCGGCTCCGTGCTCAGCGGAATGGCCCAGGACATGGGCCAGCTGATCGGCTTCCGCGCGATCCAGGGCCTCGGCGCCGGCGGTCTGATGGTCGGTGTCATGGCGATCATCGGCGACCTGATCCCGCCCCGTGAGCGCGGCAAGTACCAGGGCATGATGGCCGGTGTGATGGCCCTCGCCATGATCGGCGGCCCGCTGGTCGGCGGCACCATCACCGACCACATGGGCTGGCGCTGGTCCTTCTACATCAACCTGCCGCTCGGCGCCGTCGCGCTCGCGATGGTGACGGCGGTGCTGCACCTGCCGAAGAGGACGGAGCAGACGCGCCCGAAGATCGACTACCTCGGCGCCGCACTGCTGACCATCGCCATCACCTCCACCGTGCTGGTCACCACCTGGGGTGGCACCGAGTACGCCTGGGGCTCCGCCGAGATCCTCGGCCTGATCGCCGTCGGCGTGCTCTCGACCGCCGCCTTCCTCTACGCCGAGACCAAGGCCGCCGAGCCGGTCATGCCGCTGCACATCTTCCGCAGCCGCAACTTCACCCTCATGTCCGTGATCGGCTTCCTGGTCGGCTTCGCGATGTTCGGCGGCGTGCTCTACCTTCCGCTGTTCCAGCAGTCGGTGCAGGGCGCCTCCGCCACCAACTCGGGCCTGCTCCTGCTGCCCATGCTGCTCTCGATGATGGCCGTCTCGCTGATCGCGGGCCGCATCACCACCAACAGCGGCAAGTACAAGATCTTCCCGATCGTCGGCGGCGCGCTCATGGTCGTCGGGCTGTTCCTGCTCGCGACCATGGACACCGGCACCTCCCGCCTCGTCTCGGGCGTCTACATGGCCGTCCTCGGCGCCGGACTCGGCTTCCTGATGCAGATCACCATGCTGGTCGCGCAGAACAGCGTCGAGATGAAGGACATGGGCGTCGCCTCCTCCTCGGCGACCCTCTTCCGTACGCTCGGCGGCTCCTTCGGCGTGGCCCTGATGGGCTCGCTCTTCACCGCCCGGGTCACGGACACCATGTCCGAGCGCCTGGGCCCGGAGGCCGCCACGGCCGCGGGCTCCGCCCAGTTGGACGCCGCGAGCCTGGCCAAGCTGCCGGAGGCCGTGCGCGAGGCCTACCAGCACGCGGTGGCCGCCGGTACGCACTCCGCGTTCCTGCTCGGCGCGGCCATCGCCGTACTGGGCTTCGCGGCCGCCTGGTTCGTCAAGGAGGTCCCGCTGCGCGGCGCGGGTCCGGCCCCGGCCGGCGGCGACGACACCGCTGACACCGCTGACGGCGCCAAGGCCGCCCCGGCGCAGCAGGAGTCGCTCGCACACTGACGAACGACATGAGCAACGGCCAGGCCCCGGTGGACGAATGGATCCACCGGGGCCAGGCCGTTGTCGCGTCACATCAGTCCCGTCTGTCCCATTAACTAGATTTTATGGGTCAATTGGCTGGAACCTCCCTGCTGTGCCGAACGTCCTGATCTCCAGAACGCTCACAAGGCGGATGGGGAGTGGACAGCATGAACAAGCAGGGCATCCGGGCCCGCGCGGCCGTCGCGGCCTCGGCCGTGGCGGTGGCGGCGACGGTCTGGGGAGTGGCGGCCTTCGTCGAGTCGGGGCACAAGTCGGCGAACCAGAACGTGTCGCGGCAGAACGAGGCCGAGGGGCACGGTGACCAGGCGTCAGGAAAACAGCAGCAACCGCAGCGGATACCCGAGTCCATAGCCCACGCGTCGGAGAGCGGCGCGAACGCCGTCAACATCACGATCGACGACGGCCCCGACCCCCGATGGACCCCGAAGGTGCTGGACGTCCTGCGGAAGCACGACGTGAAGGCCACCTTCTGCATGGTCGGGCCGCAGGCCAAGGCCCACCCCGACCTGGTCAAGAAGGTGGTCGCGGCCGGGCACCGGCTCTGCGACCACACCATGGACCACGACACGGCCATGGACAAGAAGCCCGTCGCCTACCAGGAACAGCAGATCCTGGACGCGAAGAGGCTGATAGAGGAAGCCGCGGGCGGCGGCGCCGAGGTCGATTACTACCGGGCCCCCGGCGGCGCGTTCACCCCCGACAGCCGGCGCATCGCCGCGGCGAACGGCATGCGCCCGCTCGGCTGGAACGTCGACACCAAGGACTTCGAGAAGCCCGGCGTCGCCGCCATCGTCGACGCCGTCAAGCGCGAGATGGGCAACGGCCCGACGGTGCTCTTCCACGACGGGGGCGGCAACCGCGCCCAGAGCGTCGAGGCCCTCGACCAGGTCCTGGCCTGGCTGGGGGAGCAGGGCCGGCCGACCGGCTTCCCGGTCCGCACCTCCTGACACGCCGTCCGGCAGCGAACGGGTGAGGGTCGACGACCTGGCCGGGCCCCGGGTGTTCCCTGGTCGGGCACGTACGAACGCCCGCCCGCCCGACCAGGAGGCCCCCGTGACCATCGCCCCCGCCAAACTGTCCGACCCCGTCGTCGGCGCCCTCGTCGCCGCCGTCAACGCGCATGACAAGGACGCCTTCCTCGCACTCCTGACCGCCGACGCGACCATGTCCGACGACGGATCCGACCGCGACCTCCACGAGTGGATCGAGAAGGAGATCTTCGGCTCCGGCGGCCACATGAACGTCCAGTCCGAGTCCAACGGCGGCCGCTCCCTGGTCGTCGACTACCGCAACGACACCTGGGGCGAGATGCGCACCGCCTGGCACTTCACCATCGCCCCCGGCGGCGGCAGGATCAGCCGCTTCGAGACCGGCCAGGCCTGAACGACCGGACCCTGAACTACCGGGCCCTGAACTACCGGGCCCTGAACTACCGGGCCCTGAACTACCGGGCCCGCGCCGCCTTCAGCACCGCCGCCGTCAGGCGCCCGTTCTCCGGCGCCGCACCGCCCGGGAAGCCGTAGCGGCGGCGCGTGTACCCGTACGCGATCCCCGTGACCGGGTCGGCCAGACCCAGTGCGCCCGCCGCCCCGCTGTGCCCGAAGGCCTGCGGGCCCACCGCCGGCTGCTGCGAGAAGCCCAGCCCGAAGTGGTCCGGTTCCGTCGTCACGGCGTCCGGGCCCGGCGTGTGCAGCTTCGCGACCTCCGCCGCCGTGTCCGCCTTCAGCAGCGGAGCCCGGCCGTCGACCGCGCCCCGGCGGGCTTCCGGCGGGCCCGCCGGGGGCTCCCGTACGGGTGAAAGCGCGCGCGGCGTCGTTCCGGCCCGCCGGAGGGTCCCGTTGGACCGGGCATGAAGCGCACCCGCATCGCCGCTGTCGCCCTCGCCACCGCCGCGGCGGCCCTCGCCCCCGCCCTCGGCCAGCCGGCCACCGCCGCGGAGGGAACGGCGTACCTCCAGGATCCGGCAGGCGGCGAGAAGACCATGAAGTCGATGTGGACCAAGGACGACAAGCACAAGCTGGAAGGGCAGTTCCGCTTCCACCCCGGGGTCCAGTACAAGACGGTCACCCGCCCCGGCCCCTCCGGCGCGCCGGACTACGAGCGGCAGGTCGCCGACCCCAAGACCCTCGCCTGGCAGCCGTCTTACGAGTTCGCCTGGCAGGTGTCGGACTCGACCGTGGTGGAGAGGGCGGTGACGGTCAAGGAGGGCGAGCACCCGATCGTCGTGGACGCCGAGCTGTTCACCGCGGACGGGGTGAAGGTGGCGGAGGTGCACCGGGAGCTGGGCGGGAAGCCGGCGACGGGGCGCGAGAAGGTCGCGGGCGGCAAGCGGATCGCGTGTGACACCGGCGAGTACAAGGTGAAGTGGTCGGTCACGCGTTCCGGCTACGGGACGCTCACGGGCACGATGCCCTGGAACTCCAGCTGCGAGCAGTACCGGACGGCGTTCGCGTCCGACCACGGAAAGCAGCGCTGAGGCCGGCCGCCCCGTGCACCTTGTGGGTGCTCGTCGGGCGACTGGACCGCGGCCCTGGATCAAGTGCCGTAGTGGCCATGGTGCCGCACGGGGTGGTCTGCGGCAGGGGGCGAAGGTCCCGTGTCGAGGGGAACTTCAGTGCTTCTTGGCGGCCTGGCTCGCCTGGGAGGCGATGTCCTCCAGGACGCCCTTCGGGTCGCCGCTCGGTTCCACGGCCCGTCCGATGTTGCGCTTGATGGTGTCGCTGACCGTCACCCAGGACGGGTCGTTCACCGGGTAGAGCTGGGCCGTGCGCAGGGCCGTCAGGAACTGCGTGTCATTGGCGTCCAGGCCGCCGCCGGCCGGGGTGCGCGCCGCGGTGACGGTGGACGGCAGCAGGTGGTAGCGGCCGGCGAAGTCCGACAGGTTCTTGTCCTGGTAGACGAAGTCGATGAACTTTCCGATCTCGTCGCGCTTGCCGTTCTGCTTGAACGCCATCATCCAGTCGGCCACGCCGACCGCCGGCGGGGTCTCCCCGGTGCCGAGGTTGTCCGAGACGGGCATGGCGGTGGTGCCGACGCTGATGCCCTTGGCCTTCGCGTCGTGGGCGAGCGAGGGGTAGCCGTTGAGCATGCCGACCTCGCCGCGCGTGAAGGCGGCGAAGGCGTCGGCGCGGTTCAGCTGGGACGGCGGGGTGGGGCCGGTGAGCCCGGGGGTGACCAGGTTGCCCTTGACCCAGTTCCAGGTCTGGATGTTCTGGTCGGAGGCCAGGCTGTAGTTCCCGCTGCTGTCGGCGTAACCGCCGCCGTTGCTCAGCTCCCAGATCATCGCCTCGGCATGCGCCTCCTCCGGGCCCAGGGGCAGGGCGTACGGGTACTTCACGCCCTTGTCCTTGAGCGCCTTGGCGGCGGCCCTGAGGTCGGACCAGGTCTTGGGGGCGTCCTTGATGCCGGCCTTCGCGAAGAGCGCCTCGTTGTAGAAGAGGAGGCGGCTGCTCGCCACGAAGGGCAGGCCGTAGAGGGTGTTGCCGATGGAGCCCGCGTCGGCGAGCGGCTGGAGGAAATTCGCCTCGGCGGTGACCGAGAGAAGTTCGTCCGCGGCATAGAGCTTGCCCTGGGCCGCGAAGTCCGAGTAAGAGCCCATGAGAGCGACATCCGGCGCCTTGCCGGCCTTGACCATACGGGAGACCTCGCGGTCGATGTCGGCCCACGGCAGCAGCTTGACCTCGACCTTGATTCCCGGGTTGGCTGCGGTGAAATCAGCCGTCACCTTGTCCCAGAACGCCTTCGAACTGTTGGCCGGGCTGTCGCCGTATTCGGCGGCGACCAGACGCAGCGTGCCGCTGTCACCTGCATTGCCGCCGGCCACACCACACCCGGCCAGGGGTATCAGCAGACCGAGCACGACCGTGGTGGATGCCGCGCTGAAAATTCTTCGTCGCACGGGTGTATTCCCCTGATTTTCTTTCGGATCCCGTTATTACTTATGAGTTACTCCGGGCTGAGGTGTGCCTGCATGGCCCGTTGGCCGGAATTCTCTCCTGCCGGTGGGGTGGTTGATTCCATTGGGGGCGCACTTGTGTTCAATGCTCCAAGTGGGGCTTTTCTGAATGGTGTTTTCCGATATGTGATCGACAAATTGGACGCGCGTAGACATGCCGAAAAGCCCGTTTCCGGTCGCGGAAACGGGCTGTGGGGCTGTGGGGCTGGGGCTGAGTGTGTGGGCCGGCGCTAGTCGGCGAACTCGCCCGCGTACGGATCGGGCTCGCCCGTCTCCGGGTTGCGTCCCTCCTGCCAGCGGCGCTGGGCCTTGCGCCAGTGCACGAAGCTGAGGTGGCCGCCGTCCCAGAAGGTGATGCTGACGGGGCTCACGTCGAACTCGTCGGAGCAGAGCCGGTAGAGGAATTCGGCCATACCGTACGGATACAGCGCGAAGGAGTCGGCGGTGTGCCGCCCGCAGACCAGGACCGGCCAGCGGTCGGGGTCCGGGTCGGTGGTGAGCCAGCACAGGATGTCCGAGCCGCCGGTGACGCCCCAGGCGATGATCGCCTCCGGGTCCACGTCGAAGGCGGCCCGGCCGCCCTCCGCCTCCCAGACCTGCCGGGCGTTGCCGGTCTCCTCGGTCATCTCGGCCGGGTCCCACTGGAGGCCGGGCTTGGGCAGCGGCAGCAGGATGCTGGCCTCGCCGTTGATGGAGCCCGCGCCGAAGCGGCCCATGAACGCGATGAAGTCGGCCGGGAAACGGGTCCCCCAGACGGCCTCGGCCGCCGGCCAGTCGATGTCCTCGTCGGCACCGTGCGTCGCCGGCATGATCTGCTCCAGCGCCTTGATCCGCGCGTTCTCCGTCATGCCGCTCCCCTGTTGCCCCAGCTCAACCGCCCCAACCTACTGCCGGTGAGGGGACACGCCTAGCGGGTGTCCACGTTGAGGCCGACCTCGACCCCGACCCCGACCCGCAGCCCCCAGCCGGCCATGGCGCCGGCCTCCGCCTCCAGGACGTGCCGGGAACGGAGCCGGGGGAGCCCGAGCCGGCCGGGGGGCATGGTGACCACGGCGAGCACGCGCAGGTTCCGGTCGAGGTACGCCACGTCGATCGCGAACCGCATCCGGAAGGTGTGCACGCTCGCGGCCGGGGTCAGCAGCAGCGCGCCCTCGATCCCGTCCCGCCCGAGCAACCCCCGGGTGCGGGCCCGGTAGGAAGCGGCGACCTCCAGGGGGATCGCCGTCGGGTCCGCGCCGACCAGCAGGGCGCCGTTGCCGTCACGCCAGTTCGCCATGGCGGCCAGCCTAGGGTGCGGGTGCCGCTGCGCGGAGCTGGTCCCCGCCCCGCCCTTTCTCCGTTTCTCCCCCAGCTACCGCTGGGAGGTGCCCCCAGGGGCTCCGCCCCGGACCCCGCGCCTCAAACGCCGGCGAGGCTGAATCATCCAGCGCTACCGTCGCAGGATGGGTGTGGTCGTGATCCTTCTTGCCGCCGGGTACGGCGCCGCAGCCGGGCTGTTACTGCCGCGCGCGCTCTACCGGTTCTCCGTCGAGCCGGAGGAGCCCTGGCGCGACCGCTGCCCGCAGGGCCACCGCCTGCGCGGCTGGCTCGGCCCGGCCCGCTGCCGGGTTCCCACGGGGGTTGTCGTGCAGGGCCCGGACACCCCGCCGCCCGCGCCAACCGCCCCGCACGCCTACGGGAGCCGCACCGTCCCCCTCGCCGCCCTCGCCGGGGCGGTCTGCGCCGCGCTCGGAGCGGCCGTCGGGGCGCGGCCCGAGGCGCTGGCCTATGTGGGGCTGGCCCCGGCGCTCGTGCTGCTCGCGCTCGTCGACCGTGCCGTGCACCGGCTGCCCGACGTACTGACCCTGCCGCTCGCCGCCGCGGTCGCCGCCGGGCTCGGTGCGGCCGCCCTCCTGCCCCGCGCCGGAGGCGACTGGCGGCTCGCGCTGCTCGGCGGTGGGGCGCTCGGAGCCGCGTACCTCTTCCTCTTCCTGATCAACCCCGCGGGCATGGGCTTCGGCGACGTCAAGCTGGCGCTCTCGCTGGGGGTCGCCCTTGGGTGGTACGGGTGGGGGGTATGGGCCGCAGGGGCCTTCCTGGGCTTCCTCTACGGGGCCCTGTACGGGCTGGCCCTAGTGCTGAGCGGCCCCGCGACCCGCAAGCAGGGCTTCGCCTTCGGGCCCTTCATGGCGGCCGGAGCACTCACCGGAGTGCTGCTGGGTGGTTTCGGAGCGTAATCGTTCCGCGCCAATGCACGCATCACGCTTTACGAAGGGTTATGGTGGAACCCCCCCCTCGGGCCGGTCCGTATCCCCCCCACGGACCGGCCCGTTTTTTGTTTCACGCACCCCGTAGGCAAACGCGCAGGTCAGCCGCGCTGGGCCCAGAGGTTGGTGCCGGGGGTGGACACCGCGAGGGAGTCGATCTCCTCCAACTCGGCCTGGGAGAGCGGCTCTGCCGCCAGCGCGGCCACGTTCTCCTCCAGCTGTCGCACGCTCGAAGCGCCGATCAGAGCCGAGGTCATCCGGTCGTCGCGGAGCACCCACTTCAGTGCGAGCTGGGCCAGCGACTGGCCGCGGCGGGCCGCGATGTCGTTCAGCCCGTTGAGCCGGCGGAGCACCTCGTCCGAGAGCATGTCCGGGTTCAGGGACTTGCCCTGCGTGGCCCGCGAGCCCTCCGGGATCTCCTTCAGGTACTTGCCGGTCAGCAGCCCCTGCGCGAGCGGCGCGAAGGAGATGCACCCCATGCCGGCGTCCTCCAGGGTGTCCAGCAGGCCGTCCTCCTCCGTCCAGCGGTTGATCATGGAGTACGAGGGCTGGTGGATCAGTGGACGCACGCCCATCTCGCGCAGGATCCGCGCGGCCTCGGCCGTCTGCTCCGCCGTGTACGAGGAGATGCCCACGTACAGCGCCTTGCCCTGCTGGACCGCGGACGCGAGCGCGCCCATGGTCTCCTCCAGCGGGGTCTCCGGGTCGAAGCGGTGCGAGTAGAAGATGTCGACGTAGTCCACGCCCATCCGCTTCAGCGAGGCGTCGAGCGAGCTGAGCAGGTACTTCCGGCTGCCCCACTCGCCGTACGGCCCGGCGTGCATCAGGTAGCCGGCCTTGGTGGAGAGGATCAGCTCGTCGCGGTAGGAGGCGAAGTCCTGCGCGAAGATCTTGCCGAAGTTCAGCTCGGCCGAGCCGGGCGGCGGGCCGTAGTTGTTCGCCAGGTCGAAGTGGGTCACTCCGAGGTCGAAGGCCCGGCGCAGGATCGCCCGCTGGGACTCCAGGGACTTGTCGTCGCCGAAGTTGTGCCAGAGGCCCAGGGAGATGGCGGGGAGCTTGAGGCCGCTGTGGCCGGTGCGGCGGTAGTCCATGAAGGCGTAGCGCGAGGGCTCTGCCCGATAGGGATCGGTATCAGTCACGTTGTCCTCCCTATCACGGAGTTGTGACAGACCGAGTTGGGTACCCCATCCCGCCGCGCAGTAATGTGGCCGCCTCGGGGGAGACCGCAATTCGCACGGGGGCATTGCACGGAGGGGCTGGAAGATCGTGAAGCTGCGCGACCTGGTGTACAGGCTCTATGCACGCCGGGTGGAAGGCCGCCTCGACCATGACGCGGCGCCCAAGCACATCGGCGTCATCCTGGACGGGAACAGGCGCTGGGCGAAGGCGTCCGGAGGTACGACGGAGCAGGGCCACCAGGCCGGAGCCGACAAGATCTCCGAGATGCTGGGCTGGTGCACCGAGACGGACGTCGAGGTCGTCACCCTGTGGATGCTCTCCACGGACAATCTGGACCGGCCGGAGGTCGAGCTCCGCCCGCTGCTCAACATCATCGAGAACACCGTGCGGGGCCTCGCCGCGGACGGCCGCTGGCGCGTCCATCACGTCGGCAACCTCGACATCCTGCCCGCCGGGACGCAGACGGTGCTGAAGGAGGCCGAGGAGGCCACCCACGGCGTCGACGGGATACTCGTCAACGTCGCCGTCGGCTACGGCGGCCGTCAGGAGATCGCCGACGCGGTCCGCTCGCTGCTGCTGGAGCACGCGCAGAAGGGCACCTCCTTCGAGGAGCTCGCCGAGATCCTCGACATCGACCACATCGCCGAGCACCTCTACACGCGCGGCCAGCCCGACCCGGACCTCGTGATCCGCACCAGCGGCGAGCAGCGGCTGTCCGGATTCATGCTGTGGCAGAGCGCGCACTCGGAGTACTACTTCTGCGAGGTCTTCTGGCCGGCCTTCCGCAAGGTCGACTTCCTGCGGGCCCTGCGCGACTACGCCGCCCGCCACCGGCGCTACGGCACCTGAGCCCTTCCCTTCCTGCCCCCGGGGGGTCTGACGGCCCCTCGGTCCCGGCATGCCCTCTCCCCTCCCTCCCCTCCCTCTCCTCCCTCTCCTCGACTCCCCTCTCCTCCCCGCGAACCCTTCACCAGGGATTCACCGAGCGTCCGTCATATGCCATGGCATGGCCTGGCCTGTTCGGGGAATATCCCTTTCAGGTCGATGCCCGATCCACGGGTGTCGAGTCTCAGCGGACGGCATGGGGTCGTCCGCCCGGGAGGCCCTTTGCACCAGGACGCACGTGCGGTTCGCACGGACGAAGTGGGAGGGCCGGAAATCGGCCCCGGCATGGGTGCCGATGACCGGTCCGGTCTTCATGGCCCGACCTCTTCCGAGGGGGTACGTCCTTCCGTGGTGACCAGCACAAAGCGCCGCCTGCCCGACAGGCGGACCTACGTCCTCGACACCAGCGTCCTGCTGGCAGACCCCAACGCGATCACCCGCTTCGACGAGCACGAGGTCGTGCTCCCGATCGTGGTGATCACCGAGCTGGAGGCAAAGAGGCACCATCCCGAACTCGGCTACTTCGCGCGCCAGGCCCTGCGCCTGCTCGACGACTTCCGGGTCCGGTACGGACGTCTCGACGCCCCCATCCCGCTGGGCGATCTGGGCGGCACCCTGCGCGTCGAGCTCAACCACTCCGACCCGGGCGTCCTGCCCGCCGGCTTCAGGCTGGGGGACAACGACTCGCGCATCCTGGCGGTCGCCCGCAACCTTCAGGCCGAGGGCTACGACGTCACGGTGGTCTCGAAGGATCTTCCCCTGCGCATCAAGGCCTCCTCCGTGGGGCTGCTCGCCGAGGAGTACCGCGCGGAGCTCGCCATCACCGATGCCGGCTGGACCGGCATGGGCGAGCTCGCCCTCTCCGGCGAACAGGTCGACCTCCTCTACTCGGAGGAACGGCTCTACGTGCCGGAGGCCGCCGAACTGCCCGTGCACACCGGACTGGTCCTGCAGTCCGAGCGCGGCAAGGCCCTGGGCCGGGTCACCTCCGACGGCAACGTGAAGCTCGTACGGGGCGACCGCGAGGCCTTCGGGCTCCACGGCCGCAGCGCCGAGCAGCGCATCGCCCTGGACCTCCTCCTGGACCCCGAGATCGGGATCATCTCGATGGGCGGCCGGGCCGGCACCGGAAAGTCGGCGCTGGCGCTCTGCGCGGGCCTGGAAGCGGTGCTGGAGCGGAGGCAGCATCAGAAGGTGATGGTCTTCCGGCCGCTGTACGCGGTGGGCGGGCAGGACCTCGGCTATCTGCCCGGGGACGCCGCCGAGAAGATGAGCCCCTGGGCCCAGGCGGTCTTCGACACCCTCTCGGCGGTCGCCGGGCGCGAGGTCATCGAGGAGGTGCTGAACCGCGGGATGCTGGAGGTCCTGCCGCTCACGCACATCCGCGGCCGCTCGCTGCACGACGCCTTCGTGATCGTGGACGAGGCGCAGTCGCTGGAGCGGAACGTCCTTCTGACCGTTCTGTCCCGAATCGGTGCCAATTCGCGGGTCGTTCTGACCCACGACGTCGCCCAGCGGGACAACCTGCGGGTCGGCCGGTACGACGGAGTCGTCGCCGTGGTCGAGAAGCTGAAGGGGCATCCGCTCTTCGCGCACGTCACGCTGACGCGTTCCGAGCGCTCGCCGATCGCCGCCCTGGTCACCGAGATGCTCGAAACCCTGTAAGGGGCGCAGAGGGCTAAAACGCCCATAGCGGGAAAGGAAGTTGGCGCCGCCCGGCAAAGGCCCGAGAGCCTAGCCGGGCGGCGTCGTGCTGCACAGGGCTTTGTCGAAAACAGCGGCGACATGCCAGGTGTGACCTTTCCCACGCAACGGAGAATTGCCTTGCGGCGTCGCGTTCCGGCAGAGTCTGGTTTCCGTCAGGCCCCGCATACGGCACATCTGTACCTCCAGTGAGGTACGCGCAGCACCACAACTCCACAGTCGATCGCCGTATGCCGCCCGGAGCTTCACGCGGCAGCCCCCGCAAGGGAGTTGCCCACGGGCCCGCGCCTCCAGTGACCGTAGAACCACGGAGGCCAGAGTCGAGGGGCACTTTTGCGCCCGCGCGGTCACTGCGGATGCTGCTGGAAGGACACCGTGTGAGCCGGATCTCGGTCCGGGGGTTCGCCGTGGCTTCGGCCACCGCGGTCACCACCGTCGGCGCAGTCGTTGGCGTTGCCACTGGCGACCCCACGAACGATCTCGAAACGACCGCGTCCGGGGCGACCCTCCTCGCCGACATCCCGGTCGGCGACCAGGCGCAGGTCCAGAGCGCGTCCCTGACGCAGCAGGCCGACACCATCGCCCACGCCGCCGACGCCGACGCCAAGCGTTCGGCCGAGGAGGCCGCCCGCCTCCAGGCCGCCGAGGACGCCAAGGCCAAGAAGGCGGAGGCGCAGAAGGAAGCGGACGAGAAGGCGAAGAAGGAGCGCGAGGCGAAGGAAGCGGCCAGCCGCTCCGCCGCCCGCGACGCCGGCGACTTCGCCCTCCAGAGCTCCTACACGGTCGCGCAGGTCAAGGCCATCGCCCAGCAGATGGTCCCGGCCGGCCAGTTCCAGTGCTTCTCGAACATCATCAACCAGGAATCCACCTGGAACTACAAGGCCGTCAACTCGTCCTCGGGTGCCTACGGTCTCGTCCAGGCGCTCCCGGGCTCGAAGATGGCCTCGGCCGGAGCCGACTGGCGCACCAACCCCGCGACGCAGATCAAGTGGGGCCTGAACTACATGGAAGACCGCTACGGCAGCCCGTGTGCCGCCTGGACCTTCCACCAGGCCAACGGCTGGTACTAGCCACCGCTCAACCTCCAGGAGCCCCGCACCGTCCTACGGTGCGGGGCTCCTCGCGTGTACGGTCTTCGAGGTGTGCCCGCAGACCGGGGGCGGGGGAAGGAAGCGACATGACGAAGAGGGCAGGCTGGCTCGGCCGGCTGGGAAACAGGCTGAACCAGCTGGAGGCGCGGCTGAACGAGCTGCGCGCCGAGGTCGACGCCCAGAGCAGGGGCGACCTGCCGGGGCCCGTCGCGCCCGAACCGGCGCCGGCCCCGTCGGCTCCGCCCGCCCCGCCCGTCGCCGCGCCCCCGGCTCCCGTGGCCCACGCGACCGCCATGGCCGTCCCGGCCGCCCCCGAGCGGCCCGCCCCGGCGAGCGTGATCCCCTGGGGGATGCGCGTGGCCGCCGAGGCCAGCTGGCGGCTGCTGCTGCTCGCCGGGATGCTCTGGGTGCTGATGAAGGTGATCAGCGAAGTCCGCCTGGTCGTCCTCGCCTTCGCCGCCGCCATGCTCGTCACCGCGATGCTCCAGCCCTTCGTCGTCCGGCTCCGCAGACTGGGCCTGCCCAGAGGGCTGGCCACGGCCGTCACCGCGATCCTGGGCTTCGTGGTCATCGGGCTCGTCGGCTGGTTCGTGGTCTGGCAGGTCATGGAGAACCTCGACGACCTCTCCAACCGGGTGCGCGAGGGCATCAACGAACTCAAGCTCTGGGCACTGGACAGTCCGTTCCACGTGACCGAGAAGCAGATCAACGACATCGCGAAGAACCTCAGCGAGACCATCGGCACCAACACCGAGCAGATCACCTCCGCCGGACTGCAAGGCGTGACGGTGCTCGTCGAGGTCATGACGGGCATGCTGCTGGCGATGTTCTCCACGCTCTTCCTGCTCTACGACGGCAAGCGCATCTGGACCTGGACGCTCGGCCTGGTCCCCGCCGCCGCCCGGCCCGGAGTGGCGGGCGCCGGACCGCGCGCCTGGCGCACGCTGACCGCGTACGTACGGGGCACCGTCCTCGTCGCGCTCATCGACGCCATCTTCATCGGCCTCGGCATCTACTTCCTCCACGTGCCGATGGCCGTCCCCCTCGCCGTCTTCATCTTCCTGTTCGCCTTCATCCCGCTGGTCGGCGCGGTGGTCTCGGGCGCCCTCGCGGTGGTCGTGGCCCTCGTGACCCAGGGCGTGTGGACCGCCCTGATGGTGCTGCTCGTGGTGCTGGCCGTGCAGCAGATCGAGGGGCACGTGCTCCAGCCCTTCATCCTGGGCCGGGCGGTACGGGTGCACCCGCTCGCGGTGGTGCTGTCGGTGGCCGCCGGCGGGATGATCGCAGGCATCGGCGGAGCGGTGGTCGCCGTACCGCTGGTCGCCGTCACCAACACGGTGGTGGGCTACCTGAAGGCGTACTCGCGCGAGCACCACCACGGAGCCGGAGCGGTCGGCCCGGCGCCGCACGGCTCGACCGCCCTGGGCCGGCCGCTGCCCGAAGAGGCGGGCCAGAGCAGGTCATAACACCGTGGACACGGGGGCGATTTGATGGGTCTGCGATGATCGACCAGGGACATCTAGGGGGCAGGCGTGATCACCGATCCGGAGATCGACGGGGACTGGGATACCGCGAGGCCGGCGGAGCAGCTCGCTCCGCGCGAGCGGACGGCGGGCGGTCCCGGGACTCGGCCGTGGCTGTGGGCGCTGGGCGGGGTGGTGGCGGCGTCGGCGGTGTGGGCCGGCGGGCTGTACTTCTTCGGGGACCGGCTGGCTGAGCCGACGATCTCGTACCGGGCGACGAAGAACCTGTGCGAGGACTTCCGGGGCCGGACGCTGAGCGGGCTGACCGGAGACCTGCACAAGAGACCGATGAACCAGGAGAGCGACCACCCGGCCGTGTATGGGGCAGCGTGCGTGCTGAACAACGTCGAGGGCGTGCCGGACTTCATCGTGAGCGCACAGGTCGACCTGCACAAGAAGACCGACCCCTCGGCCGAGTTCGACGTACCGCCGCTGGAGGACATCGCTTATAGCGGCGACGTGCGCAGGGAAGCGGTGCCGGACCTCGGCGAGCGTGCTGTCATGACCACGTCCTCCTCTGGTTACGTACAGGAGCTCAAGGTGCTGGACGGCGGTGCGGTGTTCACCGTCCAGGTGATCGCCAACGCGACCTACGCCCAGAAGAATGACCGCCCCGCCACTGACGCCACAGCAGTCCAGGCGGCGATGATCGAGGACATGCGGGAGCTGGTGGCAGCGCTCAAGAAGTCGGAGGGGGCGGGATGATCGGGGAGCCCGAGCTCGACGGTGAATGGGACGGCGGACACGCGACCGCGCCGGCGCAGGCCGCCGCCGCGCCGCCCGAGTCCGTACGGCGGCGGGCGCGGCCGTGGTGGTGGGCCGTGGGCGGCATCCTCCTGGCGTCGGCGGTCTGGGCGGGGGTCCTGGCCGCGCAGAATCGGTTCGCCGACGCGTCCCCGCCGATCGCCTACCGGCACACCGAGGACCTGTGCAAGGTGGTGCGCCTGGACCAGCTGGGCGGGATCGCCGGGGGGTTCAAGGACAGCATGCCGAAGCACGGCGAGAAGCCCGCCCTGGACTGGTCCTACTGCGAGTACGGCATGCAATGGACCGAGGACAAGGTCACGTACGTGACCCAGGTGCTGGTCGAACTGCACAAGAAGAACGATCCGGGGCCCGAGTTCGGCGCCGGACCCGGCCTGCATCCGGACCTGAGCGTGATGGGCGTACCCGTGGAAGAGGTCCCCGGGCTCGGGGAGCGGGCGCTGCTCTTCGCGCAGGTGTCGCGGCCCCGGCTGCTGGTCCTCGACGGCGGCGCGGTCTTCACCCTCACCGTGGACGCGTACTCGCAAGGCGACGTCGTCGAGCCGGACGAGGACACCGTCAAGGCGGCGATGATCGAGGACATGCGCGCGCTGATGGCCGCCCTGAAGAAGTGAACGCGCAGGGCCCCCGCGGCCGGAAACGGCTGCGGGGGCCCTGACGGTCGTACAGGTCGTGCAGGTGACTACTCGGCGGCGAGGGCGGCCTCGGCGTCGAGGGTGACCGCGACGGCCTGGATCACCGAGGCGATCTTGAAGGCCTCCTGGATCGTCTCGCGCTCGACGCCCGCCTTGCGCAGGACCTGCTCGTGCGAGTCCAGGCACTGGCCGCAGCCGTTGATCGCGGAGACCGCGAGCGACCACAGCTCGAAGTCGACCTTCTCCACGCCCGGGTTGCCGATGACGTTCATCCGCAGGCCCGCGCGCAGGTTGCCGTACTCCGGGTCGGAGAGCAGGTGCCGGGTGCGGTAGAAGACGTTGTTCATCGCCATGACCGCGGCGGCGGACTTGGCGGCGGTGTACGCCTCCGGCGAGAGGTTCGCCTTCGCCTCGGGCTCCAGCTCACGCAGGACGCGCGGGGAGCGGGCGGCGATCGCGCAGGACAGGACGGTGCCCCACAGCTGCTGCTGCGGGAGGTCGCTGTTGCCGATGACCGAACCGAGGTTCAGCTTCAGGTCCTTGGCGAAGTCCGGTACCGCCGACTTCAGGGAGTCGAGGGACATCCGTCACTCACCGGCCAGCAGCGCGCCGGCGTCGATGGTGCTGTCGCCCTTGTTCCAGTTGCAGGGGCACAGCTCGTCGGTCTGCAGGGCGTCGAGGACCCGCAGGACCTCCTTGGGGTTACGGCCCACGGAACCGGCGGTCACCATCGAGAACTGGATCTCGTTGTTCGGGTCCACGATGAAGACGGCGCGCATCGGGAGGCCGTCCTCGCCGAGGATGCCCAGGTCGGTGGAGAGCTCGCGCTTGATGTCGGACATCATCGGGAAGGGCAGGTCACGCAGGTCGGCGTGGTCCTTGCGCCAGGCGTGGTGCACGTACTCGGAGTCGAGCGAGAAGCCGAGGATCTGCGCGTCGCGGTCGGCGAACTCCTCGTTCAGCTTGCCGAAGGCGGCGATCTCGGTCGGGCACACGAAGGTGAAGTCGAGCGGCCAGGCGAAGACGACCTTCCACTTGCCCTCGTAGGTCTTCTGGTCGATCTGCGCGAACTCGGCACCGGCCTCGAGCGAGACACAGGCGGTCAGGTCGAAGGCGGGGAACTTGTCACCAACAGTGAGCACGCGCTCTCCTTGAGAAATGGAAAATGACCCTTTTGGGGGTTTTCCGATGGGGTTGGACGTATCTCACATGCTGGCACACCTGCATTGATTGCGGAAATAGCTAGTCTTGTGTTGGGTGATCGGAGGTACCTATCAGTGGCTGTGGGTAATAGGGGAGCGAAGCAACCGACTCTCGCTCAGCTGCGCGCCTTCGCGGCCGTCGCCGAGCATCTGCACTTCCGGGACGCCGCCGCGGCCATCGGCATGAGCCAGCCGGCCCTCTCCGGCGCCGTCTCCGCGCTGGAGGAGGCCCTCGGCGTGCAGCTGCTGGAGCGCACCACCCGCAAGGTGCTGCTCTCCCCGGCGGGCGAGCGGATCGCGGTCCGGGCGCAGGTGGTGCTCGACGCCATGGGCGGGCTGCTGGAGGAGGCCGAAGCGGTACGGGCCCCCTTCACCGGGGTCCTGCGGCTCGGGGTGATCCCCACGGTGGCGCCGTACCTGCTGCCGACCGTGCTCGGGCTGTTCCACCGGCGCTACCCCCGGATGGACCTCCAGGTGCACGAGGAACAGACCGCCTCCCTGCTGGAGGGGCTGGCCGGCGGGCGCCTGGACCTGCTCCTGCTGGCCGTGCCGCTCGGCGTCCCCGGGGTCACCGAACTGCCCGTCTTCGACGAGGACTTCGTACTGCTCGCGCCCCGGGAGCACGAGCTGGCCGGGCGCCGGGACATCCCGCTGGAGGAACTGCGCGGACTGCAACTGCTGTTGCTGGACGAAGGCCACTGCCTGCGCGACCAGGCCCTCGACATCTGCCGCGAGGCGGGGCGCACGACCGGGGCGGACGTCACGACGACCGCCGCCGGCCTGTCCACCCTCGTACAGCTGGTCGCCGGGGGACTGGGGGTGACGCTGTTGCCGCGCACCGCGCTGCGGCTGGAGACCGCCCGCAACGAACACCTGTCCACCGGGTACTTCGCCGAGCCGGCGCCCTCCCGGCGGATCGCACTGGCCATGCGCACCGGGACGGCCCGCCAGGAGGAGTTCCGGGCCATCGCCGCCGCGCTGCGCGAGGCCGTACGCCCGCTCCCGGTGTGGCCCACGGACTGAGCGGGCGCGGCTCCGCTGCCGGGGCTCTGCCCCGGACCCCCAGCAGTGAAGCCGCACCCGCCGGGGCTATTCCGTGCGCAGCCCGTCCGGGCGCATCAGGCGCAGCAGCGCCGGCAGGCTGAGTACGGTCACCAGCGCGACCACGCCCGCACCGGCGCCGGTCATCGCCGCGACCGAGGCCCAGTCGATCCGGACGGGGCGGGAGGCCATCCGCATCAGGACGCTCCCCAGCCCCACGCCCACCACCGCGGCCAGGGCCAGGCCCAGCCCGATGGGCAGCGCCGTCTGCCACAGCACCGAAAGGCTCAGCGTGGAGCGTTTGGTACCGAAGGCGACCAGGGACGACAGCAGGCGCCTGCGCTCGCGCAATTGCTCCAGCTGCGAGACGAGCAGGCTCGCGGCGATCAGGATCAGCACGGCGGTCGCACCGAAGAACAGCCCGGTGCGGATCGCGGAGTAACCGGAGTCCTCCCGGGTGGACTTCAGCGTCATCGTGCGACTGAGCGGATCCGCCTTGAAGACGGCCGTACGGGCCAGTTCCATGGCGTCCGGCACGGACTCGTCGAGCTGGACGAACACCTGGGCGGACCCGGCCTCCTCCGCGCCCTTCGGGGCGAGCGAGGGGGTCGCCAGTACCCCGTCGCGCAGCACGCCGGTCGGATCCTCGCGGCTGGCGACCGTGGTCGCCGTGGCCGGGAGGGTCCACTCGACGGTCGTCGCGTCCTGCCGGGTGCCCGGGAGCGGGCTGATGGTCAGCGTGTCGCCGGGCTGCGCGGTGGAGCCGTAGACGCCGGAGTCCTTGTCCGCGGTGCCGGTGAGCACGAAGGCGTCGCCGTCCTTGCAGGAGTCCAGTACGGCGACCTCGCGCAGCGCCTCGCAGGTGCCGACGGTGATCTCGACCCTGCCGCCGGTGTCCGGTCGGCGGTTCGCGTAGACGGCGGCCAGCGGGGCTGCCTTGGCGACGCCCTTGGCGCCGGAGATCTTCGAGGCGAGCTCGTCGCCCCGGTCCCCGTCGGCCGGGGGCAGCAGGACCGAGAGCGCCGCCCGGGACGGGTCGTGGCCGGTGACCAAGGTGTAGTCGTCCTCGACGGCGGCGAAGAGCATCTGCAGGGCGATGGCCCCGGCGACGGCGACGGCGATGCCGTTGACCAGCCGGGCGGCGGGGCCGCTGTTCATCTGGAGGCCGCGGACGGCCAGTTGCCAGGAGACCGGGCCGTTGCCAGACATCAGGGTGACGAGCCGCTCCAGCAGCCAGGGCAGCAGGGCGGTGATGCCGACCAGGAGCAGGGCGACGCCCGCGCTGACCTGCCACTGGTTGAAGTCCTCGCCTCCGTTGCCGCCGCCCGTCAGCGGGACGAGCAGCGCCAGTCCGCCCAGTGGCAGCAGCAGCCGCCACCAGATGCGGCGCCGCCGCGGGGCGGTCCTGCGGACGAGACCGAGCGGCTCGACGACCACACCGCGCAGCGCGAACAGGGTCACGGCGACGGCCGCGGCGGGCACCACGACCGCGACGAGCAGGGCCAGCCACACCGACGGATCGAGGTCGGCGGGGAAGACGCTGCGCTGGCGGAGGGTGACGCTGCCGACGAGTCCGCGGCCGATGGCGAAGAAGCCGACGCCCAGGGCCAGTCCGACCAGCGATCCCGCGAGGGCCTCGCCGGCGGCGATCCGGCGGACCGTCCGGGTGTCGGCGCCGACCAGGCGGATGGCCGCGAGCCGCAGGTCGCGGCGCTCACCGCCGAAGCGGACGGCGGCGGCGATGAACACGGCGACCGGCAGCAGCAGCGCGACGAAGGTCAGCACCACGAGGAGTACCAGGACGGGGTCCAACGGCTCGGACTCCTCCGTGTCGCCGAAGCCGGTGATCCGCTCGACGCGGTACTCCGCCGGGCCGGTCTTGCGCAGGCTGTCGTTGCCCGCGTAGAAGAGCAGCTCGCCGGGACCGACCAGGCCCGCGTCGCCGATGACTTCGGAGACCGGCCAGTCGAGGCGCTCGCGCAGGAGCTTGCCTTCCGAGGAGTTCAGCAGCCGGCGCAGGGCGGGGGAGACGGCCATCTCGCCCGGGCCGGGGATCTTCGTCAGGCCGGGCGGAACGGGTGCGTTCGGGCCCTCGGCCTTGAGGTAGGCACCCTCGATGTCCCTGTTGCGGTACGTCTGGTCGGCGCCCGAGATCAGCAGGGTGTCGGGGCCCGGCCGCTCGGCCGTCGGGGAGTTCATCGTGGAGCGGGCGTCGCCGCGTTCGTAGCGGACGGCGAGCGCGCTCGGCAGGGCGGTGGTGATCAGCAGCAGGGCGACGCCCAGGCCGACGCCTATGCCGGTGAACAGGGTGCGGGTCCAGCCCTCGCGGCCGCCCCCGAAGGCGAAGCGCACACCCATGGAGAGGTCCCGGGCCCATACCCGGAGCGCGCTCACGCGATCCGCTCCATGTCGCGCGTCTTGCCGTCGCGTACGACGATCTCGCGGTCGGAGTAGGCGGCCACGCGGGTCTCGTGCGTGACGAGGACGACGGCGGTGCTGGCGGCCCGGGCGGTCTCGGTGAGCAGTTGCATCACGAGCTCGCCGTTGAGGGAGTTCAGGGCGCCGGTGGGCTCGTCGGCGAAGATCACCCGGGGCCGCGTGACCAGCGCGCGGGCGACGGCCACGCGCTGGCCCTGGCCTCCGGACACCTCGCCGGGGCGCTTGCGGGCCAGGTCCTCGACCTGGATCCGCTCCATCCAGTGCAGGGCGGTCCGCTCGGCCTCCTTGCGCTTGACGCCGGTGAGGCGGAGCGGGAGGGCGACGTTCTCCAGGCAGGTCAGCTCCGGCACGAGCTGGCCGAACTGGAAGACGAAGCCGAAGTCGGTGCGGCGCAGGGCGCTGCGCTCGGCGTCGCTCATGGTGGCGAGCTCGCGGCCGGCGTAGGTGATGGAGCCCGAGTCGGGAGGGACGATCCCGGCGAGGCAGTGCAGCAGGGTGGACTTGCCGGAGCCGGAGGGCCCCATGACGGCGACGATCTCGCCGGCGTGGATGGAGAACTCGGCGCCGTCGAGCGCGTGGGTGGGTCCGTACGCCTTACGGAGGTCCGTGGCGGCGAGCAGAGAGCCGGCGGGGGTCATCGGCACACCTCCTGGGCGAGCTGGTCGAGGCGGGCCGCGGTGAGCTCCAGCCACCGCAGGTCCGCCTCCAGGTGGAACAGCGCGTGGTCGCAGACGAGCTGGTCGGCGATGTCGCCCTTGCGCTTGCGCTGGGTGAGGAGGCGCATGAGGCGCAGGTGCTCGGCGCGCTGGGTGTCCAGCAGCTCGTCCGCGCGGCGGCCGGTGAGCAGCGCGAGGACGACCTTGGTGAAGAGGGTCGAGTGGAGGTACGGCTCGGGCTTCTCGGGTTGCGAGAGCCAGGTCTCGACGTCGGTGATGCCGGCGTCGGTGATGGCGTACCGCTTGCGGTCGGGACCGCCGCCGCTCTCGATGCCGTCGACCTCGACGAGGCCGTTCTTCAGGAGGCGGGACATGGTCGAGTAGACCTGCCCGTAGGCGAGGGGGCGGTCGTGGCCGAACTTCTCGTCGAAGGCGCGCTTGAGGTCGTAGCCGTGGCGCGGGCCGGCCTCGAGGAGGCCGAGGAGGGTGTGACCGATGGACATGCCGCGACTGTACACGGTGTGTATACCCGGGGTGTATAGCTGAGCCTGATCCAGCCTCGCCGGGGGTTGGGGGGGGGGGGGGGGGGGGGGGGGGAGGGAGAGGGGGAGGGGGGGGGGGGGGGGGGGGGGGGGGGGGGGGGGGGGGGG